>JBEPVW010000109.1:0-10399 GCA_041690775.1 Acidobacteriota bacterium | reverse complement strand
GTTATCGCTGCAAGACCTCGGATCGCATCGAGGTGGGCCGACGCAGCGTCGCTCAGACCCTTTTCATGCGCTTTTGCAAACGACCGCTTAAAGTCGACCATATATCCGAGCGCGATCAATTAGATTTGCAGAAGGATTTGATGTTCGTGGCAAGAGCGGCGGTTGATGGGAGGACGGGTCAGAATCTGCTAGGCCAAGCTGGCAGGCATACCCGTCAGAATCCCCTTCATCGAAAAAACACGAAAGCGAATGATTCCAGTGCGCGGCCGTTCCCAAAATCCTTAGTGAAGCCATGGGATTCTGCAAATTATACCAGTCGAAAAAACTGGCCGTGGCACTCCACGAATACAAATGTAGGAGTGCGAAATTCTCCGGCAAAGCAGATGACCCGGATTGCTCCGGGCCTTTGTGTTTTGGGCGGAAAAGCGCTACGCTTTAGCCGCCAGTTGCCGCAGCACGTAGAGCAGGATGCCGCCGTGTTGGTAGTAGAGAATTTCCTGTGGAGTGTCGATGCGCACGGTCGCGGAAAACTCCTTCTGCTTATCGTCCGCCGATGTTGCCTTCACCAACACCTTGCGGCCATTGGCAAACTTCGCATCCAACATCACCTTCAAACCGGGGATATCGAACACCTCTTCGCCCGTCAATCCGAGCGACTCGGCGTTCTGGCCAGCTTCAAATTGCAGCGGCAATATGCCCATGCCTACCAGGTTCGAGCGATGAATCCGTTCAAAGCTTTCCGCGATGACGGCGCTGACGCCCAGCAGCTTCGGTCCCTTGGCGGCCCAGTCGCGCGAAGAGCCGGAGCCGTACTCCTTGCCCGCCAAAATAATCAAAGGTGTCTTGCGCTCGGCGTAACGCACCGATGCGTCAAAGATGCTCATCGGCTCGCCTTCGGGCAGCAGGCGGGTCACGCCGCCTTCCGTTCCGGGCGCGAGCTTATTGCGCAGCCGCACATTGGCAAACGTTCCGCGCACCATCACCTCATGGTTTCCGCGACGCGAGCCGTAGCTGTTGAAGTCGGCTGGCTTGACGCCGTGCTCGGTCAGGTACTTCCCTGCCGGACCATTCAGTTTGATTGATCCCGCCGGGGAAATATGGTCCGTGGTCACGCTGTCGCCCAGCACTGCCAGAACCCGCGCACCGCGAATGTCTTCGACGGCTTCGGGCGTGGACTTCATGCCGTCGAAATACGGCGCTTTGCGGATGTAGGTCGAGTCACTCTCCCAGCCGTAGGTGTTGCCGGTAGGAAATTTCAAATTCTGCCAGTTGCTGTCGCCATCGCTAACCGTGGAGTACTGCTTGCGAAACATGTCGGAGTCGATCGAGCTGGCCAGTGCCGTCTGCACTTCCTGTTGCGACGGCCAGATGTCGCGCAGATAGACCGGCTGGCCTTGTCCGCCCTTGCTGAGGGGATCGCGGTCGAAATCATGATCGATGCGGCCGGCCAGCGCATACGCCACCACCAGCGGCGGCGACATCAGATAATTTGCCCGCACATCGGAATTGATCCTGCCTTCAAAATTCCGATTGCCGCTCAACACGGACACAGCCACAAGGCCATGGTCATCGATCGATTTGGCAACGTCCGGCGGCAGCGGGCCCGAGTTGCCGATGCAGGTGGTGCAGCCGTAGCCGACCACATTGAAGCGCAGCTTGTCGAGATACGGCATCAGGCCGGCCTTCTTGTAATAGTCAGTCACCACACGGGACCCCGGCGCCAGCGATGTCTTCACCCACGGCGGCACGCAGAGACCTTTTTCCACTGCCTTCTTCGCGAGCAGCCCAGCCGCCAGCATTACTGACGGATTCGACGTGTTGGTGCAGCTGGTGATCGCGGCAATAACGATCGAGCCGTCATCCAGGTAATTGTCCACTTCCAGCCCGAACCTCTCCAGCACAGGGACGGCTCGGCCAGGCTCCGGCATTCCTTTCGCATTGCTATTTCCATTCGCAGCGGGCGTACCACCCTCGCCATCCCAGCGCTGCACCTGGCGTTCGGAGCTGGCATTCGCAGTCGGCCCTTTCAGTGCGGGCAGTTGCTTCTTGAAGCTGGCCCCGACCTCGCTGAGTCGCACACGGTCCTGCGGACGCTTCGGGCCGGCCACGCTCGGCTCGACGGTAGCAAGGTCGAGCGACAGCGTAGCGGAGTATTTCGCCTCCGCCGCATCCGGCGTGTGGAACAGCCCCTGCTCTTTGTAATACGCCTCGACCAGCGCGATATGCTCTTCGCTGCGGCCCGTCAGTCGCAAATAGCGCAACGTCTCCCCATCCACCGGAAAAATCCCGCATGTCGCGCCATATTCCGGTGCCATGTTGCCGATGGTGGCGCGATCCGCCAGCGATAGCTCGCTGATGCCGGCGCCATAAAACTCCACAAACTTGCCGACGACACCGTGCTTGCGCAGCATCTCCGTCACAGTCAGCACAAGGTCGGTCGCCGTGGTGCCTTCCCGCAGTTTGCCCGCCAGCTTAAAGCCCACTACCTGTGGAAGCAGCATGGACACAGGCTGTCCGAGCATCGCAGCCTCGGCCTCGATTCCGCCGACGCCCCATCCCAGCACGCCGAGGCCATTGATCATCGTGGTGTGGGAATCAGTGCCCACCAACGTGTCGGGGTACGCCTGCACAACGCCATTGGCATCCGGCTGCGTGGTGAATACTACCCGTGCCAGATACTCAAGATTCACTTGATGGCAGATTCCCATGCCCGGCGGCACCGCCGAAAAATTGCGGAACGCCGTCTGCCCCCACTTCAAAAACGCATACCGCTCCACATTGCGCTGGTACTCCATCAAGGAGTTGATCTCGTAAGAGTCGCCGGTGCCGTACTGATCGACCTGCACGGAGTGGTCGATGACCAACTCCGCTGGCTGCAGCGGATTGATCTTTTCCGGGTCGCCGCCCAGCGCGCGCATGGCATCCCGCATCGCGGCCAGATCGACCACCGCGGGCACGCCGGTAAAGTCCTGCATCAACACGCGGGCCGGCATATAGGCAATTTCCCGCGACGGCTCGGCGTTGGCGTCCCAGTTCGCCAGAAATTTGATGTCGTCCGCAGTGACGCTCTTGCCGTCTTCGTGCCGCAACAGGTTTTCCAGCAGAATACGCAGGGAGTAAGGCAAGCTGTTGAGAGAAACGCCGTGTTTTTCAAGCGGGTTGAGTCGAAAAATTTCATAGGTACGATTGCCGGATTTCAATTGTGCCCGGCTGCCAAAACTGTCCATGGTGATAGCTCCTAAGAAAAAGGCGTGGCGGGCAGGCCTAGTGCCAGTGCCCGACGAGTCAGGAAGTCTGTCGCAATAATTTTACGACTGCGTCAATACGATGAAAAATGCAGCAGCATCTATCCGCGATCAGCCTTGCCGCGGTGCCAACGTTTCAGGAAGACGATCTTGGGCACGAAGAGCATAACGGTCCGGCAGGCGAATGCCGTCTTCCCCTATGGTATCGCTGGAGGGTTATAAAAATAAAGAGCTCATTAGCGGTATCCGTCGCGGAGCTACCAAGAATTGGCTGACAGACTCAAAGCGTAGGTCGTGTGACTCCAAGGTGTCGCGCCACTTCGGTCACAGAGCGGCCGGCAAGGTAGTTGGCGAAGGCCATCCTTATGCCGAAGACTTAATGTCCGAGCGGGAAGGTTTCAGATCTGTTCCAATCAATGGCTTCAATCGGGGTTCGGCGAATTGACGAGCGTTGTGCCTATCCGACGGGTTGGCCACACGCGACAGCCTGCCGTCCTCCACCAGATGCGTATAGGCTTCTGGCCACGTGGGTACATTCATATTCGTGGTAATCCAGTGCGCGTAGGAGGCCTCGTCACACCAGCGCTGCAGTTGCGGCATCACGCGGGCATGTGACCCCGAGCCGCGGAATTTTTTCATCGCCTGCTCTGTTTCCCACACCGTCAACGTCCAGAATGTACGGTTCGCGTCAATTAGAAGCCTGCCTCCGAAAAATCCTGGCGCGCGTTCCGCGTAGCGCTTCGCGAGAAAATTTCCCCACGTAAATTTGGGCATATATATGACCGAACGGATGCGCAAGCGGGTGACAGATGCGTACATGGAATTCACTCCTCCACAAAACTTTTATTTAGAAAACACGACGCAATCTCACATATGAAAGCTTTTTAACAGCTGACATCGGCCGCGAAACAGCATTCTGTGTTGCGGCTCGTCACTACAGCCGGTCGAGAGTTTGCTGATCGTACTCGCCGTCGAAATAGATATTCAGAGGTTTGAGAAAAACTTCGTTTCCTCCAGTGGCATGAGCAAACAATGTCATTGAAGATTTGAACTTGAGATTGTCAGGGTAGCCGAAAATCTGTTCGATCGATTTTCCCTGGATGAGCGTGACCAGCCGGGTGGATTCAAGCAATCCAGGCCCCAGGATCGGATGCTTCAGATATGCCTTCGCTTCATAGCAGGATGAAATGGCGAAATATTGAGCGGTTTCGCTGGTACCCAGTCCTCGGATTTGCGGGAAGATAAACCACATCCAATGCCCCATTTTTCTTCCCTGGCGCAATTCAGCGCATACCTGCTCGAATATCGGGTTTTGCGCATCTACAAAACGCCGCAAATTGTAAGGATCGCCCATTGCAGTTAATTGGATGCGAACGGTCTTTCACAACCGGCTATTCACTGGACTGATAATCTCTCTTTATATCAAGGAGCAAGCTTACGTATGAAAGTTCTCGTCATTGGCGGAGGCGGTCGTGAACACGCACTGGTCTGGGCCATTCGCCAGTCTCCCAAAGTTCAGGAGGTTGTCTGCGCTCCCGGCAACGGCGGCATTGCAGCGCTCGCCCGCTGCGTGCCCGTCAATCAGAAAGACCTTGTCGATCTGGTCCGCGTGGCCGTCAGCGAGCAGCCCGACCTGATAGTCGTCGGTCCGGAAGTACCGCTCAGCCTCGGTCTGGTCGATGAGCTGACGCGCCGCGGCATGCGCGTTTTCGGACCGACCCTGCGCGCGGCGATGCTTGAAACCAGCAAGGCCTTCGCCAAGGAATTCATGCAGCGCTATAACCTCCCTACGGCGCACTATGCGGTCTGCCAGTCGGCGGAAGAAATTCCTGAGGCGCTGGCGCATTTTACGGCTCCGCTCGTGGTGAAGGCCGATGGCCTGGCTGCCGGAAAAGGGGTTGTAATCTGCCAATCAAAAGAAGAAGCAGCAGAGATTGCCGAGCAGATTTTGACTGGCAAGCTTTTGGGAGATACTCCGCATAAAGTAGTACTTGAAGAATTTCTGGAAGGTGAAGAAATATCATTGCTTGTTTTAGCCGACGGTACCCATGTGTTGCCATTGACCGCCGCGCAGGACCATAAACGCATCGGCGAAGGCGACACTGGCCCAAACACGGGCGGCATGGGGGTGTACTCGACCGATGAACTGCTTGAGCCGGAGATGCTCGACTGGCTGATGACGCATGTCGCGCAACCAACCATCGATGGCATGGCCGCTGAAGGATCGCCCTTTATCGGGGTACTGTATTGCGGTCTGATGATGACGGCGCGGGGGCCAATGGTGCTCGAATTCAACGCGCGATTCGGCGATCCGGAGACCCAGGCCATTCTGCCGCGGCTGCTGGGCGGCGGCATGTTTGATGCGATGGAGGCCGCAATCGATGGCCATGTGAATGCCGTGGATTTGCAGTGGCGTCCGCAACCGTCGGTCACCGTCATCGCTGCTTCCGCCGGTTATCCCGGCAGCTTCAAAGCGGGCCATCCCATCACCGGACTAGAAGAGGCTTCGCAGGGAGAAGGCATCACCATCTTTCATTCTGGAACGTCAATCGCAGACGGAGCGCTGGTTACATCCGGCGGACGCGTGCTCGCCGTCACGGCAATCGCCGACACATTGCAGAAAGCTCGCGACCACGCGTATGCGGCGCTCGACAAGATTTATTTTGAGGGAATTTATTACCGGCGCGACATCGCTTACCGCGCGCTGCAAAAGGACAAACAATGAGCACTGCGGCAATCACACTCGAAGAACTACTGGCCGACAACGAAGCCAGTACGAACAAATGGCAGGCATGGTTCACGGCCAATGACGCCGCACTGGCCCTGCCGTGCGACATCTATAACAGCGGCACCGTTCGCGGCCTGCTGAGGCATCTTTTTGCTGTCGAGCTGCGCCATTCCCAGCGGCTCGCCGGACAAGAGGTGATCGCATACGAAGCGATTTCCGCAGCCTCGCTCGACGATTTATTTGCTGTCCATACCCAGGCGATCCAGAACCTTCGGAAGTTCTTGGCCGGCGCTGACGACGCCGGCTTCCAGGAAGTCATCGCCCTGCAGACCGTCTCCGCCGGAACCATACATGCGTCTCGCCGCAAGCTGTTCACGCACATCATGCTGCATTCGATTCGCCATTGGGCGCAGTTGAGCACTCTGCTGCGGGAACATGGATTCAAGACACAATGGCCGAAGGATTTTCTGTTTTCCGAAGCAATGGCGTAACTTGATCCGCAACCCCCATTCAACCACTGCAAGGAGAATCCAGGCATGAGTAGGCAGTCTGCAATAAAAAAACTGGCATTAAAAATCCTTCCGGTCGCAGATCTCCTTTTGATGCCTTTTGTCTACCCCTCCGCATGGCTGCTGAAGAACGTACGCAGGGCGGGCGTTTATCGGTTGCCGCGCTGTAAAAATGCTTTGATGAAGGTTGGAGTTTTTCCAATCAGGAATCATTATTATGAGCCGCAATTTGATTATCGAAAGCAGGCACTCCCATTCTCACAGGACCGGCTTCTTCCTGGAATAGACTGGAACGTTGAGGAACAGTTGGGCATTCTTGAAAAGCTATCATTTTCTCAAGAACTTGCAGATATACCATCCGTAGAGTCCAGTACGCGTCAATTCGATTTTAATAACGGGGCGTTTGGCTCTGGAGATGCCGAATATTGGTATCAGTTAATTCGCTTGATGAAGCCTAAAAGAATCTTTGAAATCGGCAGTGGCAACTCGACGCTAATGGCCATAAGGGCGGTTCACAAAAATCGCGAAGAAGATCCCACTTACAAATGCAAACATATTTGTGTGGAACCATACGAAATGCCATGGCTTGAGGAAGCAGGCGTATCTGTCATCAGAAAAAAGGTCGAGGATGTGGACTTGGCCTTTTTCACCGAGCTTGAGGCGAACGATATCTTATTTATCGATTCGTCTCACGTTATAAGACCTCAAGGCGATGTGTTATTTGAATATCTTCAAATTTTGCCTACCCTCAACCGAGGTGTGATCGTTCATATTCATGACATATTCTCACCTAAGAATTACCTTGAGCCGTGGCTGGTAGATGAAGCGAGGTTCTGGAATGAGCAATACCTGCTGGAGGCATTCCTATCGCACAACAGTAGTTGGAAGATCCTTGGGGCGCTCAACCAGTTGCGCCACAACCATTACGACCAATTGAAAGAAGTAGCGCCATTCTTAACGCCCGACAGAGATCCCGGCTCCTTTTATATCCAAAGAATTGGCTAAGAAGCGATGGGTTAGTCCACATGCATACTGAAATGGTGCGCGTTCATTACCATTCCATGCTTGAGGTAAAAACGGTGGGCATCGTAACGTTGATGGCCTGAGTCCAGATGCAGTTGTTCGCAGCCGAGGCGGCGGGCCTCTTCGACAAGCCATGCGAATATCTGCCCGGCATACCCGCTCGACCTGTGCCCGGGCAGCGTCACCAGATCATCCACATATAAAAAACGCGCCTTGGAAAGCTCGTGCTGCACACGAAACCCCGCCGCGGCAACCGCGTCCGGAGTTTCCGGAAGAAATGCAGCAACCACTCGATAGCCCTCCGGACGCTGTTTCTCATTCACCCACGAAGCAAAGGTTTCGGGAGTGGACATGACCGAGCGGCTTTCGCGCAATACGCAGAACGCCGCGTACGTTCGTGCCGTGTTCTCGGGAGTCACTTCGACTACTTGCGCAATTTGCCGCTCGTTAGGCATCCAGTTTCCTCGTCACAAGTTCGTTCAGCAGCGTGGGATTCGCCTGCCCCTTCGATAGCTTCATCACCTGACCGACGAAGAACGCGGACACGGTTTTCTTGCCGCCGCGGTATTGCTCCGCTTGCTTGGGATTCGCTGCGATGACTTCGTCGATCATCTTTTCAATCGCGCTGGAGTCGCTGATCTGCTGCGGTTTTTCCCGCTCATAGACGACGCTGAAATCCTCATTGGTCTCGAAGCAGCGATCGAAGAGCTGCTTCAGCATCTTGCTCGACAGCTCCCCACTTTCGGCCAGATCTGCGGCTTTGGCAATTCCCTGCATGGAAATTGGCGACTGCGTCAACTCCAACCCGCCCGCCTTCAAGCGTCCGAGCAGTTCCCCCTGCACCAAATTCGCTACGCGTTTCGGACTCTTCGCCGCCTTCGCCGCCGCTTCAAACTGATCGGCGAACGCCCGGGTGCTGGTCAGCACCTGCGCATCCTGCTCGGTGATATCGTAGTCGGCAATCATCCGCGTGCGGCGCGCTTCCGGCAGCTCCGGCATCTTCGCGCGAATCTCCTCGCGCCACGCTGGTGAGACGATCAGAGGCGGCAAATCCGGCTCGGGAAAATAGCGATAGTCGTGCGCCTGCTCCTTCGAACGCATTGGATAGGTGCGGCCTTCCGCAACGTTGTAGAGCCGCGTTTCCTGCATCACGCGGCCGCCGGACTCCACAATTTCGGTTTGGCGTTCGATCTCATGTTCCAGGGCGGCACGAATGTAGCGGAAGCTGTTCACATTTTTGACTTCAGCCTTAGTCCCGAATTTTTCAGTGCCTTTCAGACGAATGCTGACGTTCGCGTCACAGCGCAGCGAACCCTCCTCCATATTGCAATTGCTGACAGCCGTGTACAGCAGAATCTCCTTGATGCGAATCAGGTATTCATACGCCTCGTCGGCGGAACGAATGTCCGGCTCGCTGACGATCTCGATCAGCGGCGTCCCGCAGCGGTTCAGGTCGACGTAGGTGCGCTCGCGAGAATCGTGGAAGCCATCATGCATGCTCTTGCCGGCATCCTCTTCCATGTGCAGCCTGGTGATTCCGATGCGCTTCGTTCCCCGCGGCGTGGGCACATCAATCCAACCATGCTCTCCGAGCGATTTGTCGAATTGTGAAATCTGATACCCCTTGGGCAGATCCGGATAAAAATAATTCTTCCGCGCAAAAATGGAGGTCCCATTCACCTCGCAATGGAGCGCCATGGAGGCCAGTGTTGCAAACTCCACCGCACGGCGATTCAGAACCGGCAGCGCGCCCGGAAGACCCAGACAAACGGGACAGATCTGCGTATTGGGGGCCGAGCCGAAACGCGTCGAACAGCCGCAGAAGGCTTTGGTTTCGGTCAGCAGCTGGACGTGAACTTCCAGCCCAATGACCGGCTCGTATTTAGCGAGAATTTCAGGAGAAAGTTCTGTAGTGGCTGGCATGACAGCTTTGATTTTAGCAAGCGGCCCTTGGCCTACGCCTATCTGCGCGAGACAATCTGCAGATGTTCGGCTTCAATCAACCGGCGGGCCTGTCCGCGAGCGTGGCTGGACCATGGACCCATCGGATCGAGCCTGGCATAGGTCATCCAATGGGGTAGCGCTTTGCGCTGTTCGCCGGTTCTTTCATAAGCAAGCGCCAGGTTGTAATGGGCGTCTGCGTATTTCGGGACCAGGCGAATAGCCGCCCTGTAAGCCTCAATCGCTTCCGTCAGACGCTGGAGTTCATCCAGTGAATTTCCCAGATCGAAGAAGGCCAGCGCATAGTTGGGATCGGCTTCGGTCGCGCGCCGATAAACTTCTTCAGCCTGCAGGTATTGCCGCTGATTATAGTAAATCGTTCCCAGGTTGATGAGGGCGGCGGCGTGCGTAGGATTCAGTTCGATGGCGTGGCTATAAAGCTCAACCACCTGCCGCACAGCGCCCTGTGCGTCTTCCATTCGGACGGCTTCGTAAAAAATCTCCGCTGCCTGAGATTCGCGATACCGCTGGCTTGCAGCAGCCCCTACAACAGTACACGGGCCCGTGGCATCAGGAGCGTCGAAGTCAAAAATTAACTGTCTCGACAATGGATCGACAATCGATCCCTGGTGGCGAAAGATGACGCGCGAACCGGCATAAACCACGCCAGCTTCCAGCAAAGGATTGGCCATGCCGGAAACACGCTGCATCGCTGCAACGGACGCTGAAATGCGAGAACTGCGGATCCGCTGCGACGATAAAAGCCGCAGCTTACGTAGTTGAGATAGCTGCTGAAATGTGTAGATTTCGAGAGAGTCAACCAGTCCGGCCCGCTCCCAGCCTTGCAGTTGGCGGGCGGACACCTGGAGAATTCGCAGAACATCTTGACGGCTATATCGGGTCACGAATCAGTGCTCGTTGGTACCGTCTCTCGCCACGATTATGCAGTGTTT
>JBEPVW010000108.1:0-10512 GCA_041690775.1 Acidobacteriota bacterium | reverse complement strand
CGATTGGATTGCCGGCGGATTGCTATCGGCCAGGGCTGACGTCCAGGAGTTCTGCCCCGGCGTTGTTCCGTGAGATGGTCCAGGCAACGTTCCGCGCGACGCGAAGAAAGCCTGAATCGCGTGCTCGCGATCGATAGCGATCTCCGGTGTCGGGTAATTGATGATGGTCAGCGTTCCAATGCCATTCAACGCGTAATATTGCGCCGTAACTACTTCAGCGCTGCGGTCGAAGTCCACAAGCGCGACGGGCAGCACACCGCCGCTTTGCTGATAGGAGCGAGGCCCGATCGCATACTGCACAGTCGCCGCTTGCAAATGTTGCGGAGGCAGATATCCGGGAAGCGTAGGGAGTGCGTTCTGGTTCCCGACCGGCTGCGGAAGCTGCGTGACCAGATCGCGAAGTTCGGCTGCGGACATCGGCGTCAGCCGTTCGAACTTTGCATCCACCAACACCGTTCCGCTCCAGAAGAGTACGCGCGTTCCGTCAAATGCAGCGCCCTGGCCGATCTGTTCGGGCAACATGTTGGGCCGGCGATAAAATGTGAAAGCTCCAAAGGCCCCGGTGGCATCGCCGAAGTCGATCGCTTTCAGGGTCAGCGCATGCTGATCGCGAGCGTAGCTTGCCGCCTCATACCGGGTAAACCCATATTCCTGCAGCACCGCAGCATCGCCTTCGTCCGCCGCTTGCGGATTTGTAGACTCCTGAGGGGTGCCGGTAAGCTGCCATCCGGCAAATGTTTCCGGCAGCAACGGCCTGGATCCTGCTGGCTGGGATGCCGCAACGGAACTAACTTTTTTGCCACTTTTTGCCGTGGCATTCGAACGCGCGAACAATGGAAGAGTTGCAACCGACGCGAGGAGCAGCGTACCAAACAGGCGAATGACAAGAGTGGGTCGAAGCATTGTTCTCGCCTCAGACTATCACTCAGCCGAAGCCTGAAGCGCTTCCGGTTGCGCTGTTTTCGCCACACGAACACCGCTCATGCCATCCACATACTGGGCAACACCGCTATATAGCGCCTCTGCGATCCGTTCGCGGTAGATGGGTTCGGTAAGCTCGTTCGCATCGTCCGGATTTGTAAGGAAGGAAATCTCCGCGAGAATCGACGGCATGTTGGCCCCAATCAACACGGCAAAGGGCGCCTGCTTCACACCACGATTCCGCATACCCGCGTTGCCGAAAGAAAGCCCACTGTAGAGAGACTGCTGCACATCAGCGGCGAACTCCCGGGATTCATCAATCTTGTCGCTCAGCGCAATCTTGCGGACCAGATCGGAAAGCTCATGCACGGAGCGATTGGAGATTGCGTTTTCCCGGGCCGCAACTTGCAGCGCATCCGGCGATGCGGTGAAGTTCAGAAAATAAGTTTCCACGCCGCGCGTTTCTGGGTCGGAGCTGGAGTTGGCGTGGATCGACAGGAACAGGTCTGCATGGTTGCGGTTGGCAATTGCCGTGCGTTCCTCCAGCGGCACAAACTTGTCCGTGCGACGAGTGTAGATGACATCCGCGCCGAGCCGCTGATGCAAAAGATGTCCAAGGCGCAACGCAACATCGAGCGCCACATCTTTCTCTTCCAGGCCATCCGGTCCGAGCGTGCCGGAGTCATGCCCGCCATGGCCGGCATCGATGACGATGCGCCGAATTCTCAGGCCGAGGACGCGCGCCATGGAACGCTGCCCATCCGCCGTCGGCTCGGCTGACGAGGCTGGTTCCGCCAGCGAAGCGGGGTTGGAAAAAGTTGTAGATGCTATATCGTCCGCCGCGGGGATAGGCGCGATTTGCGGGGCTGAGGGCTGAAGAAGAATTGGTTGAGTCCGCCTTGTCGCAGCGTACTGGCGCGCCGGAATTTTTGCTGGCGTTTTTGGGGGTGCAAAATCCTTTTGAGGCGCATCTGTTCGCGTGACGATGGCGGATGGACGGTGTGGCTGCGCCGCCCGCACATCCAGGATCAGCCTGTTTGGATTCGCGAGTGCAAAGGAGGAAAAGTCCGCCGGATGGTTCAACTCCAGCACCAACTCCGCCTGATCACCGGTCAAAATGCTTGCGCGAATTGAACGAAAGTTGGCATCGTGCTCCACCGGAATTGGGCGGCTCATCAGGGATTCTGAGAGATGCGCGCCGAAGAAGACCAGCGTAATCTGTTTGCCATTTCGCGCGAGGTACGCGTGGTAGGGCACGGTCTGGTTCATGTCCACAGCGAACCGCGTGGAGTTGCCCTCTGCCCAGTAGCGGACCGCTTGAATCGTCGCAACCTGCGCGGACGGAATGCCTGCCGCCGCGAATGATGGTGGAGAAGATACTGGGTGGTTAATGTTTACGCGCTTGGCTGCACCCGGAAGAGTATCTGTTGCGGCAGCAAGCGTGAAATCCTGCTGCCTCTTTTTCGACGCGCCCTGCTCGGACACGCTGGGGTGGGGCGCGGGCCGGGAACGGGCTACCGTGTTGCTGCCTTCCCGACGAAGCGATGGGCTGGGACTTTGCCCATTGCGAACATCCTCTCGTACGCTTTCAAGAGCGGCGCGCGCCTTTTCCGCGAGCGAGTCGTTGGGATAATGCGTCAGAAAGCTGCGATAGATTTTTTTTGCGGCGGCGGGATTGTGCAGGTCGTGCTGAGTGATCTGCGCTTGCTGAAATAGCGCCCGCTGGCGGAGAGGACTACCCGGATATTCGCGCCGCAAAAATTCCCACTGCGCCACGGCGTCGTGCAAGAGCTTTTCGTCATGGAAGCAGCGGCCTTCTTCGGCGAGCAGATCGGCGACCGCGGCGATGCTGCGGCCCGCGTCCGGAGAGGCTGGATCGCCGTGATAAACGGACCGGTAGCCCTGAAGCGCGCGTTCGTAATCGTCGCGGGTGCGCGCAGAGAGAGGTTTTGATTTAAGATGGCGCTCGGCATTTTCCGCGTGGGCGTAGGCCAAGACGCTCTCACGATGCGACGGAGAGCCGAGTGCAGTCTGGCCGGAGAAAAAAACGGCCGCAGCCAGACCAAGCGCCCCTGCGCACGCGAAAATATGTGTGCGGCAGGAGCGCCCAGCAGGAAAGAACCGAAGGCAGAAGAAAAGAGGTACGCGTCTCAAGTAGCAGACAATACGCCAGAGCCTCTTCAGTATAGATTTTCGCGGTCCACCGCGACAATCCAAATGTGGCTCGCGTGGTAACGGAACCCAGCGCGACAACTGCTGAATATCAGGTTGGGAATGGGCCGCGCGGGAAGAATTTCGTCAGCTGAGAAGCGCTTGCACCACCTGTGGTGCGCTGTGGAGCGCGGCATCCAGCTGGCTGGCATCTTTGCCACCGGCTTCGGCCATATCGGGGCGTCCGCCGCCCGATCCGCCAACTTTTTGCGCCAACTGCGCGACAATTTTGCCGGCCTGCACGCGGCTGGTCAGGTCCTTGGTCACGCCGACGGTCAACGATACTTTGCCGTCTTCCTGCACGCCGCCCAGAACGACTACGCCGGAGCCCAGTTTCGTGCGCATATTGTCGACGAGCGTCCGCACCTGTCCGCGATCCAGCGCGTCGACCCGCTGTGCCAGCACTTTAATGCCAGAGACTTCCACCGCTTCAGCTGCTGCATTATTAACACGGCCCGCGGCGGATTTCATGCGCGAGTCATCGAGTTCACGACGCAGGCGTTTCAGTTCGTCTTCCTGAGCCGAGAGTTTCTGTTGCAGCGCCTCGGCTGGCGTGCGCGCCTCGGTCTTGCCTGCGATCTGCTCGGCCAGTTTGGTGACGGCGAAGGCGCGACGGAACTCCTGCAATGCGCCGGTGCCGGTGATTGCCTCGATGCGGCGAACTCCGGAAGAAACGCTGCTTTCGCTGACCAGTTTCACCAGGCCGATTTCGCCGGTGGCGGCAGTGTGTGTGCCTCCGCAAAGCTCGGTAGAGAAATCGCCGATCTTTACAACGCGCACACGGTCGCCATACTTTTCGCCGAACAGAGCCATGGCGTGATATTCGTTCACCGCCACATCGATGGGGACATCTTCCAGCGTTTCCACGCGGGTATTCGCCAGAACATTCTTGTTGATCAGGTCTTCGACATCCTGCAATTCTTCGTCGGCAACAGAAGTGAAGTGGGAAAAATCGAATCGCAGATGCTGCGGATCGTTCAAGGATCCGGCCTGTTTGACGTGCGTGCCCAGCGTCTCTCGCAAAGCGGCCTGCAGCAGATGCGTGCTGGTATGGTTGCGGACGGTGGCCGCACGGAACTCACGATCGACCACGGTCCTGAGCTTGTCTCCGAGATGGATGGTTTGCTTGGCGATAACTTTGTGCGCGAAAATGCCTTGCACCGGCTTGGTGCAGCCAAGCACCTCGGCCACGATCACATTGCCATCTTCCGAATAGAGCCAGCCGTGGTCGCCGACCTGGCCGCCGGAATCAGCGTAGAAGCTGGTGTGGTCGAGGACAACTTCGGCGGAGTCATTCACTCTGATATCCTGCGCGCCCACGCCATCCTTCACCAGCGCGAGCACTTCGCAATTCGTGGAAATAAGTTGCCGGTAGCCTTCGAAGATGGTCTTCGGCAGCTCACGATATGCCGGGCTAGCGGAGGCTTTAGCGCCGCCCTTCCAGGAAGCCCGAGCGCGAGCTTGCTCTTCGGCACGGGCTTTCTTGAAGCCTTCCATATCGAAGGTGATTCCAGCGTCGTGGGCTGCATCGACCATGAAGTCGAGCGGAAGGCCGTAGGTTTCGTAGAGATGGAATGCACGTAAGCCGGTGAAATTACCGCTATAAAGCTCATCATTGAGGCGCTTTAGGCCGAAATCCACAACGCGAGCAAATTGATCTTCTTCAGCACGAACAACCTTGGTGACGCGTTCTGCGGTGTCCTTCAGTTCCGGATATGCATCCTGCATTTCATCGCGAACGGCGTAGACCATCTGATACATGAAGGGATTTTCTTGTCCTAGTTGGCGGCCATGGCGAATGCCGCGACGAAGAATCTTACGTAGTACATAACCGCGCCCTTCATTCGAAGGCAACAAGCCATCCGAGATTAAGAATGTTACCGCGCGCGCATGGTCGGCGATGACTTGCAGCGACATATTATCAAGCAACGCCTTATCAATTCGCTTCTGAACCTCTGACTCTTTTTCCTCTGTTCGCGGAACTGGAAGTGGATCGTATGGGCTACCCGGCGCAATTTGGTGTCTCGGTCGATATTGCGTATTTGTAAATTCGGCTGCCTTTTTGATCAGTTCGCTGAATAGATCCGTTTCAAAATTGGAAAGCACGCCCTGGAGGACCGCAACCAAACGCTCTAATCCTGCACCCGTATCGATAGAAGGCTTGGGCAGCGGCGCTAATATGCCGTCCGCGCTTCGGTCGAACTGCATGAAGACGAGATTCCAGATCTCGACGTAGCGCGCTTCATCTTCGCCGAACGGCAAATCCTGGCCGGGTACTTCGGCAGCTTCGACGCCCATGTCGTAATAGATTTCGCTGCACGGGCCGCAAGGGCCGGTATCGCCCATCTGCCAGAAGTTGTCCTTCATGCCCATTTCGAAAATGCGATCTTTGGCGACGCCGACATCGAGCCAGAACTGATAGGCCTCATCGTCACGGCCCACGCCTAAGGCTTTATCTCCCTCGAATATAGTCACATAGAGCTTGTCTTTCGGCAGCGCGAACCACTCCGGCGAGGCGACCAGTTCCCAGGCGTAGGCGATGGCGTCTTTTTTAAAGTAGTCGCCGAAGCTGAAGTTGCCGAGCATCTCAAAGAACGTATGGTGACGGCGAGTGAAACCGACGTTTTCGAGGTCGTTATGCTTACCGCCCGCGCGGACGCACTTCTGCGCCGTGGCGGCGCGGAGGTAGGGGCGCTTTTCGACGCCGAGAAAAACATCTTTGAACTGGTTCATGCCCGCGTTGGTAAACAGCAGGGTTGGATCGTTCTGCGGAACCAGAGATGAGGAGTGGACACGAGTGTGCCCCTTGCTTTCAAAAAAGCTGAGGAACATCTCGCGGACTTCAGAACCGGACATCTTATGCATACGTTTTAAGTTTAGCAATGCCTTCCGATCCCGCCCTTCGCAAACGGCGCGAAGGATGGGGCACCGCCTGTCACTCGGCGCAGGTTGCGTCTTCGTCAATGCTTTCGGCGGCGGCCAGCGTGCCTTCGTCCACATTCCACGCTTTCAGCAGCGGAAAAATCGTTCCCATCGAAAACCCGGCGCGCACCAGGCTGCGAACGATCCGCGCCGTCTCCTTGTCGTTCGTCGGCTTGCGGAGACGCTTGCGTTCGATATAGCGCCGGGCCAACTCCGGCTCCGGCAGGTCGGCGTAAGCCGCGTCCAATGTTTTTCCGACGATCTCCTCGTGGACGCCGCGGCGGCTCAGTTCCTGCTGGACGCGGCGGCGGCCAAAGCGCTCATTCTCCTGGCGCATACGGGTATAGTCGGCGGCATAGCGGACATCGTTCAGATACTGGTGATCGATCAGGCGAGTAACGACGGCATCCATCTTCGCTTCACCAGTCTCTCCGGATTCAACGCGCTGCCGCATCAGGCGCTTCAACTCGGCGACCGTGCGCATCTTGCGCCCCAGGCTGCGCACGGCGTAGGCGTAGAGCGCGGCTTCATCGAGCGGCTGCCGCTCTCGTGGTTTTGCCGATCTGGATTGTCTGCCAAACACCATGAATTACTCTGCCGCTTCCCTGCTGTGATCGTACCGCGCTCAACATCGGCGCACCCTCAGCTTAAGCCAAACGCCGTATGCTGTTGACTAGTTGTGAACCCTGGCAACCGAAGGCGTCCGCAAAGCATCCTTCTATCGGCTTCTGTCCTCTATCGTGGATAGGGAAGGCGGCGGGTTGTCTCGTTCGTCTGCACTCCTGAGGTTGGCTGTGATTTCTGCTGGCGATTTTCCCGAACTTGCGTCGAGCGCCGCGCGTGTATGTTGCCCGCGCCGCAGCCGAGGCAGCAACAGGATATCTTTGCATTTCGGGAATGCTCTATTTCAACGGGTCAGTATTTTTTGCGTTGGCGCGTTCCTATTTATATTTATAGCCTTGGCCGCACAGTCTCAGGCTCAAACTTCGCGACAGATGCGCAAGGCTCAGGGATTCACGCCGGCGCCGCTTGACTCCGGTTTCGGCCAACTCGACACGTCGCGCCCCGCAGGCGTTACGCCCGTCGAAATTATCAGCCGGTTCGCAGCCAGGGAAAGTCAGTTCAAGATTGCGCTGGAAAACTATACGTACCGCCGCGCCGTGAAGCTGGACACGCTGGATGAAGTCGGCAGCGTGGACGGGGAATATTCTCAGATTGACGACATTGTGTTCACCTCTTCCGGACGCAAGCGGGAGGTGGTCGTCTACGCACCCGACAATACGCTGACCCGCGTGGCGATGAGTCCCGCCGATTTTGACGATATTGAGCATCGGCTCCCCTTCACGCTTACAACAGAAGACATCGGGCAGTACCGGATAACCTATGTAGGCAAGCAGCCAGTCGGCCAGGTAGCGACCTATGTGTTCGATGTGGCGCCGAAACAGATAGAAAAAAATCGCCGGTATTTTTCGGGCCGCATCTGGGTGGAAGCGCATGATTTTCAAATCGTCGTGACCAACGGAAAAAATATTCCGGACGATACCACCCGCGGTGAGGAAGACCTTTCCGTCCCCTTCACCACGTACCGTCAACAGATTGATGGCAAATACTGGTTCCCGGTCTACACGCGCGCGGAAGGTGTGCTGCACTTTGAGAACTGCAAACAATGCCTGCCCGAGGATGTCCATCTGCGAGAGATCGTGAAGTACGGCGATTACAAGCGGTTCGGCACCGACACCCGGATCATCTACGATGGGTTGGACATTGCTGAAGAAAAGGTTCAACCCTCCCCCGGCTCAAACCCGGCCGACGGCCCGCAGACTGCCAGCTCGCGTTCAACCAGCGCTCACCTGCCGGGGACAGATTCTGTCCAGCAAATCGCGACCAAGGAATAAAGCAGGAGAACGGGGTCTAGAACGCGGCGATACTAGCAGTTTTTTCCGCTGTGGTTTTTTTCGCGGCCTTCGCATCCTGAAAGCGCTGCATGGAAGCGGTGATCGCTTCACGGGCCTGCGAAGCGTCGCGCCAGCCTCTAACTTCCACCCGCTTGCCTTCCAAGTCCTTATAAATCGCGAAGAAATGCGTGATCTCACGCAACATGTGCGGATAAATCTCTGTGTAGTTCCAGACATCCGCGTAGCGAGGATTGCTGCGGCCGACAGCCAATATCTTTTCGTCGGGAATTCCCTGGTCCAGCATCTGAAGAACGCCGATGGGGCGAACATCCATCACGCATCCGGGGAAGCTCGGCGAATCGACCAGCACGAGGACGTCGATGGGATCGCCATCTTCACTGAGCGTGCTGGGAACGAATCCGTAATCTCCTGGATAGTGCACGGGCGAGTAAAGATTGCGATCGAGCCGAAAGACGTGGAGAGTCTTGTCATACTCATACTTGTTCACCCCGCCCTCCGGTATTTCGATGACGGCGTGAATGACTTCCGGCGCTTTCTGTCCGGTGGGGAGTTCCAGATAATTCGTCATGCAATTTTCCTGACTGCCGGCCAGCTCTCGAAAAGCGGCAGGCCACTACGTATAATCACCTACGATGAAAGCCCATGTCTACGTGATGCTTCGCAACACCGTGCTGGACCCACAGGGAAAAACCATCCACGGAGCCTTGCACAAAATGCAGTATCAGGGCGTCGAAGACGTCCGCCAGGGAAAGTATTTCCTGTTGACCATAAGCGATACGCTGGCGTTACCGGCGGCGCAGCTCGAAGTTGAGCGCATCGCCCGTGAAGTGCTCGTCAACCCTGTAATTGAAGAGTACACGTACCGGCTGGAACCATAGGCGGCACTGTCCTCCAGTGACCCGGTGGTCCGCTGCGTTCCCGGCATGCAGCAACATGCCGCAATTACAATAGAAATATGTGTGGCATCGTCGGTTATGTCGGTAGCAAGGACCCTCTGCCGGTCATTCTGGAGGGCCTGCGGCGGCTGGAATATCGCGGCTACGATTCCGCCGGCATCGCGATGGCAGGCGGTCCAAACGGCCTGGAGCTGCGGCGTGCGCCCGGGAAACTGAAAAATCTGGAAGAAGTATTGCGCGAACAGCCTCTCCAGGGGACCTATGGCATCGGCCATACGCGCTGGGCGACGCATGGCCGCCCTACGGAGGAAAACGCGCATCCGCATCGGGACTGCACTGGACGCTTGGTGGTGGTTCATAACGGCATCGTTGAAAATTATTTACAGCTAAAGCATCTATTGATTGCCGAAGGCCACAAATTTGTCACAGAGACAGATACAGAAGTCATCGCGCACTTGGTTGAGGCAGAACTCACTGCCGCGAAGCAAGATCACCAGGACATTTCGCTGGAGCAGGCGGTGCGCCACGCCATACCGCATTTGACGGGCGCGTTCGCAATCGGAGTACTGTCCGCAGACCATCCGCAGAAAATTGTCGCCGCGCGCAGCGGTGCGCCTGCCGTTGTGGGTCTGGGCGATGGCGAATATTTCATCGCCTCGGATGTCCCCGGCATCCTTCACCACACCCGCGATCTGTATTTCCTGGCCGACGGCGATATGGCAGTTCTTACGCCGGAAGGCGTGACGTTGACGGATTTCGAAGGCAATGCGATTGAACGCAAGGTACAGCGCATTCTGTGGGACCCGATTCAGGCAGAGAAGGGCGGCTACAAGCACTTCATGCTCAAGGAAATTTTTGAGCAAGCCCGCGCCGTTCGCGACACTACGCTGGGACGCGTCTCGCTGGAAACAGGCAAGGTTTTTCTGGACGAAATGCAGATCACCGAAGCGGAATTTCGCGCCGCAACGAAAATCAATATTGCCGCCTGCGGAACCAGCTGGCATGCCGGGCTGGTTGGAAAATATATGATCGAACGGCTGGCCAGGCTGCCGGTTGAAGTGGACTATGCCAGCGAATATCGCTACCGCGACCCCATCGCCGATCCCAAAGCGATCGGCTTGCTGATTACGCAGTCCGGCGAAACCGCCGACACCATTGCCGCGCAGCGGGAGATCGCGTCGAAAGGATCGAGGACATTAGCGATTTGCAATGTCGTGGGCGCAATGATCGCGCGCGAAGCAGACGGCACCATCTACACCCACGCAGGACCGGAGATTGGCGTCGCCTCCACCAAGGCATTTACAGCGCAGTTAACGGCATTGTTTGTGCTGGCACTCTATCTTGCGCAGCAGCGAGGGACCGTCGATGACGCAATGAGCCTGGCGCTGGTCGATGAATTAAGCAGAATTCCGGGCAAAGTCGACGATGTGCTGAAGCAGTGCGACGCGCCTTGCCAGGCGCTGGCGAAAATTTATTCGAGTGCACAGGATTTCCTATTTCTTGGCCGCGGCATCCACTACCCCATTGCACTCGAAGGCGCGCTCAAGCTGAAAGAGATTTCCTACATCCATGCCGAAGGATACCCGGCTGGGGAAATGAAGCATGGCCCCAATGCGTTGATCGATGAGACGCTGCCGGTCGTGGTG
>JBEPVW010000107.1:0-10525 GCA_041690775.1 Acidobacteriota bacterium | reverse complement strand
GGTGGCCGCGCTATCATCCGGCGTGGAATGCAACAGGGCAGTGATAATCGCAACCAGTTCCGTCGCGTCTACCGGCTTTTCCAGGTAGATATCTGCCTGCGGTTCGGTTGCTCGAAACGCGTCCGTGCAATATCCAGAAACTACGACGACCGGAACCGGCGCACGCGTCTTGGCCGCCAGAAGAATCTGCCGTCCGCTTTCTTCTCCCAGCTTCCAGTCGGTAACCACGGCATCGAACTCCTCCGTCGACAAGAGTGCAATCGCATCGTTCGCAGAGCGGCAGATCGTCACTGAATGGCCGGCGCGCTCGAGAATCGTCTGCTTCAGCGCCACCGCTGCGGGTTCATCGTCGACACATAGGATTTTAGCCACAACCAACCTTCTTCTTTTTGTTCACGAGACGACGTTGACGAACAATCGGCGGCCAACGGTTTTCCGGCCCCACCCAATACAGCGAAGCCAGCTAAGTCAGTTTCTCTGTTACAGATTTCGCCTGCGTAAATAAGTAAAGATAGTCGGCGCCGCCGGCTTTCGAATCTGTTCCCGACATATTGAATCCACCGAACGGATGTGCTCCGACCAGCGCTCCGGTACATTTGCGGTTGAAATACAAATTTCCTACGTGAAAATCCTGACGCGCCTTCGCGAGCTTATCCCGCGCGGAAGAATAGATCGAGCCAGTCAAACCATATTCTGTATTGTTGGCGATTTCGAGCGCATGCTTCAGGCCGCGGGAGCGTATGACCGCCAGCACCGGCCCAAAGATCTCCTCCTGCGCCAACCGTGCATTCGGCGCGATCTCCGAGAAGATCGTCGGCTCAATAAAATAACCCGCCTCAGGGGTCACGACCGCACGTCCGCCCGCAACCAGGCGGCCTTCCTGCTTGCCAATTTCGATGTAGCGCAAGATCGACTCGTAGGCGGATTTGTTGATCACCGGGCCGATGTAGGAATTCAACTCTGGATCGCCAACCTGCAACTGCTTCGTCCGCTCGCGCAGCCGGTCAACAAAAATATCGTAGATTTTGTCATCCACAATGGCACGCGAACATGCGGAACATTTTTGCCCGGTGTAGCCGAATGCCGATTGCAAAACGCCAGTCACCGCAGCGTCAAGATCGCAGTCCGACTCCACAATAATGGAGTCTTTGCCGCCCATTTCAAGAATCGTCCGCTTGATCCATATCTGGCTCGGTCGTGGTTGTGCCGCACGAGCATGGATGTCCAGGCCAACTTCTTTCGAGCCGGTAAAGGCGATGAAACGCGTCTTTGGATGTTCGACGATCGCGTTGCCGAAGGTCGCGCCCGATCCGGGACAAAAATTGACGACGCCCGGCGGAAGTCCGGCTTCTTCCAGCAAACTGAAAAATCGTGCCGCAATGGTCGGCGAATCGCTCGATGGTTTCAAGATGACGGTGTTGCCCGTGACAACAGCGGCCACTGTCATGCCGGCCATAATAGCCAGCGGGAAATTCCACGGCGGAATCACGGCGCCTACCCCGAGCGGGATGTAGTGCAGTTCGTTGCGCTCTCCGGGATATTGAATCGGCGTTGTCGCAGCGGCCAGACGGAGCGCCTCCCGCGCATAAAATTCAAGGAAGTCGATGGCCTCGCACACCTCAGCGTCGGCCTCGCCCCAGTTCTTGCCCACTTCGTAGGCCAGCCATGCATGAAAATCGAGCTTGCGCCGACGAAGCAAATCCGCAACGTTGAGAAGTAAGGAAGCGCGTTCCTCCGCTGGAGTGATGCGCCAGCCGTCATACGCGTCGAGAGCCGCCTGCATGGCGAGCTCGGCGTGCTCCGCACCCGCTTTTTGATGCACGCCCACAATTTGGCTGGGACGGGAAGGATTCAGCGACCGAATCTTCTCCTGAGTCCGAATGCGCTTACCGCCGATGACCAGATCGTATTCCTGGCCAAGCTGATCGGCGACGCGAGTCAAAGCGTCCCGCATCGCGCGCGCATTATCCTCGCGGGTAAAGTCCAGAAACGGCTCGTTGCGGAACTCCCCCACAGGCAAGCGGAGAGAGATTGCGGTAGATAATTCAGCGGTAGCCATACTGCTTTAGTGTAGAACAGGCACGGTCTTCCTGCCCGGCCAGTCAGCCTTGATTAGATCCCTCGTTGTCGGTCGTGCATTTCCCGAATACGCTATTGGAATAGCTCTTCGTTGGGCCCGCTCTCCTGGAGTGATAAACATGCGTTGACTCTATTCAGACATCTATCTCCCCGCCGTTGCCCTTTCCGTGCTCGCTGAAAGCTTCGCCGTGCGTTCCTGTTTTTCCCACGCGAACGGACGGCCGTCGATGGCGCGCTTCATCGTCTTCAACAACACCAGTGAAAATACCTGGCGGTACGTAAATCTTTGAATCCAAATATGGAACAGCAGCCATCCATCGCCTTTGTTGCTGGCGTGGCGCGGTTCCAGCAGAAAGGCCAGTGAAGAGGCAAGGAAATCTACGACTAGAAATGCCAGGAAATAGATGACCAGCTTTTCGAAACTCGCGGTGCTGGCCGCCTCCGGATGGAAGTGCCGATCCACTGCATAATGGATCGCCCCGGCAAGAAACATCAGATCGATGAATGGAGAGAACAGTGGCAGAATAATCTGGAAGACAATCATGTTCGGCAATGCGAACAAACTCATCGCGCGATGGCGCAGGAACGCTCCGCGATGTTTGACGACCGCCTGCAATATTCCAAACGACCAGCGGAAGCGTTGACGCATCAGGCCGCGCATATTGTCAGGGGCCTCTGTAAACGCGAACGCGCGGTCCTCATATACCACGCTGCAACCCTGCTGAAGCAGGTTCATGGTCAGGTCGGCGTCTTCGGCCACCGTGTTGACGTGATAGCCGCCCGCGGCTTTCACTGCGCTCGTCCGCCATGCCCCAATCGCGCCCGGAACCACGGTGACCACGCCGAATAAATCCAGAGCGCGCCGGTCGAAGTTCTGGCTGGTGATGTATTCGAGCGCCTGCCAGCGCGTCCATAGATTGATGCGGTTGCCTACTTTGGCGTTGCCGGCGACAGCCCCCACCTTCGGGTCGGCCATTCGGGGAATCAGCTTTGAAATCGCATCCGGCGCGATGACCGTATCGGCATCGATGCCGATATAAATCTCTTCATTGACCGACTGCAATCCAAAATTCAGCGCTTCTGCTTTGCCGCTGTTCGGTTTGGTCAACACCGTCAGGCGTCCGGATGCGAGGGCCTCCGGCATGGCGGCCTGCGCAGCCGCGAGTGTTGTATCCGTGGAGCCGTCATCGATCACAATCACACGCAGATGTGGATAATCCGAGCCGAGAACAGATCGGATCGTGCGCGCAATCACCTTGGCCTCATTAAACGCCGGGATCAGAACTGCAACCCGCGGCCGATAATTTTCCGCTCCCGGATAAGACTTGCGTTTGCGCAGTCGATCAATCACAGCGAACAGCCCTACGATCAGCAATCGTCCGGTCATCAGCACATCGCCGACGAAGAAGACCATAATGACGGTGTGATTGAAGAATGAAATCAGCCAGAAAGCGATGGCGTCGATACGTGCCTGCCAGCGCTGCTGCGGAGGAATCGCGGGCATCACCTGCTCCCGCGTCTTGCCGATCAGGGCGGATACAGGAACAATCTGGTAGCCTTTGGCGCGAAGCGTCTCGATCAGCAACGGCAGTGCCGCTACCGTCACCGAACGATCGCCGCCCCCGTCATGCAGCAAAACGATGCTGCCGCGGAATTGCGGCTTGGTCTTCATCGCCTCCAATTGATTGAGCACAGTCTGCACGATCTGCTGCGGCGTCTTGCGTGGATGTTCATTCCAGTCGTCGGTGTCGATCTTGTCGCCGACGATGATGTAGCCCATCTGCTCAACGTGGTCCACGGGAGCAGCCTGTTCATTCGTATCCGGCTCCTGGTCTATGGAATAGGGGGGACGGAAATAAAGCGGCTGCACCCCCAGCTCCGCGGCGAACAGCCGCTCGGTCAGGTTTAGTTCCAGGTCGAGCTGGCGGGTCGATATGTGGCTGATGTCCGGGTGCGTAAAGGTGTGATTGGCAATCTCGTGACCGTCGCGATAATCGCGCTTCAACAATCCAACGTTGTCCTGCGCCTCTTCGCCGATCACCATGAATGTTGCCGGAGCGTGCTCGCGTTTCAGGACATCCAGAATCTTCGGCGTCCACTTCGGATCGGGTCCATCGTCGAATGTAAGAGCCAGCTCATTCGGGTGATATCCATACTGCTGTAGCGTGTAGGACTGCGGAAAGGCTTTGATCTGCTGCGAGACGGCCAGGTTGGAGTCGGAATCGATATCGACCGTCCGCTTCCCATCCTGCGGTCGGCCAATTACTTTTAATACGTCGCCATCGCCTTCCGTATTTACATCGGAACCAGGCGGAATAGTCGCCAGCAGTTGAGCGGCATTCGGGTCCAGCGGTTTATCCCAGATATTCCACAGCGTCGGGTCTTCGCTGCCCAGCCGCCACAGCGCAAACGTCTGGATACCCAGTTCGCGCGCCGCACGCATTTCATTTAGCGCTGTGATCGCATCGAGATACCAGACTTCATGACGGGTATGCGCGTCCTCATCATCGTAAGCGAAGTGCATGTTCAGGGAATCTGTGTCCAGCACCGGAGCCGCCTCGGAGTCCGATGCCGCCTGCCACGCATCCTGTACCTCAAGGTCTTCCGCGTCCAATACTTTGCTGGCAATTAACTTGCCGCGCTTGCGAGCCGGCAGCGAAAGCGTCCAGTCATAACCATAGTTGCCAATGCTGCAGATCAGCTTGCTTCTCGGCACAACCTTCAAGGCCTGCCGGAGATTGCGGACATACCACTCCTGGCCCGCGACCGGTCCTGGTTTGCTGGCAGGCTCATGTTGGTCATAGTTCATCAGAATGATGCCATCCGTGTGAGCCGCATAAAACTTGAAGTCCCAATCGTCGTCATCGACCGGCACGTTGATGTAGAGACGAAGATGTTTGGAATGCAGCTGGGTGTATAGATCGGAAACCAGCTTGTGGTACGCCGGCTGGGCAACGCTCGGAATCGCCTCAAAATCAAGCGACAGGCCATGGTACTTAGGATTGGCGGCGAGCAGGGCCACTACCTGGTGGGCGAACAGGATGCGGGCCGCCGGGTTCAGCAAAAACTTCTCTACGATGTCCGATCGAAAATCGCCCGTCAGCTGGTCAAAATTATTTACCAGCGGGAAAATTTCCGTGTCTACGTGCGCGTCCGTGACTGCGCGCAGCACCTTGCCTTCCTGGTCGATGCTATGCACCCCTCTCGCATCGACAACCGCATACGGACGGTTATCCGGGGTGAATGCGGTCAGCTTTCCGTCCGGCGTAATGACATGCAGCCAATCCGTAAACAGCAGATCGATCTCGTGAATGTGATGTTGCAGTGAGGTATAGCTCGCCGCGTCGTAATCGACGTAGTAAGCGGCGCGCAGACCTTCGCCGGAGTTCAAGGGAATGTCTGACGGGCGCCGATGCCGCCTTCGGCGCAAGGCTTGCTGGCTCAGCTTCGATTTAGGCGTGTAGGAGGAGTCCCGCAGCGCCTTGTAATTCCGCTTCTGAACCGGCAGCAGAAGCTCCGGCAGCTGCTCGCGGCGCAGCACATTGATGCCGAACGCAATCAGCACGACGGTCGACAACACGGCGAGGACATCGAAGATTCGCCGCAGGCGCTTCCATCTCTTACGCCCTGGATCGTAGAAAATTGGCTTCGTCATTCAGAAGGATATCTATCGTCTATCGTAGATGCCGGAGCTGCTCCAATTGAAACTATCTCAAAAACTTCCGGCCAGCTTGTATGATCCATATCGATGCTCGCCCTGCTGCGCCAAGCCACCAAGCATGTTATCGCCGCCCTTGTGGCGGGTCTGCTGCTGCGGCTCTGGTTTATTCACTACTATCCGGTCATTGATGGCGACACGCTGGTCTACGGGGAAATCGCCCGTAACTGGTTCTGGCATGGCATCTACGGATTCACTCGCTTCAACGGCATCCATCCCACGCTGATCAGGCTTCCCGGTTATCCGCTGTTTGTTGGAATATGTTTTTTCTTTTTCGGCGTAGACCACTACACAGGCATTCTGCTGCTGCAGGCTGGGATCGACCTGTGCACTTGCCTGCTGGTCGCGGGCTTTGCCGCGAAAATGATATCGCGTAAAGCTGGTATCGCATCGCTCTACCTTGCGGCATTGTGTCCCTTCACCGCCAACTTCGTCGCGTCTCCGTTGACGGAAACGCCAACTCTTTTCTGCATCGCGCTCGGCCTTTATGCCTTGGCATGTTACGTGGAGCGGCCGAAGTTCGGCGGCTGGTTTTGCGCCCTCGCCTTTAGTATCGGCTATGCAACTTTGTTGCGGCCAGATGGCGCTCTGCTTGGCGTCGTACTGATACCCGCGATGTTCTGGTATGCGCGGAAACACACTCCCGCAGAGCGAAGCGCGAATCTGGCCATCGCCTGTACGCTGCTTGCGGTCGTTCCGTTTGTTCCCTGGACAGTCCGCAATGCCCGCACCATGCATGTGTTTCAGCCTCTTGTGCCACGCTATGCGAACGACCCTCACGAGTACGTTCCTCACGGCTGGATCCGATGGGTGCAATCCTGGGCTGTGGATTATGCCTCGACCGCCGACGTTTACTGGAACGTGAATGGCTCTCCACTTGATATGACGCTGCTGCCCGCTCGCGCCTTCGATACGCCCGCGGAAGAAGTGGAAGCGGCGGACCTGTTCGCGAAATATAACGAAAAGGTAATCATGACCTACGCGCTCGATGATCGTTTTGGCGAGTTGGCGCAGCAGCGGATCAGCCGACATCCTTTTCGGTTCTATGTCGAGCTGCCGGTGATGCGCCTGGCGGATATGTGGCTGCGGCCCCGGACCGCACAGTTATGGATTGAGCTGCGGTGGTGGCAATACCGGCATCATCCCGCGGAGACGATTTTTTCCTGGGCTTACGCCGCGCTGAACCTGTTCTATCTTCTGCTGGCTGCCTGGGGCTTGAAGAAGCGCGTTCCCTTCACCGCCATGATGATTGCCTACGTCGCGCTTCGCTGCCTGCTTTTGCTAACGATTGAAACACCGGAGTCGCGCTACACGCTGGAATGCTTCCCGATGATTTTTATCCTTGCCGGAGCCGCGCTCGTTGCGCAAACCCGATCAAAGTCCCCTACTTCTGCACCACCTGCGTCTTCGAGTCCGTCTTGATTTTGAACACGGAAGAAGGAATTTTCTTGTTGTATTCAATGTTTCGGAAGTAGGAAGTCCGCGAATCTCCGGAAGGCTCAAACAATATCTGCTTCAATGAAATCGCGCGGGCCGGATCGACCCAGATCGTCACATGAGAAAAGTTATTGCGCACGCTGGCCGTTTTACTCACCAGGTCCAGTTTCGCCGTCGGCACGCCATCGATGGTTTCCATGCCCTGGTAGGTAATGTCCCAGCTCTTCTTCAAATCGCTGCCGCTGCCACCGAACCCCAGCGTCAAATAGCTCTCATACTGGTCCTGCTTGTTTCCAGCACGCATGACCGTCATCTGATCGATCTGCGGCTGAAAAAACTTCAGCACTCCGTCGCTGAAGACGATGGTTTTCTTCGAGGGCTGACCGTCCGTGGTTTCGATATCGACGGCTACGCTGGTGTTCGCGCCCGAGCGAAGATAGTAAATGACCCCGGCCTGCGTATCCGTACTGCTGACTACGCGCTCAAACTGGTCCCACTGAAAATCTGCCCGCGCGGAATGGAACTTCGCCGAAGCCGCATCCATTTGCGCCAGAATTTTATCCAAGGCTGCGTTCGACCCGGACTGCGCCCGTGCGATCTGCGGGCCCATGGAAAAGCCGACCGCCGCAAGGAGCGTCCATAGAACTCTGCTTTCCGGCATGAAAAACAACTTCCGCATTCTTTTCATAGCTCGTCTCATTTACCTGTGTGCCCAAACGCGATACGCGATGATCTTCTTACTGCCGGATTCCATCACCGGCTGGTAGCGATCGATTGTGACATAGCCTGAGATCGGCACGATCACGCTGCGCAACTGTAGTTTCAAATCTCCATCATCATGGAAAGAGGCCAGCGTAGCCGCGTCGATCTGGTACATCAGGCCGTTGTGTCCGTCATTTTTTACCAGCACCTGGCTGGGCGGCAGAGTCCGCTCCACCGGCCTGTCGTGGAAATTGATGACCCGCGGCGAAAGAAAAATAAACAGCAGGATAAGCGTCACCATCACGTCATAGTGAACACTGCCCCGCTGGTAGGTCCAGAACACATAGTTGCGAAGAACCCGCTTCATCGTTTCACCCTCGAACGCTCTCGTCGCCTAGCGCGACTTGGCCCGTATCACCGTTTCCCCGCCCATATACGGCAACAACACCTGGGGAATTTGGATGCTGCCATCCGCCTGCTGGTAATTCTCCACCACGGCGAGCCATGTTCGCCCCACCGCCAGGCCGCTCCCGTTCAACGTGTGGACGAACTCGGTCTTCTTCTGCCCAACTGGACGATGCCGAATGTTGGCACGCCGGGCCTGAAAGGCCTCGAAGTTCGAGCACGAAGAAATCTCGCGGAACACATTTTGCCCGGGTAGCCAGACCTCCAGATCGTAAGTCTTCGCTGCGGAAAAGCCCAGGTCGCCTGCACACAGATTCATCACTCGATACGGCAACTCCAACTCCTGCAGAATCGCTTCGGCATGGCCGGTAAGCCTCTCATGCTCTGCGTAGGAATTCTCCGGTGCAACAAACTTCACCAACTCCACCTTCTGAAATTGATGCTGCCGGATGAGACCGCGCACATCTTTTCCATGAGAACCAGCCTCAGCGCGAAAGCAAGGCGTGTAGGCGGTGACGGAAATTGGCAGCTGTTTTTCATCGAGAACTTCATCGCGGAGCAGATTCGTCAGCGGCACCTCCGCAGTTGGAATCAGCCAGTGATCGCTGCCTTCGCACCGGAACAGGTCTTCCTTGAACTTCGGCAACTGGCCTGTCCCGAACAGGGATGCCTCGTTAACCATGTACGGCGGAAGCACTTCCCTGTATCCATGTTGGCGCGTATGCATGTCGAGCATGAAATTCGCCAGCGCCCGCTCCATCCGCGCTCCAGCGTCCCAGTAGACGGCAAATCGCGCGCCTGAAATTTTCGCCGCACGTTCAAAGTCGAGAATGCCCAGCTGTTCGCCCAGCTCCCAATGTGGCTTGGCGGCAAAATCGAATACGCGTGGCGTGCCCCAGCGACGAACCTCCACATTGTCGTCAGCGGATGTACCTGAAGGAACATTGTCGGCGGGCAGATTGGGAATCTGCTGCAGCACGGCCTGCATCTGCTGCTCAGTGTCCGCGGCCTCCGCAGCGCAGAGCTCAATGGCTTCCTTCATGGAGCGCGTCCGCTCCATCAGCTCGGCGGCATCCTCACCTTTCCGCTTGCGCTCGGCAACTTCAGCGGAAATCTGGTTGCGCTCGGCTTTCAACGTCTCCGACTGCGTGATGGCGGAGCGGCGAGCCCGATCAAGCTCCTCAAATCCAGCCAGCGCCCCAGCCGCTTCCGGCCCACGTCGCGCAAGCTTCTCCTTCACTTGCGCCAGATTCGCGCGCACATAACCTAAATCAAGCATAAGAGGTCTATTTTACCGGAGACGAGCATCACGCCAGCTTCGCCTTGGCCAACCGCACCAGGTTACGCGGTTCCAGCCAGCGCCGCTGCTTCTATATGATGAGAGCCATGTCCCTCGATGTTCAACAGATTTTGCACTCCGGAGCGGAGCTGACGGATCGCTCTCTCGACCTTCTTTTACCGCGTGCGGAAGTAACGCCGACCTCGATCCATCAGGCAATGCGCCACAGCACTTTCGCCGGCGGCAAGCGCTTGCGCCCCATCCTGTGTATGGAGGCCGCTCGCATGGTGCAGGGCGACGAAAAACTTCCCGCTGGAGTTGAACAATTGGGCGCGGCCCTGGAGATGCTGCACACCTACTCGCTGGTCCATGATGATCTGCCCGCGCTTGACAACGACGATCTGCGGCGCGGCAAGCCCACCTGCCATGTTGTTTTCGGCGAGGCCATTGCAATCCTGGCAGGAGATGCACTGCAGACGCTGGCATATCAAACTCTGGCTGGCCTGCGCTGCCAGCCTGCAGCGGTAGTTTCAATTGTTGGTGAAATTGCGCGGGCGACCGGCACCGTCGGCGGCATGATTGGCGGCCAGGTGATGGACGTCGAGGGGGAGGGCGAGACGCCAACCGCAGCCCTGGTGCAGGCGATTCATAAAGCAAAAACCGGCGCGCTGATCACAACCAGCCTGGTTACAGGCGGCATCTACGCGGGCGGCGATCGCAGTACGGTCGAGCACTTACGCATCTTCGGCCAACATGCCGGACTCGCTTTTCAAATCGTAGATGACGTGCTGGACGTGACGGAAAGCTCTGAGCAGCTAGGCAAGACCGCGGGCAAGGACACGGCTACCGTGAAGGCAACGTGGCCGGCGGTGTACGGTGTTGAGAAATCTTTGCAGGATGCGCGG
>JBEPVW010000106.1:0-10654 GCA_041690775.1 Acidobacteriota bacterium | reverse complement strand
ATCGTTTGCGTCACCGGGCAGGTTTCAAGCAAGGTGCTGGGTACGGATGCGTTTCAAGAAGTTGACATCACGGGCATCACGCTCCCGATCACCAAACACAATTTCCTCGTCAACCGCACGGAAGATATCGCTCCCGCTCTGCGTGAGGCTTTCCAGATTGCGAAATCAGGCCGCCCCGGGCCGGTGCTGGTTGACATCACCAAAGATGCGCAGCAGAACTCCGCCATCTTCGACTTTGCCGCCGCGGAACCGGCGCCCCACCGTCCGCATCCCATGTTGGGTGCCGACTCGGCTTCCATCCGCGAGGCGCTGGAATTGCTGCGCAGCGCGCAGCGTCCGGTCATCCTTGCGGGACACGGTATTCTCCACTCCGGGGCGTTCGAACAGGTACGCACGCTGGCGGAGCGGGCGCAGATTCCTGTCGCTTGCACGCTGCTGGGACTCACTTCATTTCCCGCATCGCATCCCTTGAACCTGGGCATGATGGGCATGCACGGCGAAAGCTGGGTGAACCACGCAATTCAGCAGGCGGACGTGTTGATCGCCTGCGGCATGCGCTTCGACGACCGAGTCACCGGATCGCTCGCCACATACGCTCCTCAGGCGAAGAAAATCCATATCGAGATCGATCCGGCTGAGATCAACAAGAATGTTCGCGTCGATGTGGCACTTGTCGGCGATCTAAAACAAATTCTCGAAACACTGCTTCCGCTGATGGCGAAACGCGATGGCGTCGCCTGGCTGGAGACGATTTCCTCGATGAAGGGCCATGCCGCGGTCCGCGATATTCAGCAATTGCCGGACAACGGCCATCTGTATGCCGCCCACGTCATCAACGACATCTGGCGCGAAACCAACGGAGATGCCATTGTCGTTACCGATGTCGGCCAGCATCAGATGTGGGAAGCGCAGTATTACAAGCACAACCAGCCCCGCTCTCTGATCACCTCTGGCGGTCTGGGAACCATGGGTTTTGCGCTGCCTGCCGCCATCGGCGCCAAGGTCGCTTGCCCGGAGAAGGAAGTCTGGGTGATCGCCGGCGACGGCGGTTTCCAGATGACCAGCCCCGAGTTGTCCACCATCGCGCAGGAGAACCTCGACATCAACATCGCCATCGTGAACAACGGCTATCTTGGAATGGTGCGCCAGTGGCAGGAGTTCTTTTACGACAAGAATTATCAGTCCACTCCGTTGCTCAGTCCCGACTTTGTCAAGCTTGCGGACGCGCACGGTATTCGCGGCGCGCACGTCCGGCAGCGGTCGCAGGTGATCGAGACCGTAGAGGCGGCGCGCAGTCACAAGGGCGCTTTCCTCATCGATTTTCACGTCGAGCAGGAAGACTCCGTCTATCCCATGATTCCAACCGGAGCGGCGCTGCACGAAATGATCCGCCGCCCCTCGGAAAATCCACTGGTCGAAACAGCGACGGAACGTTAGGGAGCCGTATCGGATGTTACATACCTTCGTAGTGTTGGTTGAGGACAAGCCGGGAGTGTTATCGCGCGTTACCTCCTTGTTTCGCCGTCTGAATGTCAACATCACCTCGCTGACGGTGGGCAGCAGCGAAACCGTGAACGTCTCGCGGATGACCATCGTGGCGGACTCCGCGGAAGACCGTGCTCATCGCATCATGGCGTCTCTATACAAGCTTGAAGATGTTCTGGAAATCGATGACGTAGGCCGTCACTCGGCGGTGATTCGCGAGCTAGCCTTGCTCAAAGTTGCGGCTGCTCCGGACACTCGCTCCGACCTGTTTCAACTGGCGGAAGTTTTTCGCGCGCGCATTGTCGATCTGGCGCCGGAATCGCTTATGCTGGAGATCACCGGCAGCGCCAGCAAGATCGAAGGACTGGTGCAGATTCTGCTGCAAAGCAATTATCAAATTCTTGAAATGGCCCGCACAGGCCGCATGGCAATGCGCCGCGGGCACCACACCAGCCGCGTCATCGACGCATTGAGCGACGCAAGCGGACCGGCGGCGTTGAACGAGTCGGTGCTGACCAACAAACGAAAACAGCTTGCGGTTGATCTGATGACCGAAGAAAACCCCGCATAATTTCAGCTTGAAGTTTATCCAACGGAGAATAAGAAAATGGCTAAGACCTATCACGATGAAGATGCAGACCTGGGATTGATCCGCAAGAAGAAAGTGGCCATTCTCGGCTACGGCTCACAGGGACACGCTCATGCCCTCAACCTGAAAGATTCCGGCGTCGAAGTGCGCATCGGTCTCCCGGCCGGAAGCAAGTCGAAGGCGCGCGCGGAACGTGTCGGCCTGCAGGTGATGACCACATCGGAAGCGGCGCAGTGGGCAGACGTGATCATGCTGCTGGCACCGGACCAGAGCCAGGGAAAAATCTATGCAGATTCCATCGCTCCGCATCTGACCGCCGGGAAAACCATGATGTTCGCTCACGGATTTAACATCCGTTACGGCACGATCAAACCACCCGCAGATGTCGATGTCACCATGGTCGCCCCAAAGGCTCCCGGCCATCGCGTGCGCGAAGTCTTTCAGGAAGGCGGCGGAACTCCCGGCTTGGTCGCCGTTCATCAGGACGCCAGCGGACACGCCATGGCCCAGGCGCTCTCCTACGCCAAAGGCATTGGATGCACCCGCGCCGGTGTGCTCGAAACTACATTCAAGGAAGAAACGGAGACCGATTTGTTCGGCGAACAGGCCGTGTTGTGCGGTGGCGTCAGCGCCCTGGTGAAGGCCGGATTTGAGACGCTGACGGAAGCCGGCTACCAGCCGGAAGTCGCATACTTCGAATGCATGCATGAGCTGAAATTGATCGTCGATCTTATGTATCGCGGCGGCCTGGCTTACATGCGTCACTCCATTTCCGACACTGCGGAATATGGCGACTACATTGCCGGACCTCGTATCGTGACCGATGAGACCCGCGCCGCCATGCGCAAACTGCTGGCGGAAATCCAGGACGGCACGTTTGCGAAAAACTGGCTCGACGAAAATGCAACCGGCCGCAAATGGTTCGAGCAGCAACGGGTCGATGAAGCGAAGCACTCCGTTGAACGCACAGGAGAGCCGCTGCGCGCAGCCATGCCGTTCCTCGATCCGGTCAGGGTAAAAGACGGAGCCGTTGAGTCTGCTCAAAAATCGGCGCCGGCCACAGTCGGCGCATAGTCGAAATTTTTTTGGCAGTTCCACTATCGATGAAGAGCAGAGGTCCGCTGCGCTTCATCGATAACTTTTTCCGCCAGATCAAAAGGAACTGCTCTCCTGTGAACTGCGTATCATCGCTGTAAGCTAGAGTGTCTTATGTTCGGAGGCAGTGCCATGGATTCCCAAACGCAGTCCGCCGTCGCTTCATTTTCCGATCTTCCTCCAGGCGTGACCGAACTCCATTCTCCGGAACCTGAAATTTTGGAGGCGCTGCGCGGAGTTCGCCAGTTGGACGGTCTTATGGAGCAGGAGTATCTCTGGCTGGTGCGACATGGCCACGAATTTTCCGCTGCCGGCGGAACGCGCCTGTTCAGCGACGGCGATGCAGCCACCCAGATGACGATCCTGCTTTCCGGGGAAGTCCAGGTTCGCCGCCAGGGTATCGGACGGGGAAGCCTCTTTATCGGACAGTCCGGCCATATCACCGGGCTGCTTCCCTTCTCCCGCATGAAGACCTGGGGCGGCAGCGGACTAGCCTCGGAAAATGTCTGGGGATTGCAGATTTCCAAGCAACTGTTTCCGGACATGCTGGCCGCCATCCCTTCCATGGGACAGCGCTGTGTGTCTGTAATGCTGGACAGAGTCCGGGAAGTCACACGGCTGGAGCAGCAGTCGGAAAAGTTGAGCGCGCTTGGAAAGCTCGCAGCCAACCTGGCCCACGAATTGAATAACCCGGCCAGCGCCGCCCAGCGCGCCGCCAGTAATCTGCTGACAGAATTGCGCGTCTACGGAAAAGTCAGCTTCGACGCTGGCAGGCTGTGTTTAACCGACGAGCAGGAAGCCCGCTATATGGCGTGGAACAGCGGCCTCCGGGCGGCAATCGAACGGCGCTCCAAGGAATCCGCGCCGCTTGAAACCGGCGCGCTGGAAGAACGCCTGACCCGTTGGCTGGAGCAGCACTCCGCTTCCGATACCTGGTCGATGGCCCCGGTATTTGCGGAGGCCGGAATCGAACCGGAAGAACTGGCTGTCCTCGATAAATTTCTGAATAATGAGGCCGCTAATCTGGCGGTCACGCATTTCGCTTCCTCCCTGCGCGCCGAGCGCATGACTGGGGCTGTGTTGGAATCGACTGCCAGGATTTTTGAACTGATCCATGCCATCCAGCAATACTCCCACATGGATCAAGGCTCGCTACAGGATGTTGACCTGGCGCAGTCGCTGGAAAACACTCTCAGCATGCTGCATTACAGGTTGAAGGATGTGGAGGTGGTGCGCGAGTTTGACCCCAACCTGCCCAGCATTACCGCCAACGGCAGCGAGTTGAATCAGGTCTGGATGGCGCTTCTTGAAAACGCGCTCGATGCCATGAAAGACAAAGGAAGAATTCGCCTGTGCACCCAACACACCGGGGATATGGTTCGGGTAGAGATCTGGGACAATGGCCCCGGCATTCCGCCCGAATTGCATAGCCGGATTTTTGAGCCTTTTTTCACGACGAAATCGGCAGGTCGCGGGCCGGGGCTTAGCCTGGATGCCGTCCATCGCATTTTGAGCAGATACAGAGGATTTATCGACGTGCAATCGAAGCCCGGCGCGACTTGTTTTCAGGTACGGATTCCCCTGCAACAGGCTGGGGCTTATTGAAGAAGCCCGTTGGTAATCCTTTTACTTTTCAATCTCCACGCCACGCCAGAACGCAACATGGTTTTTGATGGCGCGCGCGGCAGGTTTCGGATCGGGATAGTACCAGGCAGCATCGGAGTTCTCCTGCCCATCGACCAGAATCGTGTAGTAACGCGCCTGCCCCTTCCACGGGCACGTAGAAATAGTTGAACTTGACCGGAAAAACTCACGGTCAATCGAATCGTGAGGAAAATAGATGTTTCCTTCTACCAGTTGAGTCTTGTCGCTCTCTGCGAGCACCTTCCCGTTCCAGACCGCTTTCGCCATAAATTCGCTTCGTCCCCTTACATTTCACCATACCAGATTGGAATCGCTCTTCGCTAAGCCGCGAGGAGAACCGCTGCTGTAAGCGGGCACAATAAAAGGACGCACCCTAGGCGCGTCCTTTTATTTCATTCCTGTGCGGCCTTCTTGCGAACTTACATCTTATCCATAACGTCGTGGGTTTTCTTTACCTTGTCGACATGGATGGAGTTATTCGTGGCATCGACGGTGGCAACCACCTTCACATGGTCACCATAAAAATTCGAGACTGAATCCGTGTTATCGATCGCCCATACCTTTTTGTCGGAATCCACAAAAACCGCCTGAGACCCGGCGTCGATGCACTTCTTGACGCATGCTGCATCATGATTGGTGGCGCCGCACTTCGCGTCGCTGATCCAGCCCGTCATTTTGTGCGCTTTCGCGCCCGCAAAAGCGGTCATACTGCCCAACGCTAAAACAAAAGCCAAGTGCCTGGTGATCTTCATAATATGACTCCTCAATTTTTCGCCCCCGCAAGGAAGGCGTTCAATGGACCAAATAGTTGTACCTGTGTCGATGGCAGCTTGGCAAGCCGCCGCTTCATCCAGAGCTACGAGGCGCGCGCCTGAAGCGACTTCAGCATAGTTCCGAATATGTCTCGGGCCATCGGATATTTTTCGATCATCTGGGCCGTATTGCGCATGAACGGTCTTCCCTGTTTCGCCTGGAACTCCTCGCGGAAGCGATGGAACTTGGCAAAAATGTACAATCCTTCCCCATTTGAGGCGAGAAACAGGTCCGCCTTCACCGCACCATGCAGAACGAGCGACGCCGCCATTTCCCAGTAACTGATCACCTGCCGGTAATACGCATTTTGCTCCGTACCAAAGCTATGGGCCACGGCCAAAAGCTCATCCGCGGTTGCCGGATTGAACTCCTGCGACAACCAATTCCGCGCTTTGCGAAGAACAGCTTCCTGGCGGAGCTCGTACAGCTTAAGAATAAGCGTGGCATCTTCAAAGGTGGCAATCTGGCTTTCCATTTCCCTCATATCTTCTTATCGTATCTTGTCGTCGTCCGATCAGCCGGTCGCTATACTGCGGCGGCTTCGACGGTTTCACGTTCTTCCGGTCTTTCAGCTTCGACCGGCGCATCCCCGATGCGCTTCTCAAAATGGCAAGCAACCGCGTTTGCTGGCGCCGCTAGCTCCTCAGGCACAGCCTTTTTCTTGCGTCCCTTGCCGGATTTCTCCTCCGCACTCTGCTTTGCATTGTTGGGGCAGATCAGGTACACGCCGGACTTCAATGTCTTTTCCAGTAGATACGGGCTCCCGCACTCCGGGCAGGCCTGCGGAACCAGCTTCAGGTTCGATGTGAAGTCGCACTTCGGATAATTGGTGCATCCGTAGAAAAGGTTTCCGCGTCGCGCCTTGCGTTCCGCAATGTCGCCATCGCCGCAGGTCGGGCACTTCACTCCCGTCAGGTTCTGCTTGATGTACTTGCATTTCGGATAGCCGCTGCAGGAGACGAATTCTCCATACTGCCCGCTCCGGCGCACAAGCTGCATTCCGCATTTAGGGCAATTCTCATCGAGCGGCACCGGAGGCTTCTGCTGCTGCTTGGCCGTCAATTTCCGGATTGTTTTGCAGGGCGGATCTTCACTGTATCCAGGGCAGGCCATGAATTGGCCGAACGGCCCGTTGCGCAATACCATCACACGCCCACAGTTTTCGCAGAACTCTTCTTCTGCTTCCGCACCCTGCGCTTCCGGCGTGTTCAGGTTCGGCTTGGCTTCGAAATTCTCGCGGGTGAACTTGCAGCTTATCTGCTCCACCAGCAGCTTGCGCTCCGGCGCTGCCAAGGCCGTCATCGCCGCTTCCAGTTCTTTCCGGTTGGCTGCAGTAATTGCCGCGGGTGCGGGCATCGCTCCGCCCGTGGTCTTCACCATGATCGGGTACGCCAGTTTTTCCTCGATCTTCTTGATCGCCTTCTTTGCGTCCTTCTCCCAGGCGGAGCTGGCAATGGTCACCGGCTTTTTCTTCTCATAGGCGGTGCATGCGAAAAAGGAACCGAATTTGCCCCACTTCAGCACCAGCGGCGCGCCGCACTCCGGACATTTTTCATCCGTCGGCTCTTCCATCCGCTTGACGTCTTCCATCTTCTTGCCCGCGACCTCAAGCTCCTTCTGAAAATATCCGTAGAAGCCGCTCAGCAGGTCGGTCCACTTCTCCGTGCCGTCTTCGACCGCGTCGAGTTCCACTTCCAGTTTCGCCGTGTATGCCGGGTCAAAGATGTAGGGAAAATTCTTCACCAGCAGGTCATTTACGACTACCCCGATTTCGGTCGGATAAAATTTGCCCGATCCCTTCGGCGGCACCTTCGCGACGTATTCGCGGTCCTGAATCGTGCTGATGATCGAAGCGTAGGTGGAAGGCCGCCCGATGCCGCGCTCCTCCAGCTCTTTGACCAGCGACGCCTCGTTGAACCGCGGCGCAGGCTCGGTAAAGTGCTGCTCCGGTTTCAATCCATTCAGCGTCAACGCCTGGCCGTCGTTCAACTCCGGCAGACGGTTACTCAATGCTTCGTCGTCGGCATCTTTGGAGTCTTTCGCTTCTTCATACACTTTCAGAAAGCCGTCGAACTTCAGCACCGAGCCCGTCACGCGATAGTCGTAGCTGCGGTCTGCTTTCGCGACAATATCCACGCTCGTCTGGTCGAATACGGCCTGCACCATTTGCGAGGCCACAAACCTCTGCCAGACCAGTTTGTATAGCTTGTATTGCTCGTCGCTCAGATAACGCTTGATCTCCTCCGGCGCAAGCTCCACGTTGGTCGGACGAATCGCCTCATGCGCGTCCTGCACGTCCTTCTTGCTCTTGAACGTATTGGGGGTGGCCGGCAAATACTTCGCACCCAGTTTGTCGCCGATGTATGTCCGCACCTCATCGATTGCATCCGGGGATACGCGCGTCGAGTCGGTACGCATGTAGGTGATCAAGCCCACGGTGCCCTGGCTGCCCACCTCCACGCCTTCATACAACCGCTGCGCTACGCCCATGGTCCGTCTCACGTTGAAGCCCAGCTTGCGGGACGCATCCTGCTGCAGCTTGCTGGTGGTAAACGGAGCCGTCGGATTCTGCCGACGCTCCTTCTTCTCAACTGACCGTACCTTCCAGTCGGCTTTCTTCAATGCGCTGACAATCGCATCCGTCTCCGCCTGCTTCGGCAACGCTGGTGCATTCACCGTCTCGACCGACGCCCGCTTGCCATCGATTCCGACGAACCGCGCTGTAAACTCCCGCTGCTCCTTGCCTGCGGCAGGAATCAACTGCGCATCCAGCGTCCAATACTCCACCGGCTGGAACGCTTTGATCAGCCGCTCCCGCTCCACAATCAAACGCACCGCAACTGTCTGCACACGTCCGGCCGACAGCCCGCGCCGGACTTTGTCCCACAGCAGGGGAGAAATCTGGTAGCCCACAATCCTGTCAAGCACGCGGCGGGTCTGCTGCGCGTCTACCAGGTTCGCGTCCACTTTCCCGGCATGTTGAAACGCCGCCTTGATTGCTTTCTGAGTAATCTCGTTGAACGTCACCCGCTGAATCGTCGCGTTATTACGCAGTTGCGGCTTTAGTTGCAGTTGAAGGTGCCACGCAATGGCCTCTCCTTCGCGATCAGGATCGGGCGCCAGATACACCGCATCCGCCGCGCCCGCCAGCTTCTTCAGCCGGTCCACCACCTTTTCCTTGCCCGGCATCACGATCAGCTCAGGCTCAAAGGTGCCGTCTTCCAGATCGACGCCAATCCTATTTTTCGGCAGATCCATAATGTGGCCAATCGAGGCCTCCACGATGAAATCCTTGCCGAGATATTTGTTGATCGTCTTCGCCTTCGCGGGCGACTCGACGATGACCAGTGATTTTGCCATCGAAATTTGCTTTCTTCTTTCGTAAACGAAACTTGATGTTCGGAATATCGATCCGCGTCGCATCCTGAAGCAATGTTCCAAAGGACGCGCGAACCTATATTAGGTAATACGTGCGAAGCTACCATGATTCCGGCTGCGGGTTCCACTCGGGCCGCAAGTTATAGCTTCACAGATTTCCACAATGATGAATTTGTCGTCCTGAGCAAAGCGAAGGATCTTGGGTTTGCCGGCAAACGCTTTAGCGCAAAACAGCAGATTCCTCGACTTCGCTTCCCACCCCGGCTACGCTCCGCTCGGAATGACAACCTCTTTGAAACAGATAATTAGAAGACCCGGACGTAATTTTTGCCCGGCATCGCACGCACCCGGCCCGCCAACTCCAGCTCAAACAGTGCCGTGAAAATCTCCGACGAACTCAACTTTCCCTCCAACTGCTCCACCAGTTCGTCCAGTTGCATGGACTGGTCCGGGCGAAGGGCCTCGAAGACGTGGCCCTGGTCTTCCGGCAAATCCGGCTTGCTGAATAACGATGCAGCAGGGTCGCCGAAAGATGCAATACCCATTCGCTCCTCGACCTCCAGCCGAATGTGCGTGGGCAGTTCCTCCCACACGTCTTCCCAGGTCGCAACCAGCTTGGCGCCCTGTTTAATCAACGTGTTCGGCCCCCAGGAACTTTTTGATGTCACGTTGCCGGGCACGGCAAACACTTCGCGGTTCTGTTCCAGCGCGCAGCGGGCCGTGATACGCGTACCGCTGTTTTCACTCGCCTCAATCACCAGCACGCCGACGCTCATTCCGCTCAAAATCCGGTTGCGAATCGGAAAATTCTGTGGTGCGGGAAATGTACCCATCGAATACTCGCTGAGGATTGCCCCGCCGCACTCCAGAATCCGCTCAGCCAGCTTTTTATTTTCCTTCGGATAAATTACGTCGATCCCCGTGCCCCAGACTGCCACCGTTTTCCCTGGAGCTTCGTTACAGCGCGCCTCGATCGCGCCTCGATGCGCTGCTGTATCCACGCCGCGTGCCATGCCGCTCAAGACCACCAGGCCATGCGCCGCCAGGTCGCGGGACAGCATCTCCGCCATGCCCGTTCCGTAGGGCGTGGGGTGCCGCGTTCCAACGACGGCGATTCCCGGCTGGGCCAGCAGTGACTGGTTGCCGCGAATCCACAACACCGTCGGTGGATCGAAAATTTCCCGCAGCCGTTTCGGATACGCCTCGTCCACGGGAGTAATCAGCGCGCCGCCGTCCTCCTGAACGCGCTTCCATTCTTTTTCCGCCTCAGCACGGGAGTGCCCCGAAACGATCGACTGCGCAGCGGCAGCGGGCATCTTCAGCCCCTCCAAGTGAGTCAGAGGCAGCCCGACCACCCTTTCCGCGCTGCCGGAAGCATCCACCGCACGCCAGATGCGGCGCGGCCCCAACCCATCCGTCATCGTAAGCGTTAGCCACGCCAGCTGCTCCTCTTCGAGAGCTGCTGTAGAGCTTTGGCCAGCGGCCATTTTCCTATCTCCGGGATCTTGTGTGGCCAAATTCATGATGGGGTACAACTGGCTCCAGCAGTCGACGGTCTCATGCGGCGAACTGCTCGTTCAAAAAATTGGGTTGATGTTGCGAGAGCGTATCCAGATGTCGCCGCGATGTCAAGCGCGGCAGGACAACCGC
>JBEPVW010000105.1:0-10719 GCA_041690775.1 Acidobacteriota bacterium | reverse complement strand
AAACGTGTCACCGCCATCCTGGAACAGGCGCTGATCGAAGATCATGCGACGCTCGATGCCACTACGGAGTTGACGCTCGATCCGAAGCTACCCGCTTCCGCCACGGTTCTTGCCAAGCAGGATTGTGTTCTCGCAGGATGGGAAGCAATCCCTCGCATCCTCGAAGTTTTCCGCAAGCTGGACCAGAGTTCCACGCGACGCTTTGAAGTGGTGCGTCATCCCGAGATTTTCGATGGGGTTCGAATCCGCAAGGGGCAAGCGATTGCGGTGATTCGCGGCAATGCGCGCACGATATTGGCCTGCGAACGGGTCACGCTGAACCTGCTGCAGCGCATGTGCGGGATAGCGACTGAAACGCGCAAGTATGTCGATGCCGTTGCCGGCACCGGCGTTGCGATTCTCGACACCCGGAAAACTGTACCCGGGCTGCGGCTGCTGGATAAATATGCGGTGAGCTGCGGCGGGGGACACAATCATCGCATGGACCTTGCGGACGGAGTGCTGATCAAAAACAACCACATCTCTTTGGGTGGCGGGGTCGCCGATGTGCTGGCTCGTGCGATGAAGATGCGGAAACCGGGCCAAAAGATCCAGGTGGAAGTGCGTTCCTTGGAGGAACTGGAAGAAGCGCTCAGCGGCGGGGCGGACTCCCTGCTGCTGGATAATATGACGCCTGCGGAGACGAAGACCGCCGTCAGTTTTGCGCGCAAACGTGCCGGGAAAATTCCCATTGAGGCTTCGGGCGGTTTGACGCTGGATACAGTGCGGAAGTATGCACAGACGGGCGTGAACTATATTTCTGTCGGGGCGTTGACTCATTCTGTCGTGGCGATTGACTTGAGTATGCGAATCACCGCGGAGATTTTTTAGGAAGCACCGATCGGCAAGATCAGCACCCCCGTCGTGCGAATTTTATAGAGCCGTTGCATCCATGACCGACCAGCTAAACGCCGACGCCTTGAAGGCTGCACTTGAAGGAACAATCTTCGCGGACAAAGTCCAGATATTTCCGACCATCGATTCCACCAATACATACGCCATGCTGGAAGCGCAAAAGGGTGCGCCCCACGGGTCTGTATATGTGGCGGAGGAGCAGACGGCGGGGCGCGGACGCGGGTCGCATGCCTGGCATTCTGAGCCATACGCGGGGCTTTACATCAGCATGGTGGTGCGTCCGCAAATGACTCCGGCGGATGCCCTGTGGCTTTCATTGGCTGCGGGGCTTGCTGTGCAGGCGGCAATCGAAAATGTAACAGCGTTGATTGCAGATATCCGCTGGCCGAACGACCTGCTATTTAGGAATCGCAAATTTGGGGGAATCCTGACGGAAATGAATGCCGAAGTGACGCGGGTGCGTTACGCTGTCACCGGGATTGGGATCAACGTGAATCATGGTCAGTTCCCGCCCGATCTGCGCGAGCTGGCCACATCTCTGCGGCTGGAGTCGGACCGCATCACTCCTCCGCAGGAACTATTGATTTCCATTTTGCAAGCAATGGATTGCGAGATTGAAGCACTGATGCAGCCGGAGACTTTTTTGACAGCGACTCGTAGCATTTTGATGCGCATCGAAAAAAAATCCAGCTGGATTCGCGGTAAGCGAGTATCGGTGGACGAGGGTGAAGGGTACACTGGCGTCACGGCGGGCCTGGATGCCCGCGGCTTTCTGCGCGTCGAAACAGAAGCCGGGATGCGCACCGTGCTGTCGGGCGGCGTTCGGAGCGCATCCGCGAAAGGCTGAACACATGCTGCTGGTACTGAATGTCAACAACACGAATACGGTGATCGCGCTTTACCCAATGCTGGAAGAGCGAACTGGCGAGCTGCGCGCGACCTGGCGGATCAGCACGCGATACTCCCAGACCGCGGATGAGTACGGCATCCTGATTCGCAATCTGCTCGAGACGGAAGGCGTGGACAGCAACGAAATCAGCGGCATTGTGATCGCGTCTGTGGTGCCGCCGATCGACTGGATCCTGCGGCAATTTTGCGAGCGGTATTTCAACCACAAGCCCCTGTTTGTGGAGCCAGGCGTGAAGACGGGACTGCCAATCCTGACCGATAATCCCAAAGAAGTGGGCGCGGATCGAGTGGCGAATTGCGTGGGGGCATTTCACCAATACGGGGGCCCCTGCATTGTGGTGGACTTTGGCACAGCGACGAATTTCGATGTTGTCTCCGAGCGGGGAGAATTTCTTGGGGGTGCGATCGCGCCTGGAGTAAATGTTGCCGCAGAGGCGCTTTTTGCGCGGGCTGCGCGGCTGCCGCGCGTGGAAATTAAGAGGCCTCCTAAAGTGATTGGTACGAACACGGTAGACAATCTGCAGATCGGTTTGTTCTATGGCCATGTTGGGCTGGTGGACGGCATCCTGGAACGAATGGTGGCGGAGCTTTCTCCCAGCACGAAATGCGTGGCGACGGGCGGACTGGCGCGGTTGATTGCAGGAGAATCAAAATACATATCCGAAGTAAACGACACGCTGACGCTAGAGGGGTTGCGCATCATTTATGAACGCAGCCTGATGTCTGGGCCGCGCCAGCGCGTGCGTAAACAGCAAACTTCACAGGAGGCGTAAGCAGCCTCCTACCAAGCAATCGATATTCCTGTAACGCGAAAGAAAGCAAATCCTTCGATTGCGTCATTGCCTTCAAATGATTTCGTTCAGGATGGCCTTATCTTTTATCGTTTCTTCTCACTATTTTTACCGTTCTCCTAAGATGACGCCTTGCAGAATTATTTCAATTACTACACGGAGATCGAAGAGCATTTTCAGCGCCGTCGCGGCACCCTGCTAATGTTGTCGACGCTTGACTGGGCACTGATTGCGGCGTGGCAGGAGGCTGGATTTCCATTGGAAGCCGTGATTGCGGGCATCGATGCATCTTTCGATAAGTACGCCGCGCGCCAAGCCAAAGGGCGAGTACGGCGCATCAACGGGCTCGCGTACTGTGCCCAGGGGGTGCTGCGCGCCATGGAAGATATGCATGAAGCAGCGATTGGCGCAGTACGAAAGCAGCCGTCTTCGCCGGAAGAAAGCGGATTCGAAGCTTCGCGCATTGCCGGTTATCTCCGCGATACTGCCAGGCAGCTTCATGCGGCCGCTGTGCCATCGGGGGCGCAGCTTATCATTTCCGAAGCTGCTGAAAAATTGATTGAACTTGCTACATCGATGGAGAGCAGTAGCGATGCAAGGACGACCGAGGCTCTGGAGCGGCATCTTGTGGTGCTCGAAGACCAGATATGTGGGGCTTTGCAGTCCTCCACGCCAGCGGAAGAGTTGGTTGGGTTGCGCGAGCAATCGGCGCAGGAACTGGCTCCTTATCGGGGCCGGATGCAGACCGTGCAGATCCGTCAGATTGAACAGCAATTTCTCAGGCGCTGCCTCTTCCAGCAAAACCGTATTCCCCGCCTGAGCCTGTTCTATATGCGCCAAACATGAAGCTCACCATCGAAAAAGTAGTCTACGGCGGTCAAGGGCTGGCACGAATTCCTGCTGAGGCTGGGCCACTGAGCGGGATGCGCGTGTTTGTGCCGTTCACGCTGCCTGCTGAGATTGTAGAAGCGGACATCATTGAAGAGCACCGTGGATATTGCGTGGGCGAAGCGCGCCAGATTGAGCGGGCTTCGGAGTTTCGTACTGCGCCGCCGTGCCCATTTTTCGGGACTTGCGGCGGGTGCCAACTGCAACACGGTGTGTACCACTATCAGGCGGAGTTGAAGCGCGAGATGCTGGTGGAAAGTCTTACGCGCGCGGGACTTCGCGAACTCCCGGAAATCACATCGTTGACCGGAACGCCGCTGGAATATCGCAACCGCGTGCGCCTGCAGGTGAGGACACAGCCGGAGTTCGCTGTCGGATATCGACAGGCAAAATCGCATCGCATGACGGCAATCGATCGTTGCCCGATCGCCGCGCCGGCGCTTGAACGATGCATTGCGGCGGTTCGGGCGCTGGGTCTCCAGAACACGGCTCCTCTGGATTTGCAGGAGATGGAAATCTTTACCAACCATGATCAGTCGGAACTGCTGCTGACGCTGTGGACGGTTGGGCGCGAACGGTTTGAAGAGAATCCGTATGTGGAATTCTTTACGAAGTTGCGGCAGGAGATTCCGCAGCTAACGGGTGCGGCGGTGCTGGCAGCGGGAACGGATCGGGCACATGGCGCGAGGCCACTGCTGCAATGGGGACGGCCCAATCTGCAGTATCGCGTGGCGGGGCGCGACTATACCGTCGGCCTGGAATCGTTTTTTCAGATCAATGCCAGCCTGCTGGATGCGTTTGCCGGTTCTGTCGTCGATGGTGAAAGCGGCGATTGTGCGTGGGACCTGTATGCGGGTGTCGGGCTTTTTTCGCTGGCGATTGCAGAGCGATTTCTCCGAGTTGTTGCGGTTGAGTCCAGTCCGTCGAGCGGTAAAGATCTTCGCAAGAACCTACAAGGCACAAGCGCTACCACAGCGATTTCGACTACGCTGGAATTTTTGCAGCAAGCGGTTCGACAAATCAGGCAGCGTCGAGAGTCGCCGCCCGATCTTGTTCTGCTGGACCCTCCTCGCGCCGGCGCGGGGGTTGAGGCGTGCCGGTTGCTGGCCGAGTGCAGTCCGCGAAGTATTGTGTATGTGTCGTGCGATCCTGCGACGCTGGGCCGCGATCTTGCTGCATTGATACAATCCGGCTACCGCCTCCATCGATTGCAGTTGGTCGACATGTTTCCGCAAACGGGTCATCTGGAAACAATCGCGAAGCTCAAGCGTTAGTTCGCGGAACCAACCATGGCCCCCTCCGCGCCCACGTCCCCCGACGCAGAACTCGCATCCCAGCCGCCCCGGCGTGCGCACGGATACCAACCTGCTCCCCTGCGCGCAACGCGGCATAGACAGACGCTCGAAAATTTAACTTTCGCTGCTGCGCCGATGCTGCTGGCTGCGAGCGGGCTGGCGCTTGGCATTCTGGATGCGCGCTGGGTCTGGCATCCTCCGCTGCTTTCTCTGCTTGCGGCTGTGCTGGCGGCTGGACTGACGCTGCTGGCGATACGGCGCGCCGAACGCGCGGTGCTGCTTCCCTTGCTGCTGTTGTGGTTTGCTGCTGGGCAATTCTGTGCGCTTACTGCGCCCCGGCATGCACCTTCTTCTCTGCTGTTTCAGTTGGCGGATGGGTTGCAGCGAAGCGTGACGGGAACTGTTACGGCCATTCATCCTGCTCGCGCGGAGACGAGAAGCCTGCCTTTTAGATCGCGCGAAGAAACGGAGCAGACGGAACAGATAGATCTGTCGCTCGACCATGTGGAGGACTTTACCGCCGATCGCGATTGGCAGGCAGCAGTTGCGGGCGGCCTACGGCTGAACGTCTACGCGCATGCAGGAGAAACATTGCCGCAGGTTCACTGTGGCGAGCGGCTGAATATTTCATTGCGATTTCACTCGCCGCAACGCTATCTGGACCCTGGCGCATGGGATTATCCGGCGTATCTTGCGCAGCATGGCATTGCCGTACTCGGCAGCACGGATACAAGCGAGGTTCACCTAGCCGGGCCGAAGGGGCGTGCCTCCCTGGCGTGCCTGGCAACCGCGGCGCAGACGTGGGCCGGCGCGCGGCTGGACCAGATCGCGACGATCAGCGCGTCGTACAGATGGATGCCGCAATGGCTGCGGCTGACGACCCAGGACAGCGGCGTATTGAGTGCGATGCTGTTTGGCGATCGAACACGCCTACAGCACAGTATGCGCAGCGCGTTTGAGCGGACGGGCTCGTTTCATCTGCTTGTCGTTTCGGGGCTGCACATCACAATCGTGATCGGGCTGATCTTCTGGCTGGCGCGCCGACTGCGCCTGGGTCAACTGCCCGCTACGATTGTGGCGTTGTTGCTGGCGCTTCCCTATGCATTCTTGACAGGCTTTGCGCCGCCGGTGCAGCGCGCGCTGTGGCTGAGTGCCGTCTACCTGATCAGCCGCATTCTTTATCGCGAACGGGCGGCGCTGAACGCGATTGGAATCGCCGCTTTGGGAGTGCTGGTCTACAACCCTTTGGCGCTGTTTGACGCCAGTTTCCAGATGACATTTCTCGCCGTGCTGGTGATTGGCGGCGTGGCCGCGCCACTGATTGAGTCCAGTATTGCGCCATATCTGCGAGGTGTCCGACTGCCTCGCCAACTCTCGCTTGACCCGCACCTGCCGCCGCGCATTGCGCAACTGCGCGTCGCGCTGCGGATGTTTGTCGTGGGCCTGCGACCGTTCATCGGACCAGCCTGGGCTTGGCGGCTTCCGTTTGGCACAGTGCGGTGGACGCTGCGATTTGTCGAGGCGCTGATCGTGGCGCTGGTTGTAGAACTGGCGATGGTGCTTCCGATGGCAATCTATTTTCATCGCATCACGCTGGTGGCGCTTCCAGCGAATCTACTGGGGCTGCCTCTGCTGGCGTTTATGCTGCCGCTGGCACTACTGACATTTCTGCTGGGTTGCATTCATCCGGCGCTGGCTGTGCCCAGCGGGGCTTTCACGGCGCTGATGCTGCACGCTATTTCCTGGCTGATCCATGTGTTCGGCAATCTTTCGGCCGCGGGCCTGCGAACGCCCGATCCGCCCTTGTGGTCTCTCTTCTGTTTCGCCGCAACGTGGATTGCCGCGCTATGGATGGTCCGCAGGTCTCCGCGTTGGAGGTGGTGCGCGCTGGCCGGGATTTTTGCGGGATCTCTGCTGGTACTGTGGCCGGTGCGCCCGGCGATCCACGAGGGAGTGCTGGAGGTGACTGCGATCGATGTCGGCCAGGGAGATTCCCTGCTGATCGTCACGCCCGATGGCCACACTCTATTGGTGGATGCGGGAGGGCCAATTGGCGGGCCGCGCAGCACTGACTCTCAGTTTGATATTGGAGAAGATGTGGTCTCGCAATACTTGTGGTGGCGGCACATTCGCCGCCTGGATGCGGTTGCGCTTACGCACGCCCACAGCGATCACATGGGAGGAATGCCGGCGGTGCTGCGCAACTTTCATCCGAAGGTGCTTTGGGTCGGCAACAATCCCATGATCTCGGAATATCGCGCGCTGCTGTCGCTGGCCCACGAGGAAGACATTCCTGTCGAGCAGATGACTGCGGGCAAGCGGTTTCTATTTGGCAACATGCATGTTCGCATCCTTGCGCCGGCGGCAAGCTACAGGCCGGGCATTCGTGCGTCGAACGACGATTCACTGGTGATGCGAGTTCGCTACAAGCAGACTGCGGCGTTGCTTGAGGGAGATGCGGAAGCTCCAGTGGAAGAGAAGATGGTCGACAGCGAGCCATTGGCGGCGGGGCTTTTGAAGGTGGGCCATCATGGCAGCAATACTTCGACGATACCGATGTTTCTTGCGGCTGTTCATCCAACCTACGCGGTCATCTCGGCTGGCCGTCACAATCCATTCGGGCACCCGCGCGTATCGGTGCTGGATGAGCTGGGCGCGGCACATATCCGAGTCTATCGGACGGACACGCTTGGGCTAAGCAGCTTTTTACTGGATGGCTCGAGCATCCAGCCGGTGCGCTGATTCAAGTTTATTTATTGCTGGTGAGGCGCATGGTGATCGTTCCCCAAAAAAGGCGGGCTCGTACCTGCACCGGCACATGACCTGCGTCGTCGGAATACCAGATCAGGATGCTGCCACGGTTTTTGACCACGCCGGCCTCAGCGGTTGGCTGCACGCGAAGAGTGGAGAAAGTTCCCGCAGGGGTGACCACGGTTTCCCTAGCCTGAATCTTCATCGTCACATCAACAACTTTGCCGCCGTCGGCCAAGGGGAAATGCAGATCGTGGCCGATTTGCAACGGTTGCGTGGCCACGTAGAAAATTCCCGATAGAACGTCGGTCACGCAGCCGGGAATGGGTGAAACCTGCTGCTTCGATGTTCCGGTAACGAGATTTTTTTCGCTCAATTTTTGCAGATTGTGTTGGTAGTCGAGCTGCATTAGGCCGGTGAGACGACGGCGGCCTTCCTGAATCTGCTTGCGATATTCGTAGGAGCATCCGGTACGGCGGTCGAAGACGCTGTCGTATTGGTCGGCCACCGGAAAGAGAAGATTGACGGTGCCGATGGAAGTCGCCGTGGCCGTCACATGCTGATTCGAACCTTCGGCCTTGAGATGAAACGTGGCCGTGCCTGCGGGGAAAACGCGCCAGTCCACGGCATAGGTCAAAGTTTGATTCGTCGGGATGGGGAGTTGTTGATTTGGCGGAAGGAAAGCAGACGTCTGAGCAATCGCCGCCAAGGACAGGCCAACCAGCAATATCCAACCGAGCGCCGGGACGATAAAAATCTTCTGCGTTATTCGTGTCAAAAAGAACCCTCTGGGTCATTTTGCTTGATTGGGTGTGAAGAGAACCCACACTCAAAATTGATATGGGGGCAACCCGCTTTATTTTCCGCCTCTACAATGTCACCGGATATCACCGTCCGTACCAAAGAAACATTCGGGCGATCAGAGCAAGATAAATGCAAAAAGTGCCCAGAAGCGAATTGTACTCGCGATGCTTGCGATAAAGCTCCAAAGAAAATTCTCCGCCAACAGCATCCTTCGGTACGAGCAATCGAGGGAGCAGCCGAGGCACGCGTCTGGCGTAATCTTCATATCCAGAGAAATGCGCGTGCAGATACTCCTCCTCCCCAAGAATGACCGGCCAATAAATGATGAGAAAAAGAAGCGCCAATGCCAGCGCAATCCACTGGCTGCGTGCCGCTGCCGCGAAGCCAAACGCGATCAGGCTGGAGCCGAGATAAAGGGGGTTGCGCGTGTAGGCGTACGGGCCGGTGGTAGTGAGCTCCGCATTTTTTTTGACGAAGCCGGAAGCGTAGCTACGGAGAAGAATACCCGGGACGACAAGCACAAGGCTTGCGAGCAGCGAATGCGCAGTTGGCCGCGCCAGCCAGAAATAAAAAATAACGAAAAGAAAGCCGAGGGGCACGCGAATGCGGCGGGAAATCCGCTTCCAATGCAGATAGAAATTGCGGCCTGAACTTTCCTGCGTCATGCGGGTCCGAATGCCTCCGGCGATTTTTGCTCTCCCAAATTTTTTGCCAGAAGCTGCTGTGCCGCTTCGAAAACATTGTCCACGGTAATGGTCAACAAGCCCGGTTCTGGATTGGTCTTGCGGCTATGGTCCCGCTGGCTTGCAGGATGTCGCAGTACGCGCGCAGGGGTTCCATAGGGGCCGTTGCGCGCCGGGTCCGTTGGCCCATAAATGCCGACGACCGGAATTCTCAACGCTGCCGCGAGGTGCAGCGGGCCGGTATCGCCGCCGATAAAAAGGCTGGAGCGACGGGTGCATGCGATCAGTTGCCCGATGCTCCCGCTCATGGCGAAGGCACGCGCGTTGGGGTCTGCACAGATGGTCTCCGCCAGTTGAGATTCTCCTGGACCAACATTCACGATCGTTGCATAGCCGGTCCGTCCGAGTTGAGCGGCGACGGCAGCATAGCGTTCGGCAGGCCAGCGCTTCGCGCCCCAACCGGCGCCAGGATTGATCAGCACAAACCGATCTACGCCGCGCTCGGCGAGCCAGCCGTTGCACCATCGTTCGGCCTCTGGATCGACTGGCAGCACCGCGGCACAGTTGGGCAGATTTTCACCGCCATATTCTTTCAACGCGGCAGCGACGACTTCACGCGCCTGCTCGATTACGTGGATACCCGTGGTGGTTATGCGCTTATGAAAGAACCCGCGCGCGAGGGGCTCGCGCGGATTGGCTTCCCCTATCAGGCGTGGCGCCGCCGCTATACGACCAATCAATGCAGAACGAACAGCTCCCTGGAGATCGATACAGAGGTCGTAGCGCTGTGCGCGTAACCCATGGCGGATATCCTTGATCTGGCTGAATGTCGAGGAGGAAACAGGATGGCGCGCCCAATGCTTCGTGGGGACGGAATGCAGCACATCAATAACGGGCATCTGCGGGCCGCGCAAAAATGGCTTGCCGGCAGAAGCCGCGCACAGCAGCTGCTCCCACTGCGGCTCGACGGCCCAACCGATCCAGCTCGCGGGCAACATCGCACGCAGCGCGGTCACCGCCGGCAGTGCGTGCAGGATGTCTCCCATCGCGCCCATACGCACGATTAGAATGCGCAGACCTTGTAATTGGCTTGGCAAGCATTCATCATCGCACGTTGCCGGGGCGATATTGAAGGGGGCTGGCGTTTGCGCGGACGATCAGGGATTCCAAATTCGCAATCGAGCCAGCTTCGTCGCGAAGAGAAACCTCCAATCCTGCGACGAGTAGCGGAGATTCTTTTTCCAGCTCCACGCGTAAGTGGTTGGCCAGGCGGATGCTGTCCTTCTCTGTCGTGACAAAAGATTGCGTGCCCCAGCGTTGCGCTGTCGCTTTGAGCCGATCGATATCTTTTTGCGTGTAGACATGGTGGTCACGGAAATGGATTTCCTTCTGCACATTGACACCGGCTTGCCGCAAGCCGTGGAAGAAGCCTTGCGGATCGCCGAGGGCGCAGAATGCCAGTGCCCGGGCAGCCGGGTCGGGCAGAGCAGGCGAAGGTAAGGTCGTGCTGCGATCGATGATCCATACGCGTGCCGGATCGTTCTGGCGCATCAGCCACAACACGCGCTGTCTGAGATCGGCATCTTCGGCGCGAAGCACGCAGATATCCGCCCGTTCCAGCGTGCACAGCGGCTCTCGCAGACGTCCGGCGGGCAACATATCGTCGTCCAGATCTACGCGTTGCAATAGGACAATGTCCACGGC
>JBEPVW010000104.1:0-11012 GCA_041690775.1 Acidobacteriota bacterium | reverse complement strand
TACTGCATGCGCTGAAAGAATCGTACTAGCTCGCTGACATTTTGATCCAGGTTATAGCGAGCCTCAAAACATGCTCGCGCCCGCAGCCTCATCTCTTTGCATTCGTCCTCATTGAAAGCCAGCCACCGCTCCAACATGTTCTTCGTCCCCTCAATCGTGTCGGGAGCCACCAGCCCAGCGCCGTCCGCCTCAATCTCCGGCCAGATGTTGACCTGATCGGAGATGAGCACGGGCCGGCTGCAGCCCAGAGCCTCCGCCACTGCGATTCCAAAATTTTCCTGATGCGACGGCAACACGAACGCTTCGCCGGCGTGAAAAGCGCCCCATTTTGCATCGCCCGTGACCAGCCCCGGCCAATGCACGCGATGTTTCAGCCCGGCACTGGCGATACGGGCCTGCAACATTTGACGTATCCCGGCGTCGGGCCCCGCCATCACCAGGTCAACATCGGGCCACTCGGCTGCAATGGAGGCGAACGCGTCGATCAGAAGATCGCAGCCCTTCTTGGGGTGGATGCGCCCGAGGTAGAGAAAGAATCGTCGATCTCTGGCACCAGGACAAGCCACGTAGAACGCTTCGATTTGCTGGTGCGGATCTCCGGTGGGCAACTCCGCTCCGTAGGGCACCACAGCCGCGTTCCATGGGGGCATGCGGAAACTCTCAGGCGCAAGCAGTTGCTCCGTCTCGCAGGTAAACAGTACGGAACTCGCGTCCTGCAACACGCGACGCTCGGCCAGATGCCAGTAGATCAATTTCTTCAGGTGCTTCATCGGATAGCGGCGCTTGAACCAGGGGTCCAGCATTCCATGGGGAAACAGGACGTAGGGTTTGCGTCCACGGATAGCGCGCCACGTACCCCAGCTCTGGTATTGCCAGATGCCATGGACCACGACGCCGTCAAAACGGTCGATGTTTTCGCGCAGCCACGGCACCCAATGTTTTGAGTACCCGTAGGTGCTTCGGTTCTGGCCCAAGGCGTGAACCGGGAACTCGATCTCCTCAAGGAAAGGTTGAGCAGGTTGATCCAGGCAGGCAACTTCACCCTCCCATCCCAAACGCGGACCCGCCGCCACGATGCAGCGCACCAGCTGGGCGGGACCGCCGTACTCGGGGTGGAGAGAACGGATCACATGCAAAATTCGCATCAGAAATCATGCTCCGTCATACGACAAGGAAGTAAATTTTGCATTTCAGTTCCGGTGTTGGCTGGCTGCGGTAAATGCTCGCATCAGGCCCTGAACGTTCGCATCGAAGCTGAAGGCAGAGATGCGCTCCAGGCTGCGCTTGCCCATCTTACGACAAATCGCCGAATCGCCCAGGGCAGTATCCGCAAGCACGCCTTCGAGCGCGTCCGTTAAGGCGGCCACACTCCGCGCAGGGAACACGCGGCCGTTGTCTCCGTCGCAGACTAAATCCGGTTGACACCCAACTTCATCGGAGACGATGACCGCCCGGCCCGCGTTCATCACTTCATTGATGACCAATCCCCACGGTTCATGGACTGAAGGAAGAACGAACACATCGCAAAGATCGTAATAGCGCGGCAACTCGGACTGGTTGCGGAAGCCGAGCATACGAATGCCGGCGGCGGTTTCAGGATTTGCCTTGTGCAGTCGCGCCTTGATGCGCGGACGTTCCTCACCATCGCCAACAATCAGCAGGTAAGGCTGCCGATCAGACACACTTCCAGAGTCGCGTCGCGCGAACAGTTGAAAGTATGCTTCCACGAGATCGATACAACGCTTCCGCGGCAACAGCTTGGAAGCGAACAGGATCACCGGGCGATCCGGTTCGAGGTTCAACTCGTGGCGCAGCTCTTCTCGTGTTGCGCTCGCAGTGCGGCAGCGCTCTTGAAAAAACTCGTTATCGACCGCGTAGGGCATGGGGAACAGAGGAATGCCGGGCCCAAGATAATGCCGCCAGTATTCGGTATTCCGCTGGCCGACGCTGAGCACTCCGTAGATGAAATGACGCAGAATCCCGAAGAAAATCCTCTTCAGGCCCAGCTTCATCGTTCCTCGGGGATGATCGATCAAAGTGGAGTCGGTCCGCAGCAATACGGGAATCCCAAGCAGCTTCGCCGCCGCCATCGCCATCCAGGTATTGAAGGTGGCGTACCCATGAATCCACAGCACATCGAAGCGCCCGCTCCGCAGCTTGCTGAAGATGCCGTAGTTCAGGGGACGAAAGAAGGAAATCGCCGTGTCGTCGAGCAGATGCGGCAAAACTTCATGCCGATAACCGCCCAGCAGCGGCACGTCCCACTCCACGGGAACTCCGAAGCCCCGATCGTGATAGCTGCGCAGAGAAAAGTCCGACGTATAGAAGACCGTCAGATCGATCTCTGCCTGTCGCGCCAGATGACGCAGCAGCGGAGACTGGTACTGGATGGGATGGCTGAGTAGATAAGCGACTCGAAGCATGGCTTTCAAAGGGGCACAGGAATTTCGCGTGTCACTGTTGTCCCCTTTTTCAGGTCAGAATTGGTTGGTCAGTTGCGGAAGGGAATACAACAATCCGAGAGCTATTCCCGCACCGCCGCCTTTAATAGCAGCTTTCACAGGGCTGGTGGGGACCATCACAATGTCATCGCTCTGGAGAACGGGGTCGGGATCCTTCCCATCTGTGACCTTCTTCAGATTGACCGGGATTTCGCGCCGGGTGGCTCCGGTAGTCCGGATAATTCTTGTGTCCCCCTGGGCCGCCTGGAAGCCAGCGCCTCCGCTCAGTGTGACTGCCTGCAATAGCGTCAGCGGAGTATCCGGCGTGATCGGAAACGCCCCCTGGCGAGCGACTGCACCCACGACATACACTACGCCGATACGAGGCACCAGGACCCGGTCACCGGGATACAGCGGAATATTCTGCGCCAGCGCGTTGGCCGGATCTGAATTGAGGACTACCAGCAGCGGTTCGGGAACGTCCTTGCGCAAGATGGAAATACTGTGGCTTGCGTCCGGCTTCAGTCCCCCGGCGGCGGACAGCGCATCCAGCAGCGATATTGGGGCGAACGCGGGTATCGCCTTCGGTCCGTTCACTTCTCCCATGACGCCGATAATATCGACCATCGAGTCCTGGACGGAAATCAGCACATCCGGATAGAGAATCATCTGCTCGGAAACAAGTTTCTGCGCCACTTTCTGCTGTGCCTGCTCAACAGTCAAGCCTGCAAGATCGATGCCACCCACCAGGGGCAGATCGGCAACTCCATTGCCGGCGATCCGTGCGTTGATCTTGTACTCCGGAACGCCGTACACGCTGACCGCAATCAGATCGCCGGGATGCAAAACGATTGCACGGCCCGGCAGAAGTTCGACAGGCGCGCGCTGCACCAGGTTTTTACTCTCAGGGTTCGGGCTGTCCGCTTTTGTAGGAGCGGGACCCGCGTACTGCGCGTATCCGGCCGCCGAGCCAAACAAGACTGGCAGGAACGTGACCAGCATGAGGAGGCTGCGGACGGGCCGTAAGATTTGCCGGTCCATGTTCGGTTTCACGCCAGAAATGAACTTCATCAGGAATCCTCCCTGCGCCAGAAGAAGGGCCACTTCCGCTTTCCCATTCCATTTGCCGGAGGGCGGCCATTGGAATAGGAATACCGCTGATATCCGTAATAGCCGTAATAACGTTGGGAAGCCGCGTCCACGGCGTTGATTACCGTTCCGCCCAGTTTTATGCCTGCGCGCACCATGAGGTCCCGCGCCCGTCGTACCGAGTGCTTGCTGGCTCTGCCATAGCGAACCACCAGCAGGACTGCATCGCTGTAGGGCGCCAGGATCAATCCATCCGTAATCGTCAGGATAGGAGGCGAATCGATGATGATGTGAGTGAATTTGCCCTTGCATTCCTCGATCAGGTTCACCATGCGGTTTGAAGAGATCAACTCGGTGGGGAATGGCGGAACCGGCCCGCTGGGAAGCACGTACAAGTTCGGAGCTTCCGGCACCGCCTGCAGCGACTCGTCGAGCGTGGTGGACCCGGATAGCAACGTTGAAAGTCCCACGCGGCTGCTGACCCCGAAGCGGCTGTGGATTGTAGGACGCCGAAGATCCGCATCGATCAGCAGAACCTTGGCTTCCCTGAATGCAAGGACCGCGGCAAGGTTGCTTGCAACCGTACTCTTGCCTTCCGCGGGCGTGGAGCTGGTGATGAGGATAGTCTGCGGCGGTTGTCCGATCCCGGAGAGCAGCAGGGATGTTCGCAGCGAGCGGAAAGCCTCAGCAAATTGCGAGTTCGGCTGGCCGAGTACGTCCACGTTTCTCTGGGCAGCCGATCGCGTATCTTCCGCGATGCCTCGCGGCAGGGTTTTCCGCGCTCGCGGTATGACAGCCAGAGAAGGCAGCTCCGAGATGGTCTCGATGTCGTGCACGCTGCGCAGGCTGGTGTCGAGGCTGTCGAAAAAGAATGCCAGGGCAACGCCGCCGAACAATCCGAACATCAGGCCGATCATCACCCGCGAACGGCGGCGCATTCCGCTGGGAAACAGCGGTTTTCGCGCAAAGTCCACGACATCGATTTCGCTCGACTCCAGCCCCGCCTGGATCCCCGCTTCCCGCAGCCGGCGCAGCAGACTGTCATACAGCGTTCGATTGGAATCGAACTCGCGCTGCATCAGCACAAACTGGACCATGTCGTCGCGCTTCTGATAATCCTTCGCTTCCTCTTCCTCCAGCACCTGGTGGGTCATGTTCTCATTGACCGTAGCGGCGCGAAAAGCATTGTTTGACTGGGCCAGCACCCGTTTCTGCTCTTGATTGATCGCTTTTTGATTCTGCATCATCTCCGCCTTCAGCTGTTTTACGGCGGGATAGTTGGGTCCGAACTGCGAGTTGAGTTGTGCATACTGGGCTTCCAGAGTAGCTTGACCGTTGCGCAGCGTAGCCAGCAGGCTGCCCGCTCCTGATCCGATCACAGCGGGGCTGCCATCGACCAGGTCGGGGTCCATGGTTGTGAGCATGCGATATTGCGCTTCCGTTACGATGCGGCGGATCTTCGCTTCGGCCGCGGCTTTCGATAACTCGTCGAGCGTATCCAGGTTCAGGTTGTGCGCCTGGTCGCTGAACCCCAGCACTCCCAGTTTCCGTTGCAGCTCAACCAGCTTTTCCTGCGATGTCTCGACGGATTGCTTCAGGTCGTCCAATTGCGTCGATAGCCATTGTGAGACCCGCTGCGTCGCCGCATAGCGGGTCTGGAAACTGCGCTCTATATAGTCGTTGATTAACGTATTGACGACGCGTGCGGACAGCTCCGGAGACAGGCTGGTGTAACCGATCGATATCAGTTGGGTTTTCGGGATTCGGCCAATCGACAGCCCTCCGCGCAAAAAGCCGATCATCCAGTCCTGTACCGCTGGATCATTTGGATCTACATGCGTGACCGTCGCCTTCGGTCCAAGGAAATAGGGGTTGTCCTCGAGCTTCAACTCCTTCGCCACTTTCAACAGCAGGGAATCGCTCTGTAAAATGGCGACCTCGGTCTCCAGGCGGGTTCCCAGGTCCTGAGGTCCCGACGATCCGTTTCCAATCCGGTATTCGTTCGAGGAGCCTGGGCTGACTTGAATCGTGCCTGAGGTGATGTATGTCTTGGGAGTCGTGATGGCGCGGACGACGCCGAAGACAATTCCTAAAAATGCGCAGCTAAGAACAATCCACTTCCTCTTGCGCAGAGTGAGGAGGTTTTCCGCGAGCGCGTTTCCTTCTTCATTTGTCACCCAGCCGCCGCCGGTCTGGAAGGCTCGGGGCTTAAATTCAGCTTGAGGTGAACTAGGATCTTCGATTATCGGATTCATGCGAGGAAGGACCGCTCATTCATTCGTGCGCCAGGTTGCTGTATGCAGATGGTCCAGGAACCTCGAAGTTCAGGAATCATACGCGAATCGTTGCGTCCGCCGTTATAGGGCTTCCACGCCCTTGCTCTTGATTCCGGGCCGCGCATTGCCGCATTCTGAAATACATCATTTCGCGTGGAACCAGCCTCCGGTAGTGCCCAGAGAAAGTATAGGCCTGAAATCTTCTCCGAATGCGTACTCTGAGCATAGGTGGAACCGGCGTCGGACGTCAATTCCGAAAACGTTGTGTCCGCAGCAGCGGATATTTACGCTGGTTGCGAGCCCGCGGGCGGGGATGCCTTCACTGATATGATCGTGCAGTGTTGGGAGCCATAGAGGCTGCGATGGAAGTGAATCCTGGAATGGAGAGAAGCCGTCCCATTGTCGTTGTAGGCTCCGGATATGTTGGTCTGGTTGCGGCACTCTGTTTCGCCGAACTGGGCCATCGCGTGATCTGCGTCGACAAGGATCCGGAGAAAATGGCTGCTCTCCAAGCCGGCCAGGCGACCATCCATGAGCGATTTTTACCGGAACTGCTGGCCCGCCACGGCAATCGCAGTGTGTCATTTACAACCGATCTGGGACCGGCGGCGCGCCAGGCCGAACTCATCTTTATCGCCGTGGGAACGCCCCAGGCGCGCGGCGGCAGGGCGAACCTTTCTTATGTAGAGGCTGCGGTGAATGAAATCGCCCGCAATATCGGCCATTACACCGTCATCGTCGAAAAGAGCACCGTGCCGGTCTACACGAATGAGTGGATTGGCGGCGTGATCGAGCGCTGCGGAGTCTCGCGGAAGATGTTTGACGTGGTATCGAACCCGGAATTCCTGCGCGAAGGCAGCGCCGCGGCGGACTTTCTGCACCCGGATCGGATCGTGATCGGTTGCAGCAATGATCGTTCAGCCGCATTGGTGGAGGATGTCTACCGTCCTCTTACTTCCGGCCGCTACTATGACCAGCTGAATGCGATTCCCGGTCAATGCAATGCCGACAAGCCGCCGACGCTGCTGCGGACCTCTCCGCAAAGCGCGGAATTGATCAAGCACGCATCGAACGCTTTTCTGGCGATGAAAGTCTCCTTCATTAACGCCATCGCCAACCTCTGCGAAACAGTGGGAGCGAATATCACTGAAGTCGGTCCCGGCATCGGTATGGACCAGCGCATCGGAACCCAGTTCCTTCATCCTGGAATCGGATATGGAGGTTCCTGTTTCCCCAAGGACCTGGCCTCCTTCCGTTCGGTGGCGACGGAGTTTGGAATTGACTTCAGCCTGCTGGCCGCAATCGAACGGATCAACGAGCTGCAGCCGCTGCGATTTCTGGAGAAAGCCCGCGCGGCTTTGGGTGGGATTGAAGGCAAGCACCTAGCGGTACTCGGGCTTGCCTACAAAGGCGGGACCGATGACGTGCGGGAATCGCCGGCCATGCGTTTGGTGCATTTGATGCTGGCCGAAGGCGCCAGCGTCGCGGCGTATGATCCGGCGGCGATGTTGCGAGCACAGGCGGTGCTGCCGCCGGGCGGCAATCTGCGCTACGCAGCCAGTGAACTGGACGCGGCGAGCGGCGCGGATGCGCTGCTGATTCTCACCGACTGGCCTCAGTTTGCTTGTCTCGATCTCAAATTGTTTTCGGAAACGCTGCGCCATCCTCTGCTGATTGACGGTCGTAATCTATACCAGTCCGATCAGGTGGCGGAACAGGGCTTCAGCTATTTCAGCATCGGACGTTCCGCGATCATGGCGAAGGGCGACCTGGAGCTTCCTATCGCTGCTCATCTCCGGGCGCAGTCGGAGGCCTTTCTGGCATCGATCAGCGGGACCAGCCCGCGCGCGAATCGGCCAACGCTAGTTCGTCCGGCCGCCGCCACGCGGCGCAGTAAAAAGAAGATGCGCATCCTGTTGACCGGCGCCGCTGGGTTCCTGGGATCGCATTTGACGGATCGGCTTCTTGCCGAGGGTCATCATGTGCTCGGCGTGGACAACCTGTGTACCGGAGACCTGAGAAACCTGGCACATTTAAGCAACGAACCGCGGTTTGAGTTGATGGAACACGATACCTGCGAATTTTTCGATCCCGGCCCGGTTGATTTCATCTTCAATTTCGCCTCTCCAGCCAGTCCGCCCCAGTACATGCGGCTAGGAATCGAGACATTGCGGGTCGGTTCAGAGGGAACAATCAAGATGCTGGAGCTGGCCAGCAAGTATCATGCGAAATTTCTTCACGCTTCTACTTCCGAGTGTTACGGAACGCCGGAAGTCCACCCCCAGCCGGAGAACTACTGGGGCCATGTAAATCCAGTCGGGCCGCGTTCGGTTTACGACGAGGCCAAACGGTTTGGAGAGGCCTCCGTGATGGCGTATCGAGAGCATCATCAGGTCGATACGCGGCTGGTGCGCATCTTCAACACGTATGGGCCGCGTATGCAGCCCGATGATGGCCGCGTCATCTCCAACTTCGTGATGCAGGCGCTTCGCGGAGAAGATGTCACGGTCTACGGCGACGGCTCCCACACCCGCAGTTTTTGCTACGTCACCGATCTGATCGAAGGCATTCTCCGTCTCTCGCGCCTGGAGGAAGCTTTGCCCGTCAATCTCGGAAATCCCGTGGAAGAAACGGTGATCGAGTGCGCGCGACGCGTGATCGCTCTGACAGGCTCGACCAGCAAAATCCGCTTCGAGCCACTGCCGCAGGACGATCCACCCAGAAGGCAGCCGAACATCTCAAAAGCCAGCCGACTGCTGGGGTGGGAACCGCAAGTGTCGCTTGATGAAGGCCTGAGCGAGACTATCGCTTACTTCCGCACGCTAACGGAAAGCATGATTCCCACGCTACCAATGCGCGCCGGAGGTGCTCAGTGACGATGGCATTGGTGAATCAGTTACGCGATGAATTGCCGTGATCACTTTCGAAATCGCGGCGAATCATGTCACAACTCCAGCCCCTCACCATTTCCGCAAAGTCTTCTTCAGCTCCGGATACCAGGTGATCTGAACATTCGTCGTCACGTCGGACTGCGGACCGGTTTTATATACCGGAGCTTTCCAGCGTTCATATTGGAATGACGCATTCAACTCAAGCTGCGGACGCAGGCGCTTGACGGCGGTCACCGCGAACAGGTTTTGCGTTGTGCCAAGAGGGATGAAGTCCTTGGCGGCTTTGGCATTTCTGTAGGACAGCTGCACCATCTCATTCGGCGAAAGATGATAGGTGAGCCACGCCTGACCGCCTTTCGATTCGCGGCCGATCCAGTCGCCGAAAATATTCCCCTTGTTGGTGTAGCCCTGCTTTTGAATGGTTTCGACGTACATGAAGCCGCCCTGCTGGCTGGCGCTGGTCGACACATCGGTGTAGACCGCTTCGGCGCGCAGATCGAACTTCGGCGCTCCAGGGATGCGGGTCAGATACAGCCCGGTGCGGATTCCGGCCCGGCGCGGCGCGCTTACAGGAGTTACGTCATCGTGCGATTCCGCATCCGTGTATTGCGTCAGCCAGCGGCGGAGAAAGGGAACGCGATAACTGTAATCGAACGTGCTGAAGCGGGCCCCCGGGTCCTTGCGGGAAAACTTCTCCGCAATTGGGACGTTTTGAAAGCTGGTAAAGCTTCTCCAGAAGCTGCCCAGCGTGATCGGAACATGCCCTTTGCCGCCCCAGATCACGGTGCGGGAGAACCCAAATTCAAAATTCGACGTAGGATTGAACGCGAACTTTTCCATGTGGACCCACGGCTCGTTGGGATACGTGTGGCCCTTCAAGCTGCCGACCAGAAACTCATACCGCACCGGTCCCATCACCCTGGAAAGAAGAGGAATTTTCAGCGGCTCCACGCGATTGATGCGGAAGGAATAGATGTTCTCCGCATTGTTGCTCCAGTCGAAGGCGCCCCCGGTCGCGGGTCCGTCCCACACATCGCTTTTTCCAATGGAGATGTCATGATTCAACAATGTCGCGGACAGGTTGGCTTCAATCAGGCGGAAATAATTCGCGCTCGAAATCGGCCCGGCTGGAATCGTGTCCTGCCGCACGTACGGGATGATCTGGTCGTTGTACGACAGCATCTGAGCCAGCGAGAGCGGGTAGCCATCGGCGCTGGGAACATGCTGATATTCCCCGCGCACATAAAGCGCAAACGGCCCGGACGTCGCCCGCGCGCTGAACCCGGCATAGTTGTTGAACCCTTGTTCATAAGGGCGGCCATAGTCGTTGACGATCGTCTGCCCGAGGTGGAAGCTGTCGTTCAGCGGCGAGCCGCCAATGCCCATCGCTCGTTCATAGAGCGATTCCACTGTGGAGTGGACCCGCCACCCGCCCGCCGTTTGTACATCCGGCTCAAGTTCTGCCATCACCGCTTCATAGATCGCCAGCGCCTCTTCATTGTTGCGCTCCATGTGGACCCGTTCCTGCTCGGCATACAGCATCCGCAACACGCTGATGCGGGTCCAGGGGCGCATATCGACGAATGCCCGATTCAGGTAGCCGAGAGAATAGAGCCGCATCAGTGCCGGATAAATCCAGCTATCGAGCGGAATGTAGGTCGAGCCCAGATTCGGCCCAAGCCCGGAGGCGTCGACGATCTTGTACGGCGGAAACGCTTCATCCATGGCATTCAGGGCGGGTGACTGGCTGGGGATAGCGTCTGAAGATGAACCAGTCTGTGGATTCGCCGGTGGATTTGCCGGGCGCGGCTGCCGATAGGCTGGCAGGCTTTGATCCTGCTTAGAATCCTGTTGCCAGTCCAGAGCCGCCAGAAAACGTGCCGGCTGCTGTGCAGTCCCTGCGTTGGCTTCCAGGGCAATATCGGGGGTTGAAACGTTTGAGGTTAAGTGGACAGGGCCGCCGGCTGTTTGTGTTTGCGCTCCCGCAGTTTCCGCTAGCAACGTCGTCACACCTGCCGTCAGCCCGGCACAGATCAAAGCCATTAAAACTGCCCGAATACCACTATTTTTCACTCGCACCTCAGAAATTCCTTACGGTTTACGGCTGCCATGGCAAAATCATCGGCCTATCGTTTTCGACGAACTTTCCGGCAGCTTTTATTATGATGCGTTGCGAACCCGGTTTCAGCAAGGCGGGACCGGCCAGGAGGGTCCACAGTCAGATTCGAAAAGCTGAATTGGACGGCGAATCAAACCAGATGTGGAGCGGGAGACGGGGATCGAACCCGCAACCAACGGCTTGGGAAGCCGCTACT
>JBEPVW010000103.1:0-11103 GCA_041690775.1 Acidobacteriota bacterium | reverse complement strand
CGAAATTTATTTTCCGGCTAGTTCGAAGCGCTTGTTGATCTCTTCCCAGTTCACGGTGTTCCACCAGGCTGCGAGATATTCGGGCCGCTTGTTCTGGTACTTCAAGTAGTAGGCGTGTTCCCAGACATCGTTTCCGAGGATGGGGAAGTGGCCCTGGCTCAGGGGACTGTCCTGATTTGCTGTAGTGATGATCTTCAGCTTGCCGCCTTCGCTGATGAGCCATCCCCAGCCGGAACCGAACTGCTTTGCGGTGGTTTCGTTGAACTGCTTTTTGAAGTCTTCGAAGCTGCCAAAGTCCTTCTTGATCTGTTCGGCGATCTTGCCGGTCGGCTCACCGCCGCCCTGCGGCTTCATGATCTGCCAGAACATGGTGTGGTTCACATGCCCGCCGCCGTTGTTCCGCACTGCGGTCCGAACATCTTCCGGAACGGTATTCAGGTTGCGCAACAAATCTTCGGCGGAATGTTTCCCCAGTTCAGGATGTTTTTCAATGGCGGCATTCAGGTTGTTGACATACGCCTGGTGGTGCTTGTCGTGATGGAGGTGCATGGTCGTTGCATCGATGTGGGGTTCAAGGGCTGCATAGTCGTATAGAAGCGGTGGAACTTCGTGTGCCAAGGGATTCCCTCCTGTTTTTTGTAAATTGCCCGATTTGCGAAGGTCGCGTCTACAAACACGACCGCCGCGAAACTCTGGATTCGCCTTGCGTCGGTAGCAGCCGGTAACAGCCGCGCGGAAGGCCTCCGTGCGGACGTGCATTTTAAAGTGGGGAAGGATACCGTTGAACTCGCTACAATCGAACCCAAGCCTCAATCCTACTCTATGTAGATGCAATGAAACGGTATGGAGCCAGCCCGCGCAAAGTGAATGATGGAAGAAAATTGCAGCCGGGACTGCACTGGGTAATCTATTAGAGAGGTTGACGAAGCGGACTTTTCGCGGCGCTTCTGCACAGCTCTCCCGGTGTTTTTTAACGAATGCCACAAAGTGAATGGAAGGATTTTTTGGAGGTTCAGTGACTCTGAGCGCGCCTGAGTATCAATGGATCACATCCGATGGGCCGGCATTCGGTGCTCCCGGCCTGCCGCCGCGCTGGACTTCCAGCGAGAAGGACACCGTCGGCACGGCATATTCGGCCTCCAGCCGGGTGTGGTTCACGATTTCGCACGGCATTCTGAATGAAATTTACTTTCCCACCATCGATCGTCCGCAGGTGCGCGATCTTGGGTTTTTGATCAGCGATGGCGAGACATTTTTTCACGAGGAAAAGCGCGACCTTACGCACACCTTCGAATACATTGACCAGGACGCGCTGGGAGTCCGGATTGTCGGACGCGACCCGGAGGGCCGTTACACGCTGACGAAGGAAATTATCGCGGACCCGCATCAGTCCACCGTTCTGATCCATGTGCGGATTGACGGAGATGAGGATTTTCTTCGTCGCCTGAAGGTGTATGCACTGCTGGCGCCGCATCTTGAGGTGGGCGGCGCGGGCAACTCCGGGCGGATCGTCAATGTGGGCGGGAAGCGGATTCTGCTGGCGTGGAAGGACAATACATCCCTCGCCATGGCGGCTGACTGCGGGTTTGCAAAAGCTTCCTGCGGGTTCGTGGGCGCGAGCGATGGCTGGAAGGACCTGAGCGAAAACTTCCAAATGGACTGGCAATTCGATCAGGCTCTAGATGGCAACATCGCGTTGATGGGACAAGTGGATGTGGCGCTGCATCGGGAATTTACGGTTGCGGTCGGCTTCGGATACGGCCATCATGCGGCTTTGGCTGGAGCCATGCAGTCGCTGGCGACGAATTTTCACGCCCATCTGGAGCGGTTTACAATCCAGTGGCACCGCGCCAAGTGTTCGATCAAACTACACTCCGGGTCCGACGGGGGGCGCCTGCTGTGCATCAGCCACAATATTCTGCTGGCCCATGAAGACAAGATATTTCAGGGCGCGTTTATCGCGTCGGCTTCGATTCCCTGGGGGCAGTCCAAAGGCGATGACGATCTGGGCGGCTATCACCTGGTGTGGACGCGGGATATGGTGCAGTCCGCCACCGCTTTGCTGGCTTTGGGACGACGCGAAACGCCTTTGCGGGCGCTGGTTTATCTGATTTGCGCGCAGCGGCCCGATGGCGGCTTCTCGCAAAACTTCTGGATCAACGGGACGCCCTACTGGTCGGGGATGCAGTTGGACGAAGTTGCGTTTCCGATCGTCCTGGCGTGGCGGCTGTGGAAGCTGAATGCACTGGGCAAGATCGATATTTTTCCTTTTGTAGAGCGGGCCGCCGGATACCTGATGAAATTTGCGCCGGTCACCGAGCAGGAACGCTGGGAAGAGAACGCCGGGTATTCGCCCTCCACCCTCTCGGCGGTGATCACGGGGCTGATCTGCGCCAGCGAACTGGTGAAGGCGCACAATGCGGTGGAGCTGGGCGAGTTCTATGCGGTTTTTGCCGACTGGATCGAGTCCAATCTGGAGGCCTGGACCGTTACCGATGATGGCGTGCTGCTGCCGGAAGTGCGCCGCCATTACATGCGCATCCGTCCGCCTTCTCCTGGAGATCGCTTTTTCGACGCTGAGGCAGGGGAGGGGAAAATCCGGCTGTCCAATCGCGCGCCGGGCGAACGAACCATTTTCGATGCGCGCGAAATCATCGACGCCGGCTTTCTGGCGCTTGTCCGCGATGGAATCCGCTCTCCCCACGACCCTCTCATCGTAGATTCGTTGAAGGTTGTCGATGCGTTTTTGAAAGTCAACACGCCGCAGGGTCCGTGCTGGCGTCGCTATAACCATGACGGCTATGGCCAGAGACATGACGGTGGTCCCTATGAGGGCTGGGGGCAGGGGCGCGCGTGGCCATTGCTGACAGGAGAGCGGGCGCACTACGAGCTGGCCGCGGGCAACGATGTTCGCCCGATGATTGCCGCGATCGAGAAATTCACCTCCGCGGGAGGAATGCTGCCGGAGCAGATTTGGGATGCGCCCGATCTGCCTGAACAGGGGATGTATCTTGGCCGCCCCTCCGGCTCCGCGATGCCGCTGGCGTGGGCGCATTCGGAATACATCAAACTGCTGCGTTCCGCGGAGGACGAAAAGGTTTTCGATCGCGTGGAGCCGGTCGAAAAACGGTACCGCGGGGGCCGGCGCGACCTGCCCATTGAAGTATGCAAGCTGGACCATCTTCCAGCCCGTATCGCCGCGGGGAAAACTTTGCGCGTGATTGAGGCGTGCCGCTTCCGGCTGCTGTGGACTGAGGACAACTGGAAAACCAGCAGCACTGTTGATTCAAAACAAATCGGGTCTTCCGTTTCTTATGCAGATATCGCGATAGGGGCACAGGCGTCGGGGGCGGTCTCCTTCACCTTCTATTGGCCGACTGAGTCCCGCTGGGAAGGCAGAAATTATGATGTCGAGATTGCCGATGTGCAGAGAACCTGACAGCGGGCGGGTAGAAAACTCTTCGATGCGCGCCTGATATCAGTCCTGTAGTGCAGCATCTATACAATTATGGGCAGCGCCCGAGGTTTTAGAGAGGATGTATGACGGAACTGGATCAGTTGTCGATTAACGCATTGCGTTTTCTTGCTGTGGATGCGGTGGACAAGGCCAACAGCGGTCATCCCGGCGCTCCGCTGGGCGATTCGCCGATGACGTATCTGCTGTTTCACAAGTACATGCGCCACAATCCGGCCAACTCCAAATGGCCGGACCGGGACCGTTTTGTGCTCTCCAACGGACACGCCTCGGCGATGCTGTATTCGGCGCTTTATCTTTCCGGTTACAAAGTAACGATTGGCGACCTGGAACAGTTTCGTGAGTTCGATTCCCATACGCCGGGCCATCCGGAGCGGGGCGCAACGGACGGCGTCGAAGTGACCACCGGGCCGCTGGGGCAGGGATTGGCGATGTCGGTCGGCATGGCAGCGGCGGAGCGCCACCTGGCCGCTCGCTATAATCGGCCCGGTCTCGAAATCGTCAACCATTACACGTATGTCATGTGCGGGGACGGCGACCTGATGGAAGGCGTCTCTCACGAAGCCTGTTCCTTTGCTGGAACCCTGGGCCTGGGTAAGCTGATCCTGTTTTACGACGACAATCTCATTTCGCTCGACGGCCCGACGGAATTGTCATTCACCGAAGATGTCGAAATGCGATTCGAAGCCTACCACTGGCATGTTCAACGGGTCGCCGATGGCAACGATCTCGAGGCCATCGAAAAGGCGATCGACGCAGCCAAGGCGGTCACCGATAAGCCGTCGATCATTGCCGTCCGCACCATCATCGGTTACGGCAGCCCCAAAGCTGGTACGTCGAAGGCGCACGGCGAGCCGCTGGGCGCGGAAGACACGAAGAAGACCAAAGAAAAACTCGGCTGGCCCGCGGACAAAAGCTTTTACGTTCCCGATGAAGTCGCCACGAACTGGGCACAGGCCAAAGAGCGCGGCGCCAAGCTGGAAAGCGACTGGAACGGAATGTTTGCGAAGTACAAGCAGCAATTTCCCGAACTTGCTGCTGAGTTTGAGCGAGTGTTCGCCGGGAAACTTCCTGCCGGTTGGGAAACGGGCGTTCCGAAATTTCCGGCAAACTCCAAACCGATGGCGACGCGGGTTGCAGGGAACGCGGTGATGAACGGAATCGCCGCCAAGGTGCCGGAGTTGATCGGCGGCGCGGCGGACCTGTCCACCTCCACCAAGACGACCATTAAAGATAGCCCCAGCTTCCACGTCGATCCTAACGGACGCAATATCTTTTTCGGCGTGCGGGAGTTTGGGATGTGCGCCTTCGTCAATGGCATGGCCGCGCACGGCGGACTGATTCCATACGGCTCGACCTTCTTCTGTTTCAGTGACTATGCCCGGCCCGCTCTGCGACTCGCCGCCCTGATGCAGACGCCGTCCATCTTTGTCTTTACGCATGACTCCATCGGCCTCGGCCAGGATGGTCCGACGCATCAGCCCGTCGAGCAGATCAGCTCACTGCGGGCCATTCCAGAGCTCACCGACTTCCGCCCAGCGGACGCCAACGAAACCGCAGCCGCGTGGCAGGTAATTCTGGAGCGTCGCAAGCCCGCGTTTCTCGCTCTGTCGCGACAGGATCTGCCGGTTCTCGACGGAGAGAAATATGACATTCTCAACGGCGTTCGGCATGGTGCTTACGTGCTGAATGACGGCGGCGCATCGCCCGATGTGGTGCTGATTGCGACCGGCAGCGAAGTGAGTTTGATCCTGCAGGCGGCGGCAGCGTTGGAATCGAAGGGCACACACACGCGCGTTGTTTCCATGCCAAGCTGGCGATTGTTTGACGCGCAGCCGGAAGAGTATCAGCGGAAAATTCTGCTCGCCGGCGTGCCTCGGCTAGTCGTCGAAGCCGCCAGCCCGATGGGCTGGTGGAAGATCGCGGGCGACACCGGCGACGTGCTGGGCCTCGATCGCTTCGGTTCTTCGGCGCCCGGCGAAATTGCCATGGAGAAGCTCGGGTTCAACGTCAACAATGTCGTCGAGCGGGCAACGCGTATTGTCGAGCGGGCCAGCAAGACAGCAGCCACGGCAGCCAGGTGAGATGAAAATGAAAATTGCAATTGCTTCCGACCACGCAGGCTTTGAACTGAAAGAAGAAATCCGCAAATATCTGGCTGCATCGGGAAAGGAAGTTCTCGACCTGGGCGCGTTCAACACCGAGCCGTCGGACTATCCCGACTACGCCGAATTTGTCGGACGCGCGCTGCACGCGAAAAATGCCGATCGCGGCATTCTCATCTGCGGCTCCGGTGTCGGAGTTTGTGTGGCGGCCAACAAGATGCCGGGAATTCGTGCCGGTATCTGTCACGACACATATTCAGCGCATCAGGGTGTTGAGCATGATGACATGAACGTGCTGGTGCTCGGCGCGCGGATCATCGGCTCGGCGCTGGCGTATGAAGTGGTCGCAGCCTATGTGAATGCCCATTTCCAGTCGAACGAAGCACGATTCGTGCGCCGGTTCAACAAAGTGAAGGCAATTGAAGCTCGCTTCATGACCAACAACTGGGAAGCCACGGCGTAGGCTGCCCGAAATAAAGCAGCGTCGATGATGAAGTTTTCATCCAAAGCAAGAAGTTAATCAAAAAGTTAATTATGGCCTTCGAACACTCCAAACGCGTCTGGTTCATCACTGGCTCTTCCGCGGGCTTTGGACGCCTGTTGGCCGAACAGGTTTTGGCCACTGGAGAATGTGTTGTGGCTACGGCCAGAAGCACACCCAAAATCTCCGATCTCGAGAAGCAATTTCCAGGCCGCGCTCGGGCGATTCAACTGGACGTGACCGATAAGCAGCAGGTATCCGCCGCAGTCGGGCAGGCGATCGCTTCCTTCGGGCATATCGATGTCCTGGTGAACAACGCCGGTTACGGGCTGGTCGCCGCGCAGGAAGAAGCCACGGACGATGAGATTCGCCGCCAGATTGAAACCAATGTTTTCGGTGTGATCCACGTAACGCGCGCGGTTTTACCGCACATGCGCAAGCAGCGCTCCGGTCACATTATCAATCTGTCTTCTGTCGCTGGGTTGGTGGGCACGCCCGGTCTGGGATATTACAACCTGACAAAATTCGCGTTGGAAGGAATGTCGGAGGCGCTGGCGTTGGAAGTGGCCTCGCTCGGCATCCATGTCACCGCCATTGAACCCGGTCCGTTCCGCACCGAATTTGCCGGACGATCCGCCGATTATTCTTCCAACCAGATCGCCGACTATTCCGAATCTGCCGGAAAAATCCGAGCGATTCAACATGCGGTGCACGGCAAACAGAAGGGCGATCCGCTTCGCGCGGTTGAAGCCATCCAGCAAGTTGTGAACAGTGAAAATCCTCCACAGCATCTAATCCTGGGAGCGTTCGCGCTTGGCAAGTTCCGCGGCAAGATCGCGCAGTTTCAAAAGGAAATGGCGGAGTGGGAAAGCGTCACTCTCGGTGCGGACTTTCCCGACGAAGTGCCTGTTCAGGCGAGCCGATGATCCCGGCAACCTCCGCAGATACGAAGATTACCGCAACGTTCTGGGACTGTGGCGGCGTTCTTTTGACCAACGGCTGGGACCACGTCGCCCGGAGGCAAGTTGCGAAACATTTCGGGCTGGACTTTGACGAGATTGAGCAGCGCCACGAAGAACCGAACGATCAATGGGAGCGAGGGAAAATCTCGCTGCACGAATATCTCCAGGAAGCTGTATTCTTTGCACCGCGCCAGTTTTCTGAGGAAGACTTCATCACCCAGATGCGCGCCGTCAGCCAGGTGCTTTATCCGCAGATGATCGCATTTCTTCGCCGCTTTCGCGCTCAGCGCACGCCGCAGTGCAATCTGGAGATGTATCTGCTTAGCAATGAGTCGCGCGAATTAATGGAATACCGCATCCCGGAATTTGGACTCTCCGCATTGTTCGATGTGTTTCTTGTTTCGGCGTATATCGGGTTGCGGAAGCCGAGCGCGGAATTTTTTCAATGCGCGTTGGATATTTCCCAGCGTCGGCCCGATCAGTGCGTTTTCATTGACGATCGCGAGGAAAATGTAGCCGCCGCACAGGAGCTTGGCATCCACGGAATCCGCCTGCAGACACCGCAGCAGGCAATTGCGGAACTAGGTCAATTCGGCGTCGATGTCGCGTATGCTGCGGCAGAAAATGAATTTTGAAAAGGGGAATGACATGGAACTCGGTCTTATCGGTCTGGGGAAAATGGGCTTCAATATGGCGGAGCGCCTGCGGCAGGGCGGACACAAAGTCGTCGGTTTCGACTTCAATGCGGAAGCTGTCGGGAAGCTGACGGCGGCCGGTTCGCTGGGAGTTTCATCGCTCGGGGATATGGTCAAGAATCTGAAAGCGCCGCGCGCTGTCTGGATCATGGTGCCCTCCGGCGATCCCGTCGATCAGACAATCGCCAAACTTGAACCGCTGATGCAGAAGGGCGACATCTTTATTGACGGCGGCAATTCAAACTACAAGGATTCTCAGCGCCGCCACGCGCAGCTTACCGCGAAGGGATTTCAGTTCGTCGACGTCGGGACCTCGGGCGGCGTGTGGGGTATTACCGAGGGCTACAGCATGATGATCGGCGGCGATGATAAGCCCGTTGAGCAGCTGACGCCGATCTTTGAAACGCTCGCTCCTGGCAAAGACAAAGGCTGGGGACACGTCGGGCCGGCGGGTGCGGGGCACTTCGTCAAGATGGTCCATAACGGGATCGAATACGGCATGATGCAGTCCTACGCCGAGGGCTTCTCCATCATGAAGCACAAGGAGCCGCTACATTTAGACCTGACCCAGATCGCGGAAATCTGGCGCTATGGCAGCGTGGTCCGTTCGTGGTTATTGGATTTGACTGCGGATGCTCTCAAGAAAAATCCGGAGCTGGATGGATTGGAAGCGTATGTGCCGGATTCAGGTGAAGGTCGATGGACCGTGGCCGAGGCGATCGATCTGAACGTTTCCGCCCCGATAATTACCGAATCTCTCATGCGCAGAATTCGTTCCCGCGAAGACAATAATTTCTCCGACCGCATGTTATCGATTATGCGGAATGAGTTCGGCGGTCATGCGGTGAAGAAGTCAGGGTAGCGATGCGGGTCGATTGGAATGTATCTTCCCATGTCTGACCGCAAGAAAATGGTTGGTGTGGGCACCCGCTGTTCACCGGTTGACGCGAAGGAGCGAGCACGATGGCAACTACTACCGAAGTAAAAATTTCTCCGGAACAGATCAAGGCATCGAGTGTCAGCGAGCGTGTGCCGGATCCATGTGTGGTCGTCATCTTCGGCGCTTCTGGAGACTTGACGAAACGAAAGCTGCTGCCCGCGCTGTATCACCTTGAACAAGCTGGCTTGCTTCCGGAGAAATTTGCCGTTGTCGGCGTGGCACGCCGTCCGTTGAAAGATGAATTCGTCAATGACATGCGCGACGGGATCATGAAGGGCGGGGGCGTGGATGCCGGTGACGCCAAGCTCGGAGAATTTCTGGCGCGGGTGAATTACCACGCCATGGACTTTGACGACGCCAATGGCTACGTCAAGCTGAAGGCGCTGCTGGAGAGCCTCGACAAGAAATACGGAACGAATGGCGGGCGGCTCTTCTACCTGGCGACAGCGCCGGATTATTTTGCGGAGATCGTAGATCAATTGGGCGCGCACGGGATGGCCAAGCCGGAAACAGGGACGGTTCGGGTCATTATTGAAAAGCCGTTCGGGCACGATCTTCAATCGGCGCGGGAGTTGAACGACAACGTCAACAAGGTGCTGTCGGAAGATCAGGTGTTCCGCATCGATCATTATCTGGGCAAGGAGACGGTGCAGAACATCCTGGTGTTTCGCTTTGCCAACGGAATTTTTGAGCCAATCTGGAACCGCAATTTTATCGATCATGTGCAGATCACGGCGGCGGAAAGCATCGGTATCGAGGGCCGGGGGCCGTTCTATGAAAAGGCGGGAGCGCTGCGTGATGTGGTGCAGAACCATGTGATGGAACTGCTCTCGTTTGTTGCGATGGAGCCGCCGGTGTCCTTTGGCGCGGCACCGATCCGCATTGAGAAGATAAAAGTGTGGAGGGCGATCCAGGCTATTCGCATGGAAGACACTGTTCGCGGCCAGTACGGCGATGGAATCGTCGATGGCACCCCGGTGATTGCGTATCGCAAGGAGAACCGCGTCGATCCCGCGTCCAATACGGAGACCTTCGCGGCACTTCGCCTGGAAATTGAAAACTGGCGGTGGGCCGGTGTTCCGTTTTATGTGCGTGCTGGAAAACGGCTCGCGAAACGAGCAACGGAGATTACAATTCAGTTCAAGCAACCACCACTGTTACTTTTTAAGGACAGCACCGGGCACAGCAAGTGCGGCGATATTCAGCCCAACATTATTTCCATGCGCATCCAGCCAAACGACGGCATTTCTCTCCGCTTCGCAGCAAAAGTGCCTGGCCCCACTATGCAGAGTTGCCCGGTCGATATGGACTTCGATTACGCGACCGCTTTCGGCGTATCTTCCGCGAATGGATATGAGCGTCTGCTGCTCGATGCCATGTTGGGCGACGCAACCCTGTTTGCCCACCGTGACGGTGTCGAGGCAACCTGGTCGCTGATGACGCCGATTCTCGAAGGGTGGGCGGCGAATCCGCCGAAAGATTTTCCGAATTACGCAGCGGGAAGCTGGGGCCCAGCGGCATCCGACGCGCTGCTCGCACGCGATGGCCGTCAGTGGCGTCAGCAATAATAGAAGCATCAAAACACCGACCATGCCAAAGACGACGAATGTCCACTATTCCGTAACGAAAGATAGCGAAGCGCTGAGCCTGGCAACGGCTGACTGCATCGCAGCAGCGGTCGAGCAATCGATTGCGGCTCACGGAACTGCCAGGATTGCAATATCGGGCGGCAACACGCCGAAGCGAACGTTCGAGTTGCTTGCGGACTCCGCGCATCCATTTCTCAAACGCATCGACTGGTCCCGCCTGCTGCTGTTCTGGGTGGATGAGCGTTGCGTTCCGCCGACCGATGAAGATTCCAACTATCACATGACTCGCGAAACACTGTTATCGAAGGTGCCGCTGCCGGAGGCGAACATTGTTCGCATTGAAGGCGAGCTTGATCCGGAAGAAGCGGCGGCGCGGTACGAGTCGGCGCTGCGCAATCGATTTCGCATGGAGGGGGCTGAGCTTCCGCGATTCGACCTTGTTCTATTAGGCATGGGCGACAATGGACACACCGCTTCCTTGTTTCCGCACTCGGAGGCGCTCGACTCCATGATGCGTCTTGCGGTAGCTGCCCATGTCGAAGCCAAAAATCCCTGGCGCGTCACACTGACATGGCCGGTGATCAACCATGCCAGCAAAGTTGTTTTTCAGATTCAGGGCGCTTCGAAAGCCGAAGTTCTGCGCAAGGTATTTCTGGGGCCATATCAGCCAGATGTATTGCCTGCGCAATTGATTCGTCCCGAGAGCGGCGAGCTAAGCCTGCTGCTCGATGAAGCCGCCGCTGCGTTATTGCCTCCGCCAGCGGCGGACGGCACTGGGCATCTGGAAGTGAGCCGATGATGCTGGAAGTGAGCCGATGATCCTGGCCGGAGATGTTGGGGGCACTAAAGTTCATCT
>JBEPVW010000102.1:0-11295 GCA_041690775.1 Acidobacteriota bacterium | reverse complement strand
GCGGACTTCAACCGCTTCTTCGCCGGCGACCCCAAACGCGAAGCCGCCTTCCAGAAAAATGGCTCCGTCCTCATGGGCGACATCGACCCCCACGCCTTCGCGCTCGCCAGCCACTACACCCCCGTCCCCGGCGGAGTAGGCCCGCTGACCATCGCCATGCTGATGGCCAACACGGTCCGAGCCGCCAAACTCCGCCGCAACCTGCCCGCATCCTAAACGGCAGTAGAAATTCGGGCGCTGGAGGTCTCGATCTTGAGACCTGGGTTCAAAATGTTCTAAGAGAGAGAATGTTCCAAGGGAGAGAAAAAATGTTGCGCGTAGGACTAACCGGAGGACTAGGCAGCGGCAAGACAAGCGTAGCCTGCATGTTCGCTCGCCACGGCGTTCAGATTCTCGAGGCCGACAGCATAGGCCGAGAGCTCATGCAGCCCGGCCAGCCTGTATACCGGGCGTTGCTGGCGCACTTCAGCCAATACCCCGACGCCCCGCAACTGGTTCTCGCCGACGGAACCATCGACCGTCCCACCCTCGCAAAGTATGTCTTCTCCACCAACCGTCTCGATGAACTCAACCGCATCGTCCACCCTGCCGTCGTCGCGGAGCAGGAGTGCCGCATCGAAGCCATCTTCACCAAAGATCCCCACGCCATCGCCATGGTGGAGTCAGCCCTCATCTTCGAAGCCGACCAGGCCCGCACCGCCCCCGGCCTACGCCGCTGCTTCGACAAAATGATTCTCGTAACGGCTCCGGAAAATATCCGCCTCGCCCGATACATCCACCGGGTAAGCAACGGCCGCACCCTGTCGCCAGAGGAGCGGGCCACGCTCGAAGAAGACGGCCGCCGAAGAATCGCCACGCAGATCAAGGATGAAGAGAAAGCCCCCTTCTGCGATTTCATAATCGAAAATTCCAAGCCCATAGAAAAAGTAGCAACCCGCGTCCAGCAGATCTTCGCAGAACTCCAAGCCCAGGCAGCAAAGCAAAGTTGAAGAACAACGCGCGCCGAAAATTCGGGTGCCCCAGGTCTCGATTCTGAGACCTGGGTTTTCAATTGTAAGGTGGTGCGCTGCCGAAGGACCTCTCCGATCCGCGCCTCCCCAAAACATCCAAAGAGTAAGATCAGCCGATGAACCGCATCGGCAACCGCATCGTCGTGCTTGTATTTCTAGCCTGCTCGCTCGCACTCCCCGCTGCGGCGCAAGTCAAGTCCCCTGCCTCCGCTCAGGACGTAAACGCCGCGCTAGCGAAACTAGACGCCTACATCCGCGCCAGCCTCAGCACAACGAAAGTCCCCGGAGTTGCTGTAGCCGTCGTCTATAACGACCAGGTGATCTTTCTCCGCGGCTACGGCGTTCGCAAAGTCGGAGAGCCCGCGAAAGTCGACCCCGACACGGTCTTCGAAATCGCGTCATTTTCAAAGCCCATTACGTCCACCATCCTTGCCTCGCTTGTCGGCCAGGGAAAAATTCGCTGGGATGACCGCATCGCCGACCTCGACCCCGGCTTCCAGCTTTCCAGCGCCGAAACCACCCGGCAAATTACCATACGAGATTTTCTTTCGCACCGCAGCGGCCTCACCACTTCCTCCGGCGACCTACTGGAAGACCTCGGTTATTCGCGCCCGGACATCCTCTATCGCATGCGCTATCTCCCGCTCCCCGGCCAGTTCCGCAAAACATACCAGTACAGCAATTTCGGCTACACCACAGCGGCCATCGCCGCCGCTGACAAGATCGGCAAACCCTGGGAGACGATTGCGGACGAGCAGCTGTACAACCGCCTCGGCATGACCTCGACCAGCTCGCGTTTCTCCGATTACGAAAATCGCCCTAACAAAGCCGCGCTGCACATTTTCATCAATGGCCAGCCCGTCAACCGCTTCGTTCGGGAGGCAGACTCGGAATCCCCCGCTGGCGGCGTCAGTTCCAGCGCCCGCGATCTCGCCCAGTGGACGCGGCTTCAGCTCGACCAGGGCAAGTGGAACGGCCAGCAGATTGTCGATGCCAACGCGATCGCCGAAACTCATAAGGCCCAAATCTGCCGCGCAGCCGCCGACCCGGCAAAGCCAAACGACTGCCCCGGCGGCAAATACTACGGCCTCGGCTGGGACGTCAGCGCCAACGGCCAGGGCCATGCCCAGATCAGCCATAGCGGTGGATTTTTTCTCGGCGCCGCCACCAGCGTCTACCTCGTTCCCGACGAGCATCTAGGCGTGCTCGCCCTCAGCAACAGCCTGCCGGTAGGCCTGCCCGAATCCATCTGCCTCTACTTCCTCGACCTGGTGCATCACGGCAAGCCGCAGCGGGATTATCTATCGCTGACGAGTAAGTTGTTCGCCCAGATGATTGCCGAGTCGCAGAATGCGTCTCCCAACTACGCAACGCTGCCGCCTCCAAAGAGTCCCGCCCCCGCTAGGCCGCTCAGCGCGTATGCAGGGAAATACACCAACCAGTATTTCGGAACTCTGGAAGTCGCCGTCAAAGGGGATCGCCTCGTGTTGCGCCTGCCGCCCCGCGGAGTCTATTACGAACTCACCCACTGGGACCGAGATACCTTCACCTACTACTTCGCCAGCGAAAACACAGGCATAGGTCGCCGCGGAGCAAAATTCTCTCCGGAAAAGAATCAAGTCCTGATAGAAAACCTCTCGCCGGAGCACAACGCAGTGTTCACCAGAGAGTAAGCCATGTACGCTTTGCCGCGGCGAAACAACCGCGGCTTCGTCTTGGCATGTTGAATTATTCAGGAGTCAGTGATGCCCAATACCGAGTACGCGGCCTTCAAAGCGCTCGACCCGTTTTTCAAAGTGGTCCAAAAGGGCCTGAATGAATTCGTCGACGGTGCGCACTACTTCGATACCATCGCCGATGACGCATTGTTCGAATTCCGCTACAACTATCCCGGTTGGCCGCAGACTCTTCAAGGCCGCACCAATCTCATGGCCCTTTATTCCGGGTACGGCAACAACATCAAGCTCGATAGCGGTGACGCGCTCGTCGTGCATCCATCAAAAGATGGCACCGTCGTGATCCTCGAATATGAAGTACATGGAAAAATCCTTGCGACAGGGGCGCTCTACGACAACAGGTTCATCTCCGTCGTCACGATTGAGAATCGCAAAATCGTACATTGGCGAGATTACATGGACTCCTTGGCAGCCTGGATGGCCTCGAATAATCCCTCCTGATTGAGAAACCACAGAGTGTCACCAGTCAGTCCGCGTTTGTCAGTGGCACAGACGCTATCCAAGGCCTTGCGTTTTAGATCACTTCCACTACGCCGACTTAGCAGGACTATTACGCCACACGCGTGGATGGCAGGCGCACTCGGACTTTTGTTCCTACTCCTGGCACGCTGTCGACTGTGAGTTTTCCGCCGTGGCGTTCGACGATCTCCTGCGAGATATATAGTCCCAATCCATTTCCTAGGTCCCCCTTGGTGCTGAAGAACGGTTGAAAAAGCTGCCGCTGCGTTTCGACACTCATTCCCGATCCCTCGTCCCCCACTACGATCTCCATGGTGTCCGCTTCGGCGACAGCATCCAGCCAGACTCGGCCACCTACCGGCACGGCATCCAACGCATTGGAAACCAGATTCGCAATCACCTGTCTGATCTGGCCAACCACTCCGAAGAACTGAATGCCTTCTCCACCTTTAATTGTGGCGCTGACCTGACGATTGCGGATTTTACCTGCAAACAGCCGGAGAACCTCGTCAAACATGACCCCTGCCGTGCCATATTCCGCATTCTGGACGCTTTCCCGGGACCATCGCAGAGTCTGTTTGGTGATGCCTGAGATTCTCTCCAACTCGTTCACCGCCTGCACGATGTAATCCTTTGCAGGGCTGTCGCCTTGCACCTCCTGGCCCAAGAGATACAGCAGATTTATAATTGCCTCCAGGGGATTGTTGATCTCATGCGCCATGACGCTGGTCATTCGTCCGGTGAGCGCTAGTTTTTCCGCCATCTGGAATGCCATCTCACGCTCGCGCCGATCGGTAAGGTCGGTGCATGTTCCCACCCAACCAGCCCGCACCCCGTTGGTCCGCAAAAACGGGCTAGAGCGTACCAGGTTCCATCGCTCCGAATTGTCTGTGGATCGCCGCAGCCGCACCTCGGCTTCAAACAAACTGCCCGCAGCTACAGCTTTCTTCCAGAGTTCCTGGCATCTTTGCCGATCCTCTTCGACGAGCCGCTCCTGGTCAAACCATCGCCCCTGATCGCGGAGGCCCTGGTCGCGCCATCTTTGATTCACATATGTAAGCTGCCCATCATCATCCGCCGTCCACACCAGGTTCGGCAAAGCATGAGTCAACTGCTGGAAGCGCGCTTCGCTCAGTTCTACAGCCTCCTCCGCCCGCTTCAGGCTGATCGTGATCACGGCGGCGCGAAACTCCCGCGCGGAATCGAGTTCCATCTCTGTCCACGGCGCACTCTGTCCACGCACCAGTTGCTTCCATGCACGAAACGATGCCCTTGGTTGCAGGCCACCGTCCTCGCCTTGCAGCTTGGCCGGCTCACCGGCCCAGTGCACAGTGCGCACCACCTCCGGTCGAAACCACATGAGATAGCTGGACCGAACGTCCGAGATGCGGACGGCCAGCAGGCCGCTTGCTATCTCGCGCATCTCGTCGGCCCATTCAATCTCCTGTTCCAGATGCCGACTCTGAAACAGCTTCAGATCCGGCATGGAATCCATCCAACCCACCAACCGAAGTACAGCCTCTGTCTCGGGTGTCTTGCCAATCAATTCACACGTGCCGTCGAGGATCAACGCAGCACCTTCAGCATCGGTAACTCGCGTGAGATGACTCATCTGGTCTGCCATCGCCACGAGGTAGTTATTTTCTGCTGCCATCTGCGTCAGTATTCTTCGGTGTACGGCGTGAAACTGAACCGTCTTCGCCAGTTTCGATGCAGTCTGCAAACTTGTGATCTGCGTGCAGACCATTTTCGTCAACAGGTCGCATGCACTGCGCACCATATAAGGAATGGTTCGCGGCTCGGCATGGTGGCCACTGATCAACCCCCAGAGTTTTCCTTCGCAGATCATCGAGATCGACATGGAAGAAAATGTTCCCATGTTGCGCATGTACTTCAAATGCACTGAAGACACGCTTCGAAGCAGAGACATCGATAGATCCAGCGTTCCGATCTCTCTTCCTGGGAGTGCACGCAACGGCGATGGCTTGTATGCAGCATCAGGGATGATTCGCATCGTATTCAACAAATAAAGTGCGCGGGCTTGTTGCGGGATGTCGCTGGCAGGGAATCTTAGACCTAGATAGCTGGGCAGCTTTCCATCATTCTCCTCCGACAGAACCGTGCCGTGGCCAACCTCATCAAAGCTGTAAACGAGGACACGATTAAATCCCGTCAGATCCTTCACTTGCTTCGCAATCGCCTGGCATAGTTCTACCTCGCTACCCGGCTTACTCAAGTTGCCTACAAAATTTGTGATCACGGCGTTCATGAGTTCGGGACTGACAAGCCGGTCGAGAAGCTCAAACTCCAGCACGCGCTCGACACCCACGCGATGCGTGACAATGCTGTACAACTCGCCGCGTATGGTGAACGAGCCAAGATAAACCTGTAACCCATCCGCCTTCTCAGAACGGCCGAGCTCTCGCACTGCGGCGAGCAACTCGCGCTCTAAAAGGGTCTCTGCCGGAGCGCTTAATATGAGTTTCAGGGGAACCTTAAGCAGCTCCTCCGCATTCTCACTCGCAGCAATAACTTGCTCATCCCGCTCATCCAGCAGCAAGAGAAATCCATGACGCTGTATGCTTCCTGGAATCCGTATCGCTTCGTCTGCGCAGTTCTCGATGCTCGTGTTCACTTAACCAGCCGTAGTCTCAGGGACCGTACATTCTCATCTATCAAGTGTTTCTCCCTTGTCAGGTCGTATCTCTTACTTTGAATTGTTCCTGTGAGCGTTGGCGAATAAAGATCGGTGTCATTCACTTCGTGCTGCATCCACGAGCCGAAAACCCGAAACATGGCCTTCGCTCCGTCGATGGCAGCCTGGGTTTCACTATCCGGGACTCTAGTTCGCAGCACCTCGCAAAATTCCTTCCACATGGTTCCCGTTCTTTCACAGTGGCCTCGAAAGAATGCGTTACCCCATCCATCGGTCAACCCAAGCGCCTTGACGACATGCAACGAAATCAACTGCCCACCCAGGGTTGATCCCTCCATTACATACATCGCTCCTAACAGACCTGCCTCGTCCTTCATCTCTGGTAATGCCGGGCGCTGATGCCCCCTCTCAATGACACCAAACCATGTCAGATCGCGTTCGAGCATCTCTTTCCGTTGCCATGAAGCCAGCATTGAGTGCATCCACTCCGGTGCGATCCCGGCGGATTTTTCCTCCCATGCCGCCACGACTCCGTAAATGCGTTCAAGGCACAGAAGATAACTACCGCGATCCAGGTTCTCTTGCATGAGCGGGATACTTCCCTCGACCGCAGCATGCTCCGCAGCAGTTTCACGTCTCAGCCGCTGAATGTCCAAGGCTTTGTGCTCCACAGACCAATCCAATTGAGCCTGAGCCCTTCTTATACGCTTCTCAAGTCATCGGCGTTTGCGGTCACTCTTATGGCCGGCTACCCCGGGCGAGATAGAAAGGATTAACGCAAACTGCCGACCAGTACCGATAAACGCACTTCTGTTTAGAGATGCAACCCAGCTTCCCCTGTGCGATCCCACAAGAATAGCTAAAATAGCCCTAATGCAACCCCAGAATGAAAAACCCAGCCTGCAAGAACAAAACCTGAGAGGGTAGTGGACCGGATGAAAGCGCGCTTACTCATTTTGACAGTCGCCATTCTCGGCGGATTTTATTTTGTCACCACCCATACCCGCTCGACAGGAAAGGGTCGCGCCTGGCTCACGCATCCCTTCACCGATGCCGCCTCCCAGCATCTCGCGGGAAATCTGCCTACCAATATGGAGATGACGCAGGCCGAAGCTGCCCCCGCATTGTTTCCCGCCGAACAGAACAACATCATGGTCTACAAAAAGGCGCTGCCCTCCGTCGTCAACATCACCTCCACCACTGTCACCTTCGACTTTTTCTACGGAGCAGTCCCGGCCCAGGGCCAGGGCTCCGGTTTCATCCTCGACAACAAGGGCCACATCCTCACCAACTTCCACGTCGTCTCGGATGCCCGCAACGTCGAAGTCACGCTCTACAACAAGCAGCAGTACAAAGCCAAAGTTCTGCTCACCGATAAGGCCCACGATCTCGCGCTGTTGCAGATCGACGCCAAGAACCTGCAACCCGCTACCCTCGCCGACTCGCGCGGGCTCCAGGTCGGCCAGATCGTCTACGCCATCGGCAATCCCTTCGGTCTCAGCGGCACCATGACCCGCGGCATGATTAGTTCCATCCGTTCCGTACGCAGTCCCATGGGAAATCTAATTTCAGACGCCATCCAGACCGACGCCGCCATCAACCCCGGAAACTCCGGCGGCCCGCTCCTGAACTCGCATGGAGATGTCATCGGCATGACCACCATGATCGACACCGGCGGCGGCGCCGACCAGAACGCCGGCATCGGCTTCGCCATCCCCATCGACACCGCAAAGGCCGCGCTCAATGACTTTGCGAAGTACGGCAAAGTGCTGCGCCCCACGCTCGGAATCGTAGGCCTGCCCATCGGCCCGGAAATCGCCAGCCAGATGGGCCTACCCTCGTCCTACGGAGTGTTGGTGGAACACGCCGTCCCCGGCGGCCCGGCAGAACATTCCGGGATTCACGGCGGCACGCAGAAAGCGTACCTCGGCAACACGCCTATCTTTATCGGTGGAGATTTACTGGTAGCCATCAACGGAGATCAGGTGCGCACCGACCAGGACATAGCCGAAATCATGGACGGTCACCAGGCCGGCGAATCCGTAACCCTGACCATCTATCGCGGCCAGAAACGCATGGACATAAAGGTAGTGCTAGGCAACGCCGGAGACTCCGCCAACGTACAGGTCTAAATTCGGTACGGGTGTCGCAGTCAATACCACGCAATCGATAAAATGGAAGGGAACACAAATCCAGAGAGAGCATTCTCAACCCTCTCAACGCGTTAAAACACGTTTTTTAGCGCTTTTTACACTTCATCCAAAAAGCCAAAAAGTGGTATCCAGATACCACTTTTGGGTATCCGGATACCACTTTTTCACGCATGGTGTGTACTTCGGTACCACTTATTGGTACTTCGATACCACTATTTGGCCTTGTTGAACATCCCGTGCGGGTCAATCACGAACTTTTTGGCCGCACCTTTGTCAAAATCCTGATACCCCTGCGGAGCTTCGTCCAGCTTGATCACCGTCGCGTTCACGATCTTTGCGATCGGGATCCGGTCATGCAGAATCGCCTGCATCAACTGCCGGTTATACCGCAGCACCGGCGTCTGACCGGTGTAGAAGCTCAATGATTTCGCCCATCCCAGCCCAAACCTCATCCGCAGATTGCCATGCTTCGAGGCCTCATCCTTCGATCCCGGATCGTCCGTAACGTATAAGCCCGGTATCCCGACACGCCCGCCCGCGCGAGTAATCGTCATCAGCGAATTCAGCACCGTCGCCGGCGCTTCCTCTCCATGTTTCGATCCATGCCCATGCGCTTCAAACCCAACGCAATCAATGGCAGAATCCACATCCGGCCGCTTGATCACCGCCTCGATCAACTCTTCCAGCTTGTCGCTTTTCGTCAAGTCGATCGGCTCGAAGCCCACCTTTTTCGCGTGCTGCAGACGCTCCTGATTCATATCGCCAATCATCACCACAGCCGCGCCCAGTATCTGCGCCGAGGCCGCTGCCGCCAGTCCCACAGGCCCCGCGCCCGCGATATATACGGTCGAGCCAACGCCAACACCCGCATTCACCGCGCCATGAAAACCGGTCGGCAGAATATCGGAAAGCATTGTTAGATCATGGATTTTCGCCATCGCCTGCGCCTTGTCCGGAAAGCGAATCAGGTTGAAATCCGCATAAGGCACCATCACATACTCGGCCTGCCCGCCAACCCATCCACCCATATCCACATAGCCGTAGGCCCCGCCGGCGCGGCCAGGATTTACATTCAGGCACACGCCCGTCTGCTGCTCTCGGCAAGTCCGGCAGCGACCGCACGCAACATTAAAGGGCACCGTAACCAGGTCCCCAATGTCGAGGTATTCAACGTCTTTACCCTTTTCGATAATTTCGCCGGTGATCTCATGCCCCAGCACAAGTCCCTTCGGCGCAGTCGTGCGCCCGCGAACCATGTGCTGGTCGGAGCCGCAGATATTCGTCGAGACAATCTTCAGAATCACCCCATGAGTAATTTCTTTTCCCTGGGGATTTTTCATCGTTGGATAATCGATCGACTGCACTTCGACCTTGCCGGGGCCGAGAAAAACTACTCCGCGATTTGTCGCCATAATGAAATCCTTTCAGGTAAGCTTTTCAGATTTAATACGCCGCAGCGCCCGCTTCGGCAACCGCATGGTCCTGATCGCCCGATCCGCCGCTGACGCCAATTGCGCCGACCACTTTGCCGTCGCGTTTCAGGGGAATGCCACCGGCAAAAATCATGATCTTGCCATCGTTCGAAGCATGGATGCCAAAGAACTGGCCGCCAGACTGGCTGTGGGTGGCAAGATCTTTTGTGCTGATATCGAAAGCGCGGGATGTAAAAGCTTTCTTGATGGAAATGTCGATGCTGCCAAGCCAGGCTCCATCCATGCGGACATGGGCCACAAGGTTCCCGCCGGCATCGGCAACTGCAATGTTCATAGGCTGGCCAATTTCTTTGGCTTTCTTCTCCGCGGCCGCAATGATTCGGCGTGCGTCTTCAAGGTGAACCATAATAACTCCTTACTTTTAAATGCTTTGAACATGATATGCGTCCGCCGGCGAACTCGCTAGGGCAGACGTACAACGATGCCAGTACTGATTGTCTTGGGATTGAAGCTGCTGCCCAGTCCAGACAGTCCGCCATAGCTGAATTCGACCGCGCGCCAGTCGAGGCGAGGCAGCACCGTAAAATCCAGCCCTCCAAGAAATTGATATTCCAATTTGGTAACGGTGCGAGTCGTGAAGCCATCATAGTACGCGGTCTGGCCCGCACCGATCAGCGCTTCCACATAAGGCTGTATCGGCACAACGTGGGGACGGAATGCGAGACGAGGCCCAACCAATCCGCTGTCCAGCTTGTTGTCTCCGGAGCCAAGAATCGCGCCACGAGCATCGAGGCCGGTCGAGAGGAACAGCAGATGACCTCGATCGAAGTACCCGCCGAAGGTCGGGCCGTAAATCCAATCCGCTCCGGGCGCGTTCACCTTGGCTGCGCTGAACTCCGCGTACAAACCCAACTGAGCGTTCGCGTAAAGCGAACACAAAAGGAGCAGGACGAATGGAATATAGCTGCGGGCTTTCAAGGTGAATGCTCTCCTGCGGAGCAAGCGGCGCAATCATTCGAAGTAGGCAACAGGCTCCTATCGCCGCTTGCGCTTTTCCTTTTTTACTTTGTTCCGCTTCGACTTGGCGTTCCGCTTTTTACTTGGATGCGAGCCCGCATTCGGGGTCGCCTTCTTCGCGGACGGATTTTTAGCTTGCTTCGGAGCTTCTTCGATCAGCGCGAACTGTAGCTTGTTTTCGATCGCGTCGATGCGGTCCAGAACCACGTGCACTCTGTCTCCCACAGAAATGCGGTGGCCGGTGGACTCGCCAAGAATTTGCCGGCTGTACTCGTTGAACCGATAGCGGTCGGCCTGCAATGTGGCCAGCGGCACCAGCCCTTCGACAAACAGGTCGTCGAGTTCCACAAACAGTCCGAATTTCGTCACGTTCAGGACGATGCCCCGAAACTCCTCGCCAATTTTGTCCTGCATGAAGCGGACTTTTTTCCACTCGATCAGCTCGCGCTCGGCATCGGCGGCACGGCGTTCGGTCTGGCTGATCTCTTGCGAAATCGCGGCCAGTTCATGCTCCTCGACAGGTGGCTCGATCACGGGAGTATCGCGTAGGGAACTCCCTTCAGTGCGGCGTTTCTGCTTCGTCGACGGATTCGCGTTCCCTGGAATTTCCCGATGACCGCTCACGCCCGAAGCCAGAAGCGCTTTCGTGATGCGATGAACGATCAGGTCCGCGTAACGGCGAATGGGCGACGTGAAATGCGTGTAGCTCGCGGTCGCGAGCGCGAAGTGGCCCTCATTGTGTTCGCTGTAGCGCGCCTGTTTCAAGGACCGCAGCATCAGGTAGGTAAGGATGCGCTCTTCCGGTTTTCCCGCCAGCCGCTCCGTCAATTT
>JBEPVW010000101.1:0-11434 GCA_041690775.1 Acidobacteriota bacterium | reverse complement strand
TATCCCACGCCCCGCACCGTCTGCAGGTGCGCGGGATGCGCCGGATCGTCTTCAAGATAACGGCGTAGTCGCACGATAAAATTGTCGATAGCGCGGGTGTCCGTATCCTCATGCAGATGCCAGACCTGTTCCAGTATTTCGCTGCGAGAAATCGCGCGCCCGGGATTGCGGACAAGATGCCGCAACAGCTCCGCCTCCATTAAAGTCAGCCGAACGTGCTTGTCGCCAGCCTGTAACTCAAGCAGAGAAAAATCGACGGTCTTGCCGGAGAAGGTATACACATCCGGCGGCGGAAGGGGTTCCGCAGCCTGCGGACGAAGCCATTGCGTGCGGCGCAGAAGCCCCTTTAACCGTGCCAGCAGAATCGACAGCTCAAATGGTTTCGCCAGGTAGTCGTCGGTTCCGGCGGCGAATCCTTCCAGTACATCTTCCGGGCGTCCGCGGGCGGTCAGCATCAAAACAGGCGTATAGTTCTCCGCCGCCCGCAACGCGCGAGCAACGTCAAATCCATCGATTCCCGGCAGCATCACGTCGAGCACGACAGCATCGAACGGTTCGCGTTTTTCTAGCAGCCGATCGAGCGCGGATTCTCCATCTGCCGCGACGACCGCCTCGTGGCCCTCCGCCTGGAGATTGAACAGCAATCCCTGCGCGAGATGCGCTTCGTCTTCGACGATCAGAATGCGGCTCGCCGGCCTGGCGTCCCCGCTGTCGGCACTCTCCGGTTTCGTTCGTGAATTTTGCATTCCATTCATCGCAGTGTTCCGGTCCTCCAGATGTTTTCGATCTCATGTAGAGAGAACCCCCATCTCAAAATCGAGATGTGGGGTACCCGGTTTCCTTATAGATGCAGAACGCGCGGCAGTTGCAGCGTGATGGTGGCTCCGCGCCCTTCCCCTTCGCTGCTGGCCGTGGCGTCTCCACCGTGCTGACGTGCGATCGTACGCACCAGGAACAGGCCCAGCCCGGTGCCTTTTGAGCGCAGCACCGCCATGCTGGGGGCTCGATAGAAGCGCTTGAAAATCCGCTTCAGGTGAACGCTCGAAATTCCAATCCCGTTGTCCGACACACGAATGACTACCCATGCATCGTGTTCGACACAGAGTTGCACATGTATCCGCGGATCTTTCGGCGAATACTTTACTGCATTGTCGAGGACGTTCATCACGGCGGCACGCAGGTCTTCCGGATTGCCCAGTACCATGGTCGACATGGTGCCCGTTTCATCCGAAATAGTAAGTGCCTCGGGCGGCAAATGATTCCGCAGCATCACGGTGGCAGCACATTCCTCGACCAGAGTTTTGATATCGACGCGTATGCTGATGTCGTCCCCGCCGCGCTGGCCCACTTCGCCGGCCTTCAGCACTTGCTCCACCGTCGCCAGCAGACGCTCGCTGTCATCGATCATGATGCCGTAAAATTCCTGCCGCTTTTCCTCGCTCAGCTCTCGGCGTTGCAGTGTTTCCAGATACAAACGGATGGAGGCGATCGGCGTCTTCAGCTCGTGCGTGACGGCATTGAGAAAACTGTCGTGCCGCTCATTGCGGCGAATCTCTCGCACCAGAAAGATGGTGTTCAGCACCACGCCGGCGATCAGGATTCCAAAAAAGAAAACACCCAGGATCAGTGAAACGATTTCATGCCAGGTGAGAATGACCCAGCGGACGTTCAGTGCGATCGCGAGCGCCACCAGGCAAGCGCCCAGTGTAATGAAGAAAGCGATGGTTCCGCGGCGACGGGTGATTTGCATAGGCGTTGGACTTTAAGAGTAAACGGCGCGGTCTTTCCCCTTCGGACGGATGGCGAATCCATTTACAAGCTCAACGAAAAAGCCTGACGGCAGTATAGCCGTCAGGCTTCAGGGCAGGAGAGGGACTTCGTCAGCTTAAGCGGAATGCACGCCGGCTGGGTGTGGATCAGCCGGATCGAACTGCGCGACTTTTACGTTCCGGGCGAGGCCGAGCTTTTTCAGCAGCCAGATGCCGTAATAATTGACGTCGAATTCATACCACGTCAACCCGTGCCGTGCTGAAACGGGATGCGCGTGATGGTTGTTATGCCATCCCTCGCCGCCGGTCAGCAATGCAACCCACCAGCTGTTGCGGGAGTCGTCGCGGGTTTGGAAACGGCGCGAACCCCATTTGTGCGTCGCGGAGTTGACCAGCCACGTCGCATGCAGACCGACCGTAACCCGCAGGAAAATTCCCCACAGAACCCATTTCCAACCGCCGATGGCGAGCAGCAGCAAACCTTCCAGCGTCAAAGGAACCCAATGATATTTGCTCAACAGAACATAGAAGCGTTCTTTGGCCAGGTCCGGCGCATAGCGGGCCAGCATGGCGGTTTCGGTGTTCAGCGCTTTGCCCTTTAGAATCCAGCCAGCGTGTGCCCACCAGGTGCCTTCCGTGGGAGTATGCGGGTCGCCCACATGATCGCTGTGCTGGTGATGGACGCGGTGCGTGGCCACCCAGAACATCGGGCCGCCCTCAAGCGCTGTAGTAGCGCAAATTGCAGTGGCGTATTCCAGCCATTTGGGGACCTTGTAGCCGCGATGAGTCAGAAGCCGGTGGTAGCACATCCCGATGCCTACGTTGATCGCCAGGACATAGGTGACCACGAAAACGGCCAGCGCGCTCCAGCTGAAAAAAAACAGCGCGGCAATCGCGCCGATGTGAAAGATGGCCAGGAAAATGGCAGTGGTCCAGGTAACGCCATGGTCCTGAGTCGCGCGTCCCAGCACGGGAAGGGATGATTTGGCTGGCGCTGCCGTTGGCGGCATGAACCGGGGAACCGACACGGGTGTTCCGACAAACGAAGCCTCGGTTGTCTCAATGGTGGAAGTTTCGCTGGCCGGAGTCTCGGCCGCGCTCGTCTCAATCGTTTCGCAGGATGTGGGAGTCACAAAATACCTCGGGGGAAGAATCAACACTTGGGTTGCTGATTCAAGGCTAGCAGCGGTCACGAGGGTCAACTGTAAGACTTTTGTAATTGCGGGCGGAGAGCTTTATTTAGGCTGCGACACAGGTCGCTCCGAGCGATCTTCCGCGTTCAGAGTCACGGGAGATCCGGTGGTCCGCCGCCGCATCTCAGGCGCCGCCGTTGGCGGCTGATTCGGTTCGCCGAAAAAACGCACATTGCCCGGCCCGGCCTGTTTCGCCAGGGTCAGCGCCCGTTCCGCGTCGCGCAAAACCATCAGCGGAGATCGCCCGAGGCTTTCCGCCACTCCGAAACATGCCGTAAGCGGAATCTCATTCCCATCCCCAGTGAAGGGCCTGCGCGCGATGACCTGGCAGATACGTTCGGTCTTCGCCGCGGCGTCCGTACCCTGGCAGCCCGGCAAGGCCAATATAAATTCATCGTTGACATAGCGGCCCAGCAGATCATAGCTGCGCAATTGCTGGCGCAGCCGCATCGCCACGGAACGCAGCAGCGTATCTCCCGTTTTCTGGCCATGTCGCCGATTCTCGCGGCCAAAACCGTCGATATCCAACAGTACTACGCTGAGCGGCGAATGGATGCGCTGGACGCGAGCGGTTTCCTTGAAAAGAAAGTCAAGCATAGCCTCGCGGCGCCAGGTTGCGGTCAACGGATCGTGGGTCGAATGAAATTCAATGTTGTTGGCCGAATCGTGCATTTCAAGATACAGGTTTTGCACCCGCTCCCCGGTGCGAATGCGCATGCGCAACTCCTGAATATCCACGGGTTGAACGAGAAGCTCGTCGAACCCGGCATCGGTCGCCATCGCAACCTGTTCCGCGCTGGGAGTAGTACTCATCAACATCAACCAGTGCTGACGCCGACGCGCACGCCGCCGGAGTTCAAGCCCAATTTCGATGCCGCCAATCGGCTCCAGCGATGCGCTCAACAGCGCCATTTCAGGAGTGTCGGGGTCTTGAAGGCGCTGTAGCGCGGCCAGTCCGTTGCTCGCCAGCTCGACGTCGTAATGCAGTGTCTCCAGCATTCCGTGAAGACGCTCGGCTTGTCCAGGATCGTTTTCTGCCAGCAGGATGCGGCGGTCGCTCATGGTTGGTCTAACCTGCCCATCACACACAGGCGCTACCGGAGAATATCGACAAATCGGGCGATGTCTTTAATCGGATTGCGAGGCGGAGGTTGAACAGGCGGATGCCCCAGAGCCTGCCCTGAGCCTGTCGAAGGCCTCGCTTCTGAGACCTGGCTCTCTACTCAGAATTGAAATTGTTCTACTCCGCGAAATCGACGCGAACTGGATGCGGAATGACGCCCCGCTCGTGTCCCATGGCCAGCAGCCGGCGAATGGCCTCCTTGCCATCTTCGCCGTAATCGAGCGTGCGCTCATTCACATACATTCCGACAAAGCGGTTGGCCGAAGCGGTGTCCAGATCGCGCGCATATTGCATGGCGTGGGCCAGCGCCTCCTCGCGATGCTTCAGCGCATAGCCGACGCTGTCCCGCAGCGCCTGGTTCATCATGCGATGGATCGGAGCGCCCAGGCTGCGGCGAATGGCATTTCCACCCAGCGGAAGCGGCAGGCCCGTTTGTTCGCGCCACCAGATCCCCATGTCGAGCACGCACGTCAGCCCATCACGCAGATACGTCAATTGGCCTTCGTGGATGATGAGACCTGCGTCAAATTTTCCGGCCAGCACTTGCGGAATGATCTGGTCGAAGGGAACAAATTCGGTGGTAACACCCGGCAGCGCCATCTGCAATACCAGATTTGCGGTAGTCAATCGGCCGGGGACTGCAATCTTCACCTTGCGAACTTCATCGAGCGAGTAAGGCCGGCGGGCAATAATCATCGGGCCGTAGCCTTCGCCCACACTGCCGCCGCAGGGCATCAGAGCGTACTTGTCCTGTACATAGGGATAGGCGTGGAAGGAGATCGCGGTCACATCGTAAAAGGCCTCGTGCATGGCCTTCTGGTTCAACGTTTCAATGTCGGTCAAAGTATGGCTGAAACGATAGCCGGGGACTTGAACCTTGTCCGAGGCCAATCCATAGAACATGAAAGCGTCGTCCGAATCCGGACTGTGTGCGATGCTGATTTCCCGTATTGCCGATTGCGTCTCCGCCGCGGTTGCCATATTCACTCCCAGACCTAGAGCTGGTCTCATAAACTAAGGGTGTCATCCTGAGCGGAGCGAAGGACCTCGCGTTTTGCCGGCACACAGCGGGTTCCTGGACTTCGCTGCGTTCCGCTCGAAATGAAAAATCAATTTATGAGACAGCTTCTAGAGTAAAGCAGCGAGAGGCGAAAATGCTTTTCAGACGAAAAACTCCCGTTGAATGCCGCCTTCAACACCTCTCGCCGGGATGATGCGTCAGGCGACCTGATCGCGGGCGGATTGCGGCGCACGAAGCCGCAAGGTGCTCCGTTGCGTTCTGATCAAAACCCAGGCCGACACTCCCAGCAAAACACATTCCAACGCGTAGTTGTATGTCTGGCGCGAGGGCTTGTGGAACCGGGCCCATTTGGGAACCCACGGCCGCTCGAAACCGCTCGCGTCCACTGGTTCGTCGTTGAAGTCGGCTATCAGTGGGCTTGGGGTAGCAATGACGGGTTCGGTGACAATCGTCTCCACCAGGACCGTTTCAGAAATTGCGACCTCAGCACTTTCAACGATAGTTTCGTGAAAGACGATCTCATCGACAACAGGATCGGATCCGGCGTACTCAGTTTCAATGCGGGATATCGCCATCCTGGCTGAACTCAACTCGGCGAGCGCTTCTTCCTCCGGATGCTCGACCTCATACATGCGGGACGCGCCGAACTGTGCATTCGAGAGCGGGGAAGAGCGCAAAATCCTGCGCGCTGTCGAGAGAAGAGCGAGACACAAGACAAAAACTGCGATCATGCCAATTACGTACAGTATCTCCATCACAATCACCTGGAACGGGGGGATTTAAAAGGCTGAAGTGCAGCCATCATAGCAAAATCGTCCCATTTTGGAAGTGAATATTAGCCCAAAGTCACACAAAGAGGGAGCCAGAAGGACAATAACCAGTCTGGCAGGGCTACTGAGCTTCATCTCGGCTGGCGGTCAGCAGCCATTCCAGATACGCGTCGCTGCCATCCGACACCTGCAAAACGACAAATTCTGGCGTCTGATATGGATGGAGCCGCAAAATCGCTTCCTTTAAAGCCGGGATGCGTTCTTCCGCCGTTTTGATGATGAGTAGCGCTTCGTCGGCGGTTTCCACTTCGCCCTGCCAGCGGTAGATGGAATGGACGCGTTCGATGAGATTCACGCAGGCCGCCAGGCGCGACTCCACCAGTTGGCGGGCCAATTCCTTCGCTCGCTCCAGATCGTCAAGCGTCGTCAACACGATCCGTGCATCGGTCATAGCAAGAATTATCCAGGATTTACCGATGATCCGCTGTCTGGCCGTTGCGCTGTCGTTCAATGGCATCCAAATATTCGGTATTCTTGTTTTTCAGGAAAATAGAGGGCTATGCCGACGCAAATTCATTTTGGAACCTCCGGCTGGCGCGCAATTGTCGCTGACGAATTCACCCTCCCTAACATTCGGCGCGCCATTGTAGGCATCGCCGGATATGTCTCCAGGCAGCCTGGGCAGCACCGCATCCTCGTTGGCCGCGATCCGCGGTTTATGGGAGAAATCTTCGTTGACGAGGCAGCGCGGCTCTTGGCGGAGCACGGCATAACTCCGGAAGTAATTACAGAAGCCGCACCCACGCCCGCGATTTCCTACGCCGTACGCCAGCGCAAAACCAGCGGAGCGATCAATTTCACCGCGTCGCATAATCCACCGGAATACAACGGCATTAAATTTTCCACCCCCGACGGTGCACCCGCATTGCCGGAGGTAACTAAGCAGATCGAGGCGGAGATTGCCGCGCTGGGCGACACCGTTCCTCAGGCGGGCGCGGAGGAAAAGAAGTTCATACAGGTCGATGTGAAGCCGGACTACCTAAAGCGGCTGGCTGAGTTGGTCGATCTGAAGGCGATTGCCAAAGCGAAGCTGAGAATTGTCGTCGATCCCTTCTGGGGCGCAGGTCGCGGCTACGCTCAGCAGTTGCTCAGCGAACATGGCATCTCCGCCGTCAGCGTGCACGACTATCGCGATGTGCTTTTCGGCGGACACGCGCCGGAGCCGGACGATCCCTTGCTCGGCGACTGCAAGGCAAAAATGCGCGAAACCGGCGCGAATCTCGGCATCGCGTCCGATGGCGATGCGGACCGCTTCGGAATTGTCGATCGCGACGGAACATTCATCCAGCCCAATTACATCGTCGCTCTGCTATTCGACTATCTGGTAGAGTCTCGCGGCTGGCGCAATGGCGTGGCGAAGAGCGTCGCCACTACAAACCTCATCAATGCGCTGGCCGAGCGTCACCAGGTTCAACTTTATGAAACGCCTGTGGGATTCAAGTACATCGGTGAGCTGATCAATCAGGACAAGATCGCCATCGGCGGCGAGGAAAGCGCAGGGTTGACGATTCGCGGCCACGTTCCGGAGAAAGACGGCATCATCGCCGGCCTATTGGTGGCGGAGATGGTTGCCGTGCGCGGTAAGACCCTGGGCGAGCAGCTTCAGGCGCTTTTTGCCGATGTGGGTTCCTATTATCCAGTTCGCGAAAATTTTCACTTGACTACGGATGCCAAAACAAAATTCACTGAGAAGTTAAAGAGTGATCCGACGGAACTAGCTGGCCGCAAGGTGTCAAGCGTCGTGCGCACCGACGGGTTAAAGCTGATCTTCGAGGACGGGTCCTGGGTTTGCTATCGCCTGTCTGGGACAGAGCCGGTGGTGCGCGCCTATACGGAAGCACGTTCCCAGGAAGATTCAACCCGGCTGGTCAAGGCCGCGGAGCACTGGGTTACCGAAGAATTGTGATCGAATGAAACGTAATGCAAAACAAGGAATTGTCCGTGGGTATGCAGAAATGAATGCAGTATCGCAAAAAGAAGTGCAGCGTCGACTGATTCCGGGTCATTTACAGGCTCAAGTTCTCGACGGACCGACGGAGAACTGGACCCATCGCCTGTCCGCGCGAGTACTGGGCATGCGGCGCAAAGCTGCAACGGTCGTCCTGCTTGCACTCTCCGTGTTCCTGGGCGGCTACGCGATCTTCGGTCACGACGGCATTGTTGCGTACCAGCACAAGCAGCGCCAGGCAGCGCAGCTCCAGCAGCAGATTTTGAGTTTGCAAAAGGAAAACCAGCGTCTTGCGCTCCACGACCAGCGCTTGCAAAGTGACCGCGACACCATCGAATACGAAGCGCGAGAGCAGATGCACTACACCCGCCCCGGAGAAGTGATCTACACGCTGCCCGAAGCCCCGCGATCAGCGTCGCACAAATAACTAGATCCCACGTTTTAAGGCACTCCACACATTGATCGAAGCAAGGCAATATGGCATCTTGTCGTCCTGAGCGCAGCGAAGGATCTCGCGGTTGCCGGCAAACCGCGAGATGTTGACCGGGCCAGTTTGCTCTAAAACTCCAGGTGCATCCGCACGCTCTCGACATCAAAAGGTCCGCGGTCCTGGTTGTAGCCGGGATGTTCGATAAAGCTGTTGCCAATGGCAAAGTAAAGGCCCCGCCAGGCATGCGCGTTGTAATACGCTTCCAGAATGTCTTCTCGCGCGTAATTCAAATGGCCATCTCCCAGCAGAAATCCCAGGCCGCCCAACTTTAAATAGTTCTGGTGGTCTTTCTTGATCGCGTTGGTCACGAACGCCACGCCGGCCTTGTCCAGTTTGCGCCGCCATGCCGACCCTGCATAGTCTCCGCCGAGCATGAACGTCTGGTCGTCTTCGGTATACGCAAACGATTCATGCTGGCCTTCATTCCAGCCGAGACGTCCTGCTATACGAAGATTGTCCGTGACATTCTGCTCCACGTTGATATCGAAGCCATACTTCAAAGCGCCGAAGTGTTCGACGGAAGTAATCTCCGGCGTGGGCGTCAACCCATCAAAATAGTGGATCACCGCCTCGCGATAGTCGCCCATGTGCGCGTTATTACCGTAGGTCAGCAGGCGGAGAGTGCCATCGCGTCCCGGAAGAATTCCCCTGCGGATTTCCAGTTCGGCGTTCTGCGCGCGAGCGCGCCGCAAGGCCCAGTCGAGCGTGATTCCATTCGCCACCGTCGGCATCAGCGCCAGCACATAGCGCACTCCCCAGCTACGGTCCTGATACTCGAAGTCCGCGCCATAGGTGTAGCCGCGCGTGTCGGCGGCATAGTCCCACGCGCCATTGTTGTCGATAGTCCAATTGGTAAATTGCTGATGACTGTCGCTCAGGACTGCATTCAAGTCCAGCATGTCCGGCAGTGTGAACTTGCCGGCTCGAAGCTCAAGTCGCCGCACCGGAACGCTGGTCGCGAGCGCTAGAGGTCCGCGCGCCTGCGGGACCATTTCATCGGTGAATCCAATCGTCTGATGAATTTCGACGCGCGCCATGTAGGGAGTCGGGCCCAGATTTGGATTGCGCACGACATCGAGATTGGTGAACCCGGCGAGGCCCAGCGCCTGGCTCAATCCTCGCCCACCGGAGCTCTCTTCGTTGTAGATGACTTCCGTTTCATACCGCGGATTCGGGTTGAGCTGATAAGCAAGCATCAGCGTACCGACGACCGAAACTTTATATTGAAATGGAGCGGTGAAGCTATTCGCCCCCTGATAGGGCGAATGGAAATTCCCATGCATCTGGTAGATGGTATTTGCCTGGCCGCTGATCCAGTACCGGGTATCGTCCGGGTGACGAAAGAAAGTGAACGGATGGTCGGGAGCTTGCTGGGCTTTCTTGTTCGGAGCCTGCATTTCGTCAGCTCCGTCATGTTGAGGACCGTAGAGAACGGCTGGTGCCGCGGCTTTTTCTGTATCACCGATGGTCGCCGGCGAGGAAGCACAGTCGTTCGTTGGATTCGTTACATAAGTGCGGGAAGACGCGAGCAAAGCTGGCAGCAGCGGTGCCGCTGTGGGTGTCGCCGCACCCAGCAAGGTGCACACCACAAGATGCATACAACAAACCAGCACAGCGTTCTCCAGAAAGTCCTATCTCGATTGGCACGTTGTCGCCCACTGCTCGCCGCAAACGATCCAATGCTGTCAGTTTGCAGAAGAAAGATGAATCCATCAAGAAATTCCCGCCAGGCGGCGGAAATCATATCCGCTTCAACTTTGAAGGATGCGGAAATCAGCACGTCAGAAATGCCGGACGATGTCCTCCTCCGGCGCTGCCTTCTCGCGCTCCAGAGATCGGCTGACCAGATCGCGCGAGCCCAGCCCGACGGCTAGCGTCAACGCCAGCACGATGCCGCCAAACAGGATGCCGAAGCCAATATCGACAATGCTGCGGGCTATCCCCAAGTGATCGAGAACCATGGCCGCGGTAAACACCAGCACCAGCCATTTGACGCCGAGACTCAGCAGCCTGGCGTGTTGCAGATTCATGTTCACGCCGTTGATGAGAACGCTTCTGGAAAGAAATCGCGCGATGACAATGCCGATCAGCAACAGCACGGCGGCGGCGATGATTTTGGAGAGATAGGCCAATATGTAGGCCGACAGTCCGAAAGCGGAAGCCGCGTCGAAGGCCGCAATCCCGACAAAGAGGCCGATCACGATGGCCGCCCAGAACACAATTCGCGTTACGAGAGATGTCGGCGTGTTGGAAGAAGACCATTCCGAGACGTGCGCAATTCCCCATTTTTCAAACCGCGTATCGAACTGAATGGCCAACAGGATACGGCGCACCAATAGGGCAAGAAGCCATCCAATGATGATGGACACCACCAGGGCGACCACCAGCGCGAGAACGCCCGGCAGTAAAGTGGCGACCTTGAAGACTGCCCGGTGGAGCGATTGGTCCAGCGCCTGATGTACCTGTTCCCACATGACGTACTCCTGTTCTTCGACTTAAGGATGGAAACGATCTGGCCAGCGCCAGCGTGATAAGAGATAGGGTTTCTCAGACTCGTAAGTGCGTGCCAGTTGCTCGATTCGCTCCTGCGCATTGGCAATGCCGCTGCGATTGATTTCTACCGCGTAGGAGGCGACCCAGCCCAGATAAAGCGGAGTGAGCGCCCCGAAGAGATGTCCCCGGTGGATGTTCCGCAATCTGTGCGCCAGCGCAAAATCATAAATAATGCGAGCCCAAAGCGAGTCCTCCATGTGGAACTCGTCGGGCCCCAGGCGGGAGAGCTTCGCCAACTCCAGCAATGTAACCGGAGGCAGGATCAACGCCCACACCTCCCGCAGATTGCGTACGCCGAGTTGGAATGCATCCAGCATGCGTCGGACATCGACGGTCTCAGTATTGTCTCCGGATGGTTCGGAATTTCCAAACGTTGGAACGTCGTGGGAGCCGCGGATACGCTGCCAGAAGGCGGCATTGTCTTCCATATCGAGAAACAATGGCCCCGCCAGTTGTGCCAGCGCGTCGCTTAGTTCAATGCCGTCGGCACTCGGTGGGCGGCGGACC
>JBEPVW010000100.1:0-11545 GCA_041690775.1 Acidobacteriota bacterium | reverse complement strand
AGGCCCTCCCGCTCCAGCAGTTTCAGAAATGTCGTCGATTCGCCGCCGGGGAGGATGAGGCCATCCACCTGCGCCAGCTCTTCTTTCGTGCGTACCATTTTCGATTTCGCGTCGATATCTTCGAGCGCCTGGGCGTGAGACGCGTAATCACCTTGCAATGCCAGCACGCCGATGATCGGAGAATGGTTCCGCGAAGAATGTGACATAAGAATGTTCGATTGCTACGCTGCGCAGAATGAAACTTTGGGATTCCGAGCTGCGCGAGAGATATCGCTGTGGCGGCGAACCGCGAGGTCCTTCACTTCCCACCCCAGCGACGAAGACCTGTCGCCGGGGACCCCGGTGCGCTCAGGATGACAACATTTTCTGCACTGCACGAGGGAACTGCACACTACCAACCGCGGGTCTGCATCATGGAGGCGGCGTCCAACGCTGCAATCGCGAGCCCCTTCATCGCGCCGGTACATTCCTCGCTGGCCTCCGCCAATACTTTCGGATCGTCATAGAAAGTGGTCGCGCGAACGATTGCGCGAGCGCGGGTTTCGGCTTCCTCGCTGCTGGCGAAGGTGGAGGAGTCCTGCATGAAGATTCCCGAACCGACGAAAACGGCCTCTGCTCCCAATTGGCGCACCAGCGCAGCATCCGCTGGAGTCGCAATGCCGCCTGCGGAAAAATTCGGTACCGGCAGCTTGCCGGTCTTCGCCACCATGCGGATCAGCTCATACGGCGCGCGATGTTCCTTTGCCGCGGCGAACAACTCTTCCTCGCTCATCACGGTCAACTGGCGCATATCTTTTACGATCTGGCGCAGATGTTTCACTGCGTGAACCACATCGCCTGTTCCCGCTTCGCCCTTAGTGCGAATCATGGCTGCACCTTCTGCAATGCGGCGCAGGGCTTCTCCCAAATCGCGCGCGCCACAGACGAACGGCGTCTTGAATGCGTGCTTGTCTACGTGGTGGAGTTCGTCGGCCGGAGTCAGCACTTCCGACTCGTCGATAAAGTCGACGCCGAGCTCCTGCAAAACCTGCGCTTCGGTGAAGTGGCCAATGCGGCATTTCGCCATCACCGGAATGGAGACGACGGCCATAATGTTCTTGATGATCTTGGGGGAGGCCATGCGGGCCACGCCGCCCTCGGCACGAATCTGCGCCGGCACGCGTTCGAGCGCCATCACGGCTACGGCGCCGGCCTTCTCGGCGATCTCGGCCTGCTCCGCGTTTATGACGTCCATGATGACGCCGCCTTTCAGCATCTCCGCGAGGCCAATCTTCAGGCGCAATCCGTTGCCCGCTCCGTTGCTGTTTCCGTGGCCCTCGCTGCCATTCTTCTTGTGATCTGTCATGGTGCTTCTCCCCTTCGCGGAAAACGCTGTGCTCATCTTCAAGTTTATCAGTTGCCGAGAAATTCAATTTCACTATGCTGGACACGCGGGCGCGTGAGATAGTAATCGGCATCGCGAGTCGTTGTATGTTGGCGAGCGTGGGAATATATGCCGGGTACATCTCAAACGCCGCCAATGAACCCGCTCCGCCTGAGAAAGGTCCTGACACTGTGGGATCTTATCTTCTATGGGCTGGTGCTCATTCAGCCGACTGCTCCTATTCCATTATTTGGAGTCGCACAGAAACTCTCAAACGGCCATACAGTGACAACCATCCTTGTCGCGATGTTGGCTATGGTGGTGACTGCCGTCAGCTACGGACGGATGGCAGCCATCTATCCTTCCGCTGGATCGGCCTATACGTACGTGGGAAAGGCGATCAATCCTCATCTTGGATTTATGGTGGGGTGGGCGATGCTCCTGGACTACATTCTGCAGCCGTTGCTCAACGTAATATGGATTTCCGTAGCGCTGCAGAGTCGCTACATTCATGCGATTCCCTATCCGGTTACCGCCTTGATTGTTGCCGCCTTTATCACTCTGCTGAACTTGAGCGGAATCAAGGCTTCGGCGCGGACAAATAAGATTTTGCTGGTGGCGATGTGCGCGGTGATTGCTGCTTTCTTTTATCTTGCTGTGGGCTATCTGTTTCATCTGAATCGCTGGGCTGGCATCTTTTCCACCCAGCCTTTTTATGATCCAAAGACATTCAGCGCTGGTCGTATCTGGGGCGCTACCTCCTTTGCGGCACTCACTTATATTGGGTTCGATGGCATTACGACTTTATCGGAAGACGTAGAGAATCCGCGGCGCAATGTGCTGCTGGCGACGGTTCTTGTGTGCGTACTTACCGGCATCTTCAGCGGGGTTGAGGTCTATCTTGGACAACGTGTCTGGCCCGACTGGCATACCTTTGCGAATCTTGAAACCGCATTCATGGATGTATGTCGCCGCGTGGGCGGCACGGGGTTGTTTGAGGCTATGGGGGCGGTTCTGATCCTGGCGGCACTGGGCAGCGGCTTGACCGGCGGCCTGGGGGCGGCGCGACTGCTGTTTGGGATGGGACGGGATGGCGTACTGCCGCGCGGCTTCTTTGCTCATCTTCATCCTGAGACAAACACTCCCACCTATAACGTCATTCTGGTGGGAGCGATCGCCTATGTCGGAGCGATCACGCTGAATTACATTGGCAACGCCTATGAGCATGCGGGGGAGTTGCTGAACTTTGGCGCGTTTCTCGCCTTTATGGGTGTAAATCTGTCGGTGTTTTGGCAGTTCACGGTGCTGCGGCGAAAAGAGCGGACACCGCGGATCGTTGTCGATATGATTCTGCCTCTGCTGGGTTTTGGGTTCTGTGCGTTGATCTGGTGGAACCTGAATCAGCTCGCCAAGATTGTTGGGGGGATCTGGTTTCTGATTGGGGTCATCTATCTGGGATTGTCTACGCGCGGCTTTCGTAGAAGGCCCAAGATGATCGATTTCAGCGAGTCGTAGAGGTTCGGACCTGCCCGAGACGCGTTCTGACGCAGTCCATTTGGCCATTGGTTTGGCTGTTGAACCATACGCCGAAATTAGTAGAATTATGTTCCTTTCGGATTGTTTAGAGGTAGTATTATTTTATATTTGCTACTGATACAGAGATACGCAGCGCCAAACTCAAGACTTCCTTCATAAAATGCTTAGACGCCATACTTTCTCGGGCAGAAGTTGTTCATTTGTTCAGAGCGTTGTGTTGCGTGGAGTTGTGCCGATTCTGGTCCTTATCCTCAGTCTGGCGCGATTGTGGGGTCAAAGCTCCTCCACAAAATCTCCATCCACGATTCATGAGGGAGAAAAGATATTTGCAGTCCATTGTGCCGTCTGTCATGGAGCGGACGCGCATGGCGGCCAGTACGGTCCATCATTGGCGGGGAACAAGGACCTGCGGGGAAAACCGGTTTCGTGGTCCCGCAATGTGATCCACAACGGCATTCCATCGCGCGGTATGCCGGCCTTCAATCTGCCGGCCGGCGAACTGGATGCTCTTGCCGCATTGATTCAATCTTTAAATTTACCGGCTGTCGAAAACACTGTCTCCGGGGACCGCGCTGCTGGAGAGCAATATTTTTTTGGCGCGGGTAAGTGTGCCTCCTGCCACATGGTTTCCGGCAGGGGGGCAGCGGTGGGTCCAGATTTATCGAATGTCGCAATCGAGAGGACGACTGCGGAGATTCGAGCGTCGCTGTTACATCCCGGGGCTCCCGTTACTCCCGGCTACGAGCTCGTGACGGTGCACTTGCGCGATGGTAAGACCCTTCGCGGTTTCGAACGAAGCCGGAGCAATGTTGAAATTGCACTGCAGGATCTGACGGGCCGCTTTCACTTGCTGAAAGAAAATGAGGTTTTGTCCGTCAGCAATGATCAGCAGTCGGCGATGCCGCCGGTAAATGCGAGTCCCAAAGTACTGCAGAACCTGATGGCTTATCTCAGCGGACTGGCCGGAGTAAAGCCTGGAACGGCGCAGATCACAGAGTTTTCTGAGTCCAGCGGAATTTCATTCCAAGACATTCTTCACCCTGCGTCGGGTGACTGGCTGACCTATAACGGCAGCGTGAGCGGGAATCGATACAGCGAGCTGGCGGAGATCAATACCGGCAATGTAAATCAGTTGCAATTGAAATGGATCTATACGGTCCCGCTCTGGAGGCAGTTTTATCCCGACAGCTCCTATTTCAGAGAGAACATGCAGTACTTCGGGCTGGAGACGGCGCCACTGGTTGCTGACGGCATTCTGTATGCCACGGGTCCGCAACAGGCATTCGCGCTGGACGCCAGCACTGGCCATTTGATCTGGCTGTATTCGCGCCCGCGTACACCCGGGTTGGTTGGAGATGCGGCGCTCGCTTCAAATCGCGGTCTTGCCATTCTCGGAGACAAGGTGTTCATGGTGACAGATGACGCTCATCTGATTGCCCTGAACCGCATCACGGGAAAGTTAGTTTGGGAAGCCGTGATGCCGGATAAACCGATGAGCTATGGCGGGACAGTGGCGCCGCTTGTGGTCAAGGACATGGTGATCGGCGGAGTTGCTGGTGCCGACTGGGGCGTGCGCGGATTTCTGGCCGCTTATCGAGCTTCCGATAGAAAACGCATTTGGCGACACTGGACAATTCCTCGCAAGGGCGAGCCGGGGGCTGAGACCTGGGGAGGCAATCCGTCAGAAACGGGAGGAGGGTCGACATGGGTCACCGGCTCCTATGATCCGGAGACGGACACGATCTACTGGTCCACGGGCAATCCACATCCCGATGGCGATGGCCAAAATCGGCCGGGAGATAACCTCTACACCAATGGCATTCTGGCCCTGAACCCGGATACCGGCAAGCTCAAATGGTTTTATCAAGTAACTCCTCATGATGTTCACGACTGGGATGCAACGGCGCCGCTGGTGCTGGTGGACACAGCCTATCGAGGAGAGCCACGAAAACTTTTGTTGCACGCGGATAAGAATGGATTCTTCTATGTGTTGGATCGCACGGATGGGCACGTTCTGACGGCCCAGCCATTTGTGAAGGTGACCTGGGCCAGCGGTATTGGTTCAGATGGTCGTCCCCAGCGCCTGCCCGAAGATGGGATAGTTTGTCCGGCAGCTGGTGCGAACTGGAATGGGACGGCATTCAGCCCGGTGACCCGCCTTTATTACGTCATGGCAACCGAAGAGTGCGTGGTGAATCTTTCAGCTACTAATCCGAAGGAAAAGCCTCTCAAGGAGGAACTCCCAAAGAAATATCTAGAGGCGCTGAATATTGACGACGGAAAGATCGCATGGAAGATTCCACAGATTGGACCGGCCGATGGGAAGAGAGATGCAGGCATCTTAGCGACAGCAGGCGCGCTGCTGTTTTATGGCGACCCAAGCGGCGCTATTGTCGCCGCCGATGCCGGCAGTGGGAGGATGTTGTGGCACTTTCCCACTAATGGAGAAAACAAGGCCTCGCCAATGACTTATACCGTAAACGGAAAGCAGTTCGTAGTGCTTGCAGTCGGTCCAAATATTCTCGGCTTCAGCTTGCCATGAGTGGATAAGACCTATGAACAAACAATTCTCAAGACGTGAATTTCTTCAAGCGTCGTCGGCGACCGCGATGTCGGGCGCCGTTTCGCTATCGGCGTGGCCAGCGATCGCGCAGACTCGGGCGAGAGGACCTTTTCGGGGGACACTTTGTCTATTCTCGAAGCCGGTTCCTCAGTTAAGCTGGCGCGAGCTCGCGCAAAGCGCCAAGCACGCGGGTTTTGACGGAATTGATTTAACGGTTCGATCCGAGGGGCATATTTTACCTGAGCGTGTGGCGACAGATCTTCCGAAAGCGGTGGCGGCAATCCGCGCGGAGGGACTTGAAGTCCCAATGATCAGCACCGAGCTTCTAACAGCAGACGAGCCTACTGCTGACCCGATACTGCTAACAGCAAGTCAGCTCTCTATTCCTTTCGTAAAGCCGGGGTATTACCACTATAAGTTTGTCAATGTTTTAGAAGAACTCGATCAGGCTGGACGCAAGTTTCGCGGCCTCGTGGAGCTTGCCGAGAAACATGGAATTCAGGTGGGCTACCACAACCATACGGATTACATCGGAGATCCAATATGGGACATGGCAAGGGTGATTGAGCCACTCGATCCGCGCTGGTGCGGTTTCTATTTTGACGTAGGTCACGCTGCTATAGACCTTGGAGAAAACGGATGGAAGATCGCGACGAACCTGGTCATGCCTCGTTTGAAAATGATCGGGGCGAAGGATTTTGTCTGGAAACAAATCGGCCCACGCCGGTGGCACGCTGAAACTTGCCCCATGGGGCAGGGAATGATTCCTTGGAGAGAGTTTCTGCATATTCTCGCGCAATCGAACTTCAACGGGCCCATTTCATTGCAGCAGGAATTTTCTATTCCTGGCGTTGCGGACAATCAAGGAATCGCAGTGTCGCGCGCGGCAGTTCCCAAGGTTATGTCGGCCGCCAAAGAGAACCTGGACTATCTGAAATCGCTGCTGCGCGAGGCGTATGCAGAGGTTTAGAGACGTTAATCGGAAGGAGGTAATTCGATGACCTATTCTAGAATTACTCGGCGGAAGTTTTTGAAGGCTGCCTCCGCAGGGACCCTCTGCCTTTCGCCTCTAACATCAGGCCTGATGTTAGCCGCTCCAAAGCGCAAATCCAGCGATATTCGCGTCAAGGAAATTCATGTCAGCTATGAGGATTTTTCTTATCGCAGTCCGTATGAGTTTGGGGGTCGCAGCGCAAACGTTGTGACGCTGTTAAACGTTCATTGCACGGTGGAAACGATTGCCGGTCGCGTCGGCAAAGGTTTCGGCTCGATGACAATGGGAAATGAATGGTCATTCCCATCGAAAACTCTTTCCTATGACACAACGCTCGAGGCGATGAAGCGGCTTGCGGAGCGCATCCAGAAAATCACCGCTGAGTATAAGGAATCCGGTCATCCGATCGATATTAATTTCACGCTTGAGCCTGAGTACCTTCATGCCGCTGCGGAAGTTACGCATGAGATGCACCTGGATCAGCCGATCCCAAAGCTCTGCACACTGGTCACTGCAAGCCCGTTCGACGCCGCCATCCATGACGCATTTGGGAAGGCGCACAATCTTAATTGCTATCTAACTTATGGTCCGGAATTTATGAGTCACGACCTGGGCCACTATCTTGCACCGGAATTCAAAGGGAAGTTTCCCAACCGGTATCTTCTGCGTGCTCCGAAGCCATGGCTGTGGTGCAACCACTCTGTCGGCGCCGCCGATCCGATTGATTCGTCCGATGTAAAAAAGCGACTGAATGATGGGTTGCCGGAGACACTCGGCGAATGGATTGTTGAGGACGGCCTAACCCATCTTAAGATAAAACTCAACGGCAATAATCTTGAAGCCGATGTTGCGCGAGTATTGCACATCGATCGCGTAACGACGGAAGTTGAAACCCATCGCGGCGTTCGCCAATGGCATTATTCACTAGATTTCAACGAGCAGTGTCCAGATGTCGACTACTTGCTCAACTTCATGGGTAGGATTGAGAAAGGTTCGCCCGGCGGATATGAACGTATTACGTTCATCGAGCAGCCGACTCGGCGGGATCTTGTCGCCACTCCAACACAACTGCTTTTCAGGGCTTCCAAACTAAAACCCGTGGTGATGGACGAATCGCTGACAGGTTTCGACGCACTGTTGCGTGGCCGAGAAATAGGGTATACGGGGGTGGCGTTGAAGGCATGCAAAGGCCAGAGCCAATCTATGGTGCTGAATGCGGCTGCGCAAGAGTTCAAAATGTATATGACGGCGCAGGATTTAACTTGTCCTGGGGCGTCGCTGATTCAGTCCGCTGGCATTGCCGCCCATGTCTCCCCAATCGATACGCTTGAATCCAACGCACGCGAATATGTTCCGTCAGCAAACCAGCCGTGGCTCAAAAGATTTCCAGGATTGTTTGAGGTTCGAGATGGCAAGCTGCATACTGCCAACCTTACAGGGCCGGGGCTAAGTGCTGTTTGATCTGTCCAGACAGATTGGAGACTTCGATGGCGAGCTGGAGAAGTATCGGTTTCAAAACTTTGCTCCTCATTTTATTCGTGGCGCTTCCATGCTGGAGGAAGGCTGCTGCACAATCCCGGCCATCTGCTCCTCTTTATCTCAACGCCAAAGAACCGATTGAAGCGCGGGTAGATGACCTGATGCGGCGCATGACACTTAAGGAGAAGATTGGCCAACTAAACCTTCCGTGCGGCTATGTCGATCAACTGGGGAAGACGATTCCGGAAAAAATGGAGGCAGCAAGGAAGTTTGCCGCTGGGACGTATACTGCCGAGATCGGTCCGGGTTCTGGCTTCTTTACGCTTGCAAATACGATTAAGTTGAACAATCTCCCGCAGCAAGTGAACTACTTTAATGAGCTTCAAAAAATCGCGCTTGCACAAACGCGGTTGAAGATACCTCTTCTGGAAGATGAGGAGGGAACTCATGGAGCAATGTTCCCCGGAGCAACGGTTTTTCCCGAAGGATTATCGATTGGCAGCACTTTCGATATGCCCTTGGTTCAAGCCATCTATGCGGCCGCAGCCCGGGAGGCAAGATCTACCGGCATCCATGTTCTTTCGACACTGGTGCTGGAGACAGATCGCGATCCGCGGATGGGGCGCAATATGGAGGCCTACACGGAAGATCCGTATCTCTATTCGCGGATTGCCGAGAACATAGTGCGGGGCGCACAAGGATCGAGTGTAGATGCTCCGGATAAGGTTGCGGCTTTGATGACCGATTTCCCGACTCAGAGTGAACCTGTCAGCGGCATGGAGCGTGGAGCTATCGAACTATCGGAGCGCTACATTCGGGAAAACTTCCTGCCGCCGTGGATTGCAGCGTTCAAAGCCGGGGCCTTGGGCGTTATGGCCGGATATCCTGAGATCGATGATGTCCCAGAACACTCGTCGGAGAAGTGGAACACGCAGATACTTCGTAACGAGCTGGGCTTCCGGGGAATTGTCGAAAGTGAAGGTGACGGGTTCGACAGCCTCATCTATGAACACATTGTTTCGAACCAGAAGGAGGCGGGTGCTCTCGCGCTCTGGGCTGGTGTGGATGTGGACATTACGTACGAGCCGGCCTATATGGGGCCGCTAGTTGAAAATGTCCGCGAAGGGAAAGTATCCGAAGCACTTATAGATCGCTCAGTGCGAAGAGTCCTTGAACTAAAATTCCGCCTGGGACTATTTGAACATCCCTACGCCGACCTGGCCCAGGCCGAGCAAGTTATCCATTCAGAAGAACATCAGCAACTCGCACTGCGGACTGCCCGGGAAAGCATCGTTCTGCTAAAGAACGAGAATGATTTGCTTCCGCTGAAGAAAGGCATCAAGTCCATCGCAGTAATTGGCCCGAATGCGGATGACAAGTGGAATCAGTTGGGTGATTACTCTCCGTCTAGTGTGCCTCAGAAGGTGGTTACGGTTCTTGATGGAATCCGACAAAAGGTTTCACCCGGTACGCGAGTCAACTATGTTCACGGCTGTGACGTGATTGGCGGAACAAAAGATTTTGCAGAGGCGGTTGAGGCAGCCCGGAAGGCCAGCATAGCGGTCGTCGTTGTTGGCGAGCACCCGAATAACGCTGGGAAGCGCGACGTTCCGCCGACCGATGGGGAAGCCTACGACGTGGCCAGCCTGGATCTTACCGGTGCACAGGAAGATCTGATCAAGGCTATCCAGGCAACGGACACGCCTGTAGTGCTGGTGCTGATTAACGGCAGGCCGCTTTCTATCCCCTGGGAGGTAGATCACATTCCTGCCATCGTCGAGGCTTGGGAGCCGGGGGAACGCGGTGGAGAGGCAGTTGCAGATGTGCTGTTCGGCGACTATAACCCGAGTGGGCGTCTGGCTATCACCATTCCGCGCAACTCTGGACAACTACCTGCTTACTACAATTACAAGCCCTCAAAAGAATATTGGATACATCAGAGCTGGAGTCATGATGGGGGATACGTAGACATGCCCGGAACGCCACTCTACCCGTTTGGCTATGGGCTGAGTTATACGCAATTTAAATACAGCAATTTGCGCATCAACCCGGAACAGATAGATCAAGGTGGAAACGCCGAGGTAAGTGCCGATGTAACAAATGTGGGGAAGCGCCCCGGAGTGGAAACGGTCCAGTTATATCTGCATGAGCGCTATACGCCGGTGGCGATTCCAGTAAAGCAGCTTCGAGGTTTTCAGCGCGTCGCGCTCAATCCGGGTGAGACGAAAACGGTGACGATGAAACTAACTCCAGAGGACCTAATTCTGCTTGATCGCGATATGCATTGGACGGTGGTGCCGGGCACCTTTGACATCATGATTGGAAAATCTTCGGGAGATATCGTGCTGAGCGGAGCGCTGCAGGTGGAAAGGGCGAACCGCGCATTCGTTCAGTAAGTCGAGTTGAGGCGAGGCGAGTTTTCTCGGTAGCGTGATAGCCCCTCACATCCAGGCTTCGGGCTTTGCGGCCATCGCTTCTTCCAGCGTAACCCGGCGCTTTTGCTTGTATGCCAGATTCGACATGTGGCATGCGACCGCTGCCAAGTAACCGATTTCGACGGTTCCATTTGGCTGCCGGCGATCACGGATACAGGCCATCCAATTGGCCATATGATTGACGCCGGGATTCTTCCCTTTGAGCCGGACACCGCCTGGATTGTTCAACTTCTCGGGATAGTAATTGATGGGTCCAGGGGCATTCTCGTCGTCCGGGTTTGCATCATTCGTGCTGTGCTGGCCCGTTTCCATATCGTTTGAGCCGCTTACATGCTCGACTGTTCCCTTATCTCCGAGGAAGCGCTCTCCCAGGCCATACCGTTCATTGCTGAAGGTGGATTGCCAGACGACAAGCAAGTCATTCGGATATTCCAGTGAGACATTGATCGTATCCGGTACTTGCCGTCCATCTTTCTCTGAATACACACCGCCCATCATGGTGGCGGCTTTCGGCAGTTGTAGATTCATGGCGCTGATGATCCACCCAATCTGGTGGACAAAGTTCTCTGTAATGTTTCCTCCGGAGAATTCCCAGAAGAGACGCCAGTTGATAAATTTGTAGCCGTCAAACGGAAATTTCGGACGACCGGAGAGAAACAAATCCCAATTTACATGGTCGGGATTGCAGTCGCTCGGCACCGGGCGAACCCACTGTCCATGACCCAGCAAGGTATTGCGGCTCATCCATGATTCGACCAGGGTTATTTTTCCAGCCAACCCATCTTGAATCCATTTCTTTCCGTCTGCCAGCTCACCAGAGCTTTCGTCCTGCATCCCAATCTGTACGACCTGCTTTGAGGATTTGGCAGCATTTCGACAGGTGGTGACTTCGGGAATGTCCCATGCCATGGTCTTTTCTGAATAGAGATCCTTTCCCGCAGCCAGCGTAGCGAGAAAATATTTTGCATGCAGATGCTGAGGGGTTGCATTGATCACGGCGTCGATATCGTTGCGGTCCAGCAAACGCATAGGATCGTCGTAGGTCTTAACGTTGGGCAAATAGCCCTTTACCTGGTCGCAGCGGCGAGAGTAGACATCGGCAACTGCGACGCACTCGACGTTCGGCTGGTTCAATGCATTTTTAAGGTCTTGTTGTCCACGGTCTCCGGCTCCAA
>JBEPVW010000099.1:0-11829 GCA_041690775.1 Acidobacteriota bacterium | reverse complement strand
ATCCACTCATGCATCGGATTGTGTTTCGGCCCGTAACGAAGTCGGCCAACGAGCCGCTGCGCAAACCCTGGCGCGGCGAACGCGAGCGCTACGCTCGACAGCGCCAGGACAGATTCCAGTCCCGAAATGTATTGGGTGCGCAGCGGCATCTATGGACAAGACCGTCAAGCTGAAGCCCAGCTCATCACTGGATTTATTTCGTGGGGCTAGAGTCCCGCCCCTCCGAAGCCTCACGACTAAGACTCGGTACCGGCGGGTTCGGAGTGCGGAGAGCTCGGCAACTGTAACACGCTAAGAAAGCAGCTGGCGAAGATCGACTCAATGCCAATGACAATGGCGCAGCAGGATGGCAAGGTAATCCGAAGAATGGTTTCGGGATCGAGATCTCCAAACCCGGCGGCCCGCCATATATGGACTCCGTATACGCCGGCTACAAGCCCAGCCACGGTGAGCGTCACGCCTGCCAGCAATCCTCTCTCCAACGAGAAGCGCTGCAGCGTCTTCTGTACCCATGAACGGTTGGGCAACAGGCCTCGAGAAATTCCGTAGACCTTGGCGCAAACGGCGAACACGATGGCCTGAAAACCGATCAGGACCAGCCCCAGCGCATAGACCAGCGTGTCAACGTCGAGTGAGAATGGCCCGACCATGCGTTGCGTAGGGAGCAGCCACGCTGTGGTGGCGATGCCGACAATCATCATCATGATTCCCGGATAGAGAAACAGCCAGCGCGGGCTGTACAAAAAGAGAAAACGCAGGTGTCGCCAGCCATCCCGCCATGTACGCAAATGCGGAGCGCGGGTGCGTCCATCGGGAGAAAGCGTGGTCGGGGTCTCAGCAATCCGCATGTTGGAAAGGGTCGCTTTGACAACCATTTCGCTGGCAAATTCCATCCCGGTGCAACGAAGGCCCATGCGTTGAAATGCGTCTTTCGACAAGCCGCGCATCCCGCAATGGAAGTCGCCGCAGTCGGCGCGGAAGATGAGGCGGCCAAGAAAACTTAAGACTGGATTTCCTAAATACCGATGCAATGGAGGCATGGCGCCGGGTTCGATCCCGCCTTGAAAACGATTGCCCATGACGAGGTCCGCACCGCCGCGCAATTTTTCAAGAAAGCGGGGAACGTGGGCGAAGTTGTAGCTGTCGTCCCCGTCGGCCATGATGAGATAGCGTCCGAGCGCGGCCTGAAAGCCTCCAGTTAATGCCGCTCCATAGCCGCGCTCCGGAACCTGAACCAGGCGGGCGCCGCGGTCCAAAGCGAGCTGCTGCGAGCCGTCCGTGCTGCCGTTGTCGGCTACGATCACTTCCCCATCGATGCCCGCTTGCCGCAAGGCGGCCCATGCTTTGTTGACACATGTGCCGATCGTCTCCGCCTCGTTCAGGCAAGGCATCACGATTGAAAGTTCGCAGGGCGCTGCGGACAGCGTCATGAGGCGTAGCCTCCTCGGCGATCCGAAGAATAACGAAATCCGGAAGTCACTTTTGTCACAAACTGCATATGCATACACCTAACAGAAAATCTACGCATCCATGCTGCCGCACGGAAACTAAAGTCATCTTTAATGTTAAATTCAATCAAACTGACTATAAAAATTGCAACGGATATTTTGAAGTATCGGGAGTTCTGGAGACCATGGCGAAGAATATTTTAGGGCGCTGCTGCGCTATGTTTTTTCTGGTTGTGCTGGCGGGATGCGGGCCGAGCGCGAGGCTTGGCTCTATCAATGCCGTTCCGCCGACCACCACCAAGGTTGCATTGAGCGGTACTTCATTCGATTTCGGGGAGAACCTGGTCGGTAACCCTTCGCAGCAAACTGCCGTTCAGGTGAGCAATGCGGGAACGATACCGCTGACGCTGAATCCGACTGTGACCGGCGATCCAAGCTACTCAATTCTCCCAGCGCAATCCTGTCGCACGCAGCTTGCCCCCGGAGCCAGTTGCCCCGTTGTGGTCAGCTATACTCCGACGGTCGCGTCCGCACCGGCTGCGCAGATGGCAACCCTCAATCTGAATTTTGGCGACGCGGATGCGGACGATCCTTCAATGGTTAGCCTCACGGGCACAGCCGCGGCGATGGGGGCGGGAACCGTTATTGCGACCGCCAACCCGCAAGTCGCGCTCTACACCATCACCCCTCCCTTTGCCGGAACAGTGACGGTCAGCTTTGGCACCACCGGCCAATACGGATTTCAGACCTGGAGCCAGCCGACGCCGAGCGGCGGCGGTCCGGTGAGCATCGAAGTCGCAGGAATGCTTGCCAACACGGCTTACCACATGCGCGCTTCGGTGGCGTTTTCCAATGGCATATCGGCCAGTGATGCCGACCATACCTTTACGACCGGCGCGTTGCCGGGAAACCTGCAGTCGCAGATTACGGCCACGACCACTGCGGGACAGACACCGCAGCCAGGAATCGAGATGTTGAATCCGATTGCCGGATCGCCAGCCGTCGTGGCGACTGATCTATCGGGGAACGTGATCTGGACGTATAACCCCACGACTCCGCTGGGCGGTGCGCAATGGTATGCGCCGAAGCAAATGAGCAATGGCGATTTTATTGCCCTGGCCAGCGTGGCATCTTCAACTGTATTGCATACCAGCGTGCCGCCGGGAGCGGCCAATCTGTTGCGCGAGTTCGATCTGGCCGGAAACACGATCAAAGAAATCACAATGGATCAACTGAACGCCAAGTTGGCGGCCGCAAACTACAACCTGACGCTCTTGACCTTTCACCACGAAATAACGGTGCTGCCGAATGGGCACTGGCTGCTTTTGACCAACACTTTCAAAAACGTAGTATTGAACGGCCAGACAACGCCCACTCAGGTATTAGGCGATGTGATTGTCGATCTGGATACGAATTTGAATGTGGCCTGGGTTTGGAATGAATTCGATCATCTGGATGTCAATCGGCACCCTACGGCTTTTCCTGACTGGACGCATACCAACGCAATTGTCTATTCCAAGGACGACGGCAACCTGCTGGTTTCCATGCGCCACCAGAGCTGGGTGGTGAAAGTGGATTACAACAACGGCGCCGGAACGGGTGACATAGTTTGGCGTCTTGGCGAGGGGGGAGACTTCAAACTGGTTGGCGGAACGGACCCGACGGACTGGTTCTACGGTCAGCATTGGCCTGCCTTCACAACACCAAATACTAGCGGTACATTTGGCCTGGTCCTGATGGATAACGGCAATTTCCGGCTTTTCCCCGCGGGAGTAAACTGCGGGACCAGCGGCGCTCCGCCTTGTCTCTATAGCACCGTACCTATCTTGCAGGTCGATGAAGTTGCAAAGACAGCAACATTGCAGTTCCATCAGATTGTGCCGACAAGTCTGTATAACTTCTTCGGTGGAAATGCCGAGATGCTCGCGAATGGCAATGTCGAATATGATTTGTGTGGGCTTCCGGGCACCAGTTCTCAAGTCTTTGAGGTAACGAATCAGAGCAATCCGCAAACGGTGTGGAATCTGACGGTGCAGTCCAATTATTTCTATCGCGGGTATCGCCTCCCGAGCTTGTACCCTGGAGTGCAGTGGTAGAAGCCGATGGGCTGGAAGACCTGTAGGGCAGGCCAGAGCTATAGTCTTCTATAGCGACTCGCGTTGGTATAAAGCAAAAGCCGCAGGTCTCTGCACTGCATTCTCGCCTATGCGAAAACTCGGGATGACAAACGTTTTCACTTGCCGTCTCCAGGCCTTCGGCTACGCTTAGGGATAACTCCGTCGATGGATTTGCGGTTATCCGGCAGCTACACGGTTCTTCGCTTCGTTCGGGAAGACGGATTTGTTTTGAGCCTGCCCAGCACTTACGTTGTCAGAACTCCAGTAAATATCCCGCCTTGAGATTGCTCGCATCGACTCTCATCCAAATACAGTTTTAGGTTTTCTGTAGAAGCTGAGGACAGCTGGTTTACCTAATTATCCCTCCCCAGGCACCATAGTTAGCACGTTGTACCCCTGGTGGCGCTCGTTTTTCGGCATGCTTATCTGTTCCGGCACGACTGTTTTTCCGTATGAGCTATCAGCACAAAAAGGAAAAGGCGGCCCGCGAAATTAGCGGGCCGCCCGAGGGATTGCAATGGGACCGAGTTATAAGATGAACATGGCCTGTAGCTGAATCAACCCCGGCAAGCAGCCGCTGAGTGGAGCGGTTATTCTGCCGCTGTTATTGGTATTTGGCAGCGCCAGGTTCTGATGGTTATAGACGTTGAAGATCTGGGCTTCAATGTCGAGCACCGTACCTTTGGTGATCGGCGTGAGCTTATAGATCGTCGCATCCAGTTCGTTGAAACCCGGGCCTGTCATGTAATTTCTGGGAACATTATTCCGGAAATCGTTATCCAGAGTGTTGGCACGCTGGATATAGGTCTGACCGGTATATGGTATTCCCAAATCCGCACGATCGAGGCTTGGGTCAAACCACCGGCTGCGGGTTCTCTGGCCTGCGGGGAGAATGCCTGTTTTGCCCGGCGCCAGAACAACGGCTGAACCAAATGGGGTGTAGTAAGGTGCGAAGTAAAGGCCACTGTGCCATAGGAAAAAAGGAGAGATGTTATATCCACTCACCAGTGCGTTGACCAAGCCATGGGATTCGCCTAAATACCTCTTGCCTTTCCCGAAAGGAAATTCGTAATGAGCGTTGAGGCTGAAGGTTTTGGTAGGTAGAGTGCCGTCCGGAGCGTAGACAGCGCGCAGGCGCTCGGAATCCGGCGCATTGTTGGTCAATGCCGACGGCAACATTTCCGACGCATTCCCCAGAGTGCCGAGGTTTGTGTTTTCCGTCGTGGTCAAAGTACGCTGCCAGGTAAAGTAGGATTGCAGCAACAGCCCATTGCCGAATGTGTGCTGCACTTGTGCCTGCAGTTCATTGTTGTAGGCATAGCCGATCCAACGGAGCTCGCTCATTGAACTGGTTCCAGAGGTTGCAAAGAGGGGAAATCTGCGCCTCTGCGCGGGGGTGCATGACGGATTTGGACACAATTCGCGCGGAATTGTGAAGTTGATCGGGTCAAGCTGCGGCAGGTGTGTGCTGTGGTTTCCAATGTAGCTGAGCTGGAATCCGATGTGCTTCGGCAATTCCTCCGCAAAGGTCAGGTTGTACTCCTGAACTGTTTGCGGTTTGAAATTGGGATCGAAGGGAGTCTCTGCAAAGCCATTGCCGCGCACCAAGTCGGTGGGGTTGAGCACTAACGTGGAAGAGCCCAGCATAAATTGAGTCAGCGGCTGAGCACCACCGTATTGGCTGGAGGCGATCGGAAACTCCAGCTCTGCCGCGCCGGCATCTGTGGCAGCGCCATTCACTTGGCCCGGTTGAAGCACCAGGGAGTAGCTGAAGGGTACGTTCTTACGGGTGGTCTGTTGATACTGTCCCAACGGAAATACCCATTGATAAATACCCCATCCACCGCGCAGGACCTTATTGGCGCTTAGCTGGTAGGCAAAGCCAACCCGAGGCTGGAAGTTGTTCTTTGGCATGTTCCATAGGCCCAGCGGATAGCCAGCCTTGGCTGCGGACTCCAGCGGCAGACCGGCAGCCAGAAAGGAATCCAGCAACGCCTGGCTGGTTTGGGCCGGAAGAGCACCGCTGCCCTGGTAGACGATCATGCCGCCCGGGACACTCGGATCCAATGTGGACTGCAACCCGCTTGAATCAGTAAACGGCGACCAATAACCCCACCGTAAGCCCAGGTTCAGGGTCAGATTCTGCGTGGCCCGCCAGTTATCCTGAACATAAGCGGCATACTCCGTTTGACGCGTGTGATAGTGGGGATAGATATTCTGCTGGAGATAATCCATATCGCCGAGCAGAAAGTCCGCCAATCCCGCACCTGTGTCGGGGACGGCGGAATCGAAGGTTCCGCCAGCCACTTGGCTGGGGTCCTGCAACCCGGTAAAATTACCGGACGCCGCATACGTGCCACCCGGCTGGCCCACCTCAAAAGTGTTGATCCTGTAGTTCTGGATATCGAATCCTGCCATCAATTGATGGTTGCCGCGATTGTAGGAAAACTGGTCACTCGCGGTGATGGTCTGGTCAGGATAGTCCTTCGGGTTGTTGCGGTCGATGCCGGAGAAAGCGAAGTCGTTATTTCCGCCCGGAAAGATACCTGGCCAGGCGATCGTATCCGGGTAGGTGGGCAAGCCCAGAGTTTCCGTGATGGGCGGACTGATCGGCTTCGGTCCGGTGAATCTATGGTTATATTGCACGCCGGCGCGCACAACGTTGATGGCCCGCGGCCCCAGCACCTCGGTGAAGACAATCGCGCCATTGTGTCCGCCGTCCTGGGCGACGTTTGGATTCAGCTGGGTATAGGGCGATTGGGTATTTCTGGACGTGTACGTGTAGCGCATTGCCAGGCGGTTGGGACCGAACAACTGGTCCACCTTGGCAGTGTAGAGATTATTGTTATTGAATGACGATTCGTTTGGAACAGCATAGTTTGGGCCCTGCCAATAGGGAGTGCTGAGATTGGGATCGGGAAGGTAGGTCAGGATTTTCGCTGCGACCGGATTGATGCGATTGGTCGGGATGACATTACCGGGGAACTGCGTACGCTCATAGGCGCCCGTTATGGGGTTCAAGCTCGTCGTGAGAGGGTCATAGACCGTAATCGGACTGCCATTGGCGCTATCCACCAGCGTGGAAAGGTCGCCGGTCTTCCAAACTGCCAGAGGATTGGAAAATTGAGAAACAGCGGCAGAATTCTCGCGGATGCCTTCAATGTCTAGAAAGAAGAAAGTCTTGTTTCGGCCGTTGTAAAGCTTGGGAAGCCACAGCGGACCACCGACCTGGCCGCCAAATTCGTTGTGCATCAGGTAGTTGATTGTGGGGCCCGAAAAAGCCGCCTTCGCCCGAAGATAATTGTTCTGGTTCAGTTCAAAAAACTGGCCATGAAAGTTATTGGTGCCGCTCTTGGTGACTAATTCCACAATTCCAGGACGGCTATATTGCGCATCGCCGTTGGCGGTGATGATTTTAACTTCCTGAAAGGTTGGAACAGGTTGCGGATTGGTCTGTAGTTCGTTGGAGAACTTGTTCGACATGGTCTGACCATCGACAAGATAGTCCAACGAGCCGCCGGGAATGCCGTTCACACGGGTATAACCTCCGCCGGAGCCGCCGTAGCCGCCCGCCACCACGCCCGGACTGAAGGCCAGGACATTCAAAATGCTGCGATTTTGCACCGGAAGGGTTTCGATGGTTGTGGCATTCTTCACATCGGAAAGGGTCGGATTCACCCGATCGATAACAGGCGTCACATCTCTCACTGTGACTTGCGTCGACACACTGGCAGCAGTCAAGCTGGGATTCACTTCCGCCGCTTGCGAAACACGCAGCGTGAGTACGCCGACCCACTGGGCAAAACCGGGCGCGGTGACGGAAACCTTGTAATCTGCCGGGCTCAGGTTGGTGAAGGTGTAGAACCCGTCGCCCCGGGACGTAGTGCTGAGCTGCTGGCCGGTGCCGACGTTGCTTAAATTGACAGTCGCACCCGGCACCACGGCGCCGCTGACATCCTGCACGGTACCTTGAATGGTCGAGTTGGAGTTTTGTGCGAAGGTTGCCGCAGTGAAGACACTGCACAGCAACAGAACCCATATTTTCATGAATCTAAACGTCATTGGCTGGCTCCTAGTGAACAAGTGGAACGATGCATACATGTTTCAAGCTGGCTCTTGTTGGGGCAGAACCTGGCGAGAGGATTGCTTGTTAAACTACGCGTGCGAATACGTGACTGAAATGTATCACAATAAAATGACATCAAAACGAAAATAATTCAGTGGGAAACCTAATCGCCGGCAGGTTTCGATTTAAATAACAGGGACACGGTAAAGAGCGATGGGATCGATTCTTGTTCCGTGCTGGGCGAAGGATGGGAACGAATGCCAATCGTTTCATTAGGATTTTAATGTACGAAACGATTTAGATATTAGAGTTGAAAAACTCAGACCGGAAGGGCTGCAATTCAAGCATTCCAAAATGGGAATTGCGGTAACAAGTGGCGCGCTGAAAGGCTGGCCATCGTCTGATTACGGAGCAGGTTGTACAACAGGACGTGCAGCGGTGTGGTTTGGATTAGAGCCGGGGGCTTGCCTGGGGTAATAGCCCTTTCTCGTTCTAACGATCAGGGTGCGGTGGTTGGGGCCTGTGGCTTCGACGCGAACAGTGCGGTAGCCCCGTTGACTGATAGGCCGGCTCGAGTGATAGCCGATGGTGTACTGGTCGCGGATATCGCGGGCGACCTGGCCGGCAATCTCATCCACATCTTCGAGCGAGCTCGGAAAGTAAGCGACCCCTCCGGTCTGTCCCGAGAGGGTCTCGAGAGCGGTTCTCGCCCTCTGCGATTCTTCCTTGTCATCCCCGAACAGCAATCCAACGGAATACACCACCGGTCCGCCCAGGTTCTGCACCCGGTGGATGGCCTGTTCCAGGCTGAGCCGCGATGCGTTGTCGGCTCCATCGGTGATGATCAGCAACACCTGCTTGGGCTGTTTGGCATGCGCCGCCAGCTCGTCGGCCGAAGCGACCACCGCATCGTACAACGCCGTGGTGCTTTTGGAATCGTAATGCGAGAGGCCCCGTTCCAGTGCGCCGATATTCGAGGTGAAATCCTGGTCGAGATAGGCCTTGTCGGAAAAATTCACGATAAAGGCTGCATCCGCGGAATTCGACAACTTTACTAATTGCAAAGCGGCCGCATTGACCGCCGCCCGCTTATCGCGCATCGAGCCTGAATTATCAACGAGAATCCCCATCGATACCGGCAAGTCCTGGTGCTGAAATGAGTTGATGGTCTGCGGGACGTCATCTTCCCATGCGCGGAAATCGCTGCGCTTCAGGTCTGGGACCAATCGTCCTTTATCGTCGAGCACGGTGCAGTTCAGCACCACCTCATTCACATCTTCATGCAGGGTGAAGATGCCGCCCTTGCCTTTCTGAAACTCCCCGGGCTTTCCCGTGCCCGCGGACGATTCCGTGGCTGTCGGCGCGCTTTCTACCGGATCGGGCGAGAGCACCGGATCGCGATCGACATCAAGGCGGGGCTGAACCTCCGGCTGCGTCGGATCGTAGGTGACAACCGGGGTTTTCGATTGCGTGGGCGCGGATGATGGAGTCGGCGCAGGCTGCGTCTGGGCGAAGGAGGGCGATCCGCTCCAACCGGCCAACATCAGAATGACCGGCAAAATCCACCGGAGCGCGCGCGATCTTGAGAAAATCATCCCAGGCATAAATAAATTGGCCGCTGCCGGCAATATCTCCACTCTACGTCACTTTCAGTGTGCAACAGTACCGGAGTTCGCCGTCGGCGGCTGCATCCCGGCGGCAATTTCATTCATCGGCAAATTCAAAGCAAAGACAGAGACCTCGCCTTGATCCGCGCGCACCCAGAGTCCGCGATAGGCCGCACGCAGGTCAGGATGTGCCGCCAGCAACGCTGTCATCACGTCAATCACCTGCTTCCGCGCAGCCGTTGGATCGCGCAACTGCGCCAACTGCGCCGCGTTGGGATCATAGTGAACCTCCAGGTCCAGCCCGCCCAGCGTTCCCGTCGTGTTCATCGATGTAATCGCAAACGCGGAGCCGTGCACGTCAAGCATCATCGGCGCAGCTCCGGGAAGATTACCGGGCCGTATCCGTTCCGCCTCATGCTGTAGCTTTTCGAGATTTGGACTGGTGAGGAAATCCGCCGGATCGAGCAAAGGCGCCGCCGTCTGGTAATAGAACCATGCGGCCCAATTCATCTTCTTTTGCGCGTATTCGCGCGCGCGCTCCCAGTACCACAGGCCATCGTGACCTGCCACAATCATCGGATTGCTGAAAAATCCGCCCAGCATCCAGTGATCCTCAGTTGTCTCGGACAGAATCAGCGCAATCTGCTGGGGCTGCGGGACGCCGGTGGCGTGAAGAATGGCAAGCGCATATTTGGCCGCGGGCAAATTCGTGAAATTGAGCACCACGACCGGCGTTCCACAATAAAAATAGGTGCGAGCGGCGCCCGCGGGCTCGCTCGAAGAGTCCAGCACATAAAGGTCATTGACGGTGATAGCCGCATGCTGCAGAAGAGGCTTCAGGCTGTTGGCGGAAGCGGCAATTCCGCCGAAGTCCGCCGCAACGGCGGGAATTGTGCCCGCCCGAAGAGCATCTATATTCCCGCTCTGCACGTCCCCAACAATCGTCCGGGCGGTACTCGATACAGCGTCCCGCTGCGCCGCCGTCAATTGCGATTGGGTCTTGCAGGAAGCCGCATTTGCCTGCGGCAGCAGCAGCGCTCCGGCAATCGCCAGGGAAAACAGCAGGCCGCTTTGTCTGTTCGTGGGTCTCAGTTGCATGTCTGTGACGGTCTTCCCGGCAATCGTCCCGAGAACGGAGCAAGGCCATCGCTAGTCTAATATAGAAGTAGGCTGGCGCTCGCCCCCAGCACCCCCGCGAAGGTCATTTATGAAGTTTTCCGGCATTGGGAAGTCCTCCCGCATTGGCGAAAACGCTTTGTCGCAGCGCAGCACAGCGACCAGCGCATGGGTTTGTACCCTCTGCGCGATCCTCGTTCTTTGTGTCTCCTCCATCTGCGGTCTGCATGCGATGCAAACCCCTGAAACTCCGGGTACGCCAGCCCATGTCCACCACGTTCGCGCGAAAGCGAAAGGCCCGCACAAACGACGTTCCCATGTTCCGGAAAAGAAGGTCGCGCCACCGCTTCGTCCTTCCGAGGTAGCGGCCCAGCCCGCCATGATCAGCCTGAAGAATCGGGAGCTGACGATAGAGGCGAACAATTCCGACCTGGCCCAGATTTTGCACGAAGTAGCCCATATCAGCGGCATGACCATCAACGGGCTGAACCAGAGCACTCGCATCTTTGGCGCCTACGGACCCGGCAATCCGACCGACGTTCTCAGCAGGCTTCTGGCCGGCTCCGGCTACAACTTCATAATGGCGGGCGACACCAAGGACGGCGCGCCCCGCGAATTGCTGCTCACCGCGAAAAACAGCAAGGCTCCGGCGCTCACACCGGCCAACCCGCCTCCGGCTGCATCCGTTCCCGCCGATAGCAGTGATCAGTCCCAACAAGCTGAACCTGAAGTGCAACCAGCCGAATCCAATCCCCCCGACGCCGATGTTCCTCCGGCGCCAGCCGATGCAACTTCTCCAGATCCAACAGCGGAGATGCCAGACCCCCAGATCCATCCAGATAATCCGCAGGAACCGGACCAAGAACCGCCACAAGAACCGCAAAACGATTCCCAGTAGCGGCGATCCGATTACCTGCCGATGGGTTTATGGATGTTTAGGGATGCTGTTGAAATTGCCCGGAGGTTGGATTGGTAGCGCTAACGGGAATCGAACCCGTGTTTTAAGATTGAGAATCTAGTATCCTGCTCAATGTCTTCAATCACTTGCTGGTGACTCTGCGAAAAGTGTGCCACAGGATGTGCCACGCAACGGCGTTTTTTGCTGCTCAGTGCACACCGCTTGTGCCCAGAATCGCTGGCGAGAAGCCGACTTCCGAGGATCAATCGCCTTCGATGAGTGCATTGGCGATTTGGCACCAACTGCGTTTAGGAAAATGTCCACTACGATCAAACGCCAATGGTCTCGTAGTTTCCGAAAACCCCGTTTCCGGGAAGTTCCTACTGCTGACTGGTAACGGCAGCTTTTCTTGGCTCTCCGATGATCTCGAAGCGAACAATAGAGGAACAAAAATCGCATTCTGCCTCGTTTGCCCCTTTGGAGACATCGGATACTGGGAAGGTGCGCAAGCACTCTGAGCATGTTACGGCGAAAGTCCCGCCGCTGTTTTTTACCCACACAGCAGCGCTGCTCGGAC
>JBEPVW010000098.1:0-11920 GCA_041690775.1 Acidobacteriota bacterium | reverse complement strand
GAACCGACGCATAAAGGTTTTGCAGACCTCTCCCTTACCACTTGGGTACCGCGCCCGAAATTTTGAAACAAACTCCCTGCGTCTGCTGGCTTGGGAAGGTGGGCAGCGAAACGCCGCTGGAGCGGGAGACGGGGGTCGAACCCGCGACTTCGACCTTGGCAAGGTCGCGCTCTACCACTGAGCTACTCCCGCCCTTACTGGATTGCAGTATATCGGGATGCTGACCGCGTGGTCAACGATGGTGGCGTTTCTTCGTTGTGGCCGGCAGTGATCACATCCGTTGAAATTATTTTCGTTTCCGGCGTGGAGAGAACCCAGTTATCAAAGCGACACCTGGTCACCCAGACGATTTCAGATCGCAGCGCTACTCTCGCTGAGGGCCTCTCTAGCGGCGTGCATCCTGGCCTCCTCTGCATCCAGCATTTCGCCGTCGCGCATGTGCAGGATGCGGTCGCCAATGGCCGCCGCTTCTGGATTGTGGGTGATCATCATTACGGTCTGCTTCAGCTCCTGGTTGGAGCGGCGCAGGACGCCGAGCACAGCGTCGGAATTTTTGGAATCGAGATTGCCTGTTGGCTCGTCGGCGAGCACGATGGCTGGACGCGCGATCAAAGCCCGCGCAATCGCAACACGCTGCTGTTCCCCCCCGGAGAGTTCCGAAGGCCGATGTTGCAGGCGGTCGCGAATCCCTAGAAGGCTGGTGAGGTGGTCGAAATATCTCTGATCCGGCTTTTTTGTTCCGCAGGCAATTTCATGCGCAAGCAGGATATTGTCCATGGCGCTAAGAGTGGGCAGCAGGTTGAATTTTTGAAACACGAAGCCGATTTTCTGCTTGCGCAGTTGGGTCCGCTGGGCGTCGTTGAGAGAGGCAAAGTCCACGCCGTCGATCAGCAGGCGTCCGGTGGATGGCTGGGTGAGGCCCCCGATGTTGTAAAAAAGCGTCGACTTTCCGCTGCCGGAAGGGCCGACGATGCTGACAAACTCCCCGGGTTCGACGTTGAAGGAAACGGCGCGGAGTGCGTGAACCTCGACCTTTCCCGCGTGGTAGACCTTGCCGAGACGATCGGCGACAATGACTGGCTGCATTCAGCTTTCATTGTAACGGTTGGGTCTGTTCGCCCGCCAACCGGATTGACACGCCTCTATGCAGAGGCCGCGCTGGCGGCAAGCGATGGCTGTGCCGGCGCGAGGGTCTTTTTCGGGCCGCGCTTGCGGACCAGCAGTACACGCACGCGCTCCAACAGTTCTTGCGGAGAGCAGGCGCCCTTGGGCAGGAAAGCGTCTGCACGGCTGGTCGGATCGAATTGCTTCATGCTGCCGCTGACCAGCACGGCAGGCACCCAGGGCGCAATTTCCTTCAGGCGGAGGATCAGGTCGTTGCCGTTGCAATGGGGCATCACAAGGTCCGCGATGACGAGATCGACTTTGCCTGAATCGTAGAGTTCGATCGCCTGGTCGGCGCTGTTGGCGGTCAGTACGCGATAGCCGCGGGTTTCCAGTACAAATTTCCGAACCGATAACACCTGATCGTTATCATCGACGCACAGAATCACTTTCTTTGGACGCATTTACTATTCTCCTGCAAGCAAAACACGCTTGGCACTTCCGCTGAACGGAAAGCAAGGTGGTTCAGCCGCGACCCGGCTGCAAAAAGAAACAGAAGGCCCTATGCGTGCCGGAGTCGCGTTCGCAAAATAAAGCGATACGCAAACCCACTGGGCACACTAGTGGCGTTCCGGCTGCCGAGACAGCCGGGCCGCGGGGGAAAGGAGACATGACGCATCGTTGCCGGTTGCGCGAGCGACTCGGCGGAAGGGAGGCTCGCCTTCTGATTCGAGGCAAAAGCGTCCCTTGCCGGAGAGCTGCCGCGTTTGCGCCAGGTCATCCGTTCCAAGATCAAATTTTTGTAAATCTAAATCGGCGAAAGAGGCACGTTCCTGTTGCTATGAACGTTGGCCCAGAGTAAGGATTGAACCGTGATATGTAAATGGCGAATATTCAGTGAAGTCCAAACCATTTTGGACCGGCATTCCACTACATTGAACCTTCGCGTTGCAAATGCGCGGCTGGAGCTGAGCGAATCCTGTTGAAAGCGTGTGAATCGTACTAGGAAAAGATGTCCAGCTGCACTCGAAATGGTGCCGGGAATCTGCCCTGGAACCGCTCCGAAAGCAATGGCCGATTTTGCCTATGCGCGGAGAGACGAACGCCTCGAAGAAAGGACCGGAACGTTGTCCCGGAGAAAATTTTCATCTTTCCCTACCTGCTGGGCATCGATATATGTGAGCATAACTATATTTTGGTTTCCGACGACGCCGGGAACGTCCTAAGCTTAGAGTGAAAGCAGAAGGAGATCAGAACCGAATGACAGCATTGGAGATGGAAAGCCACATGCCTCGTATTCTGGCGGAGGCGCCTGACTTTGAAGCCAAGACAACACAGGGTGTGTTGCGCCTGAGCGACTTTACCGACAAGGGGAAATGGGTAATGTTGTTTTCCCATCCCGCGGACTTTACGCCGGTTTGCAGCACGGAGTTTATGGCGTTTGCGCGCCGCGCACAGGATTTTGAAAAGCGCAATGTGCAGCTATTGGGCCTTTCGATCGATGGCGTGAACTCGCACATTGCCTGGGCGCGCGACATGGAGCAGCAGAGCGGAGTGGAAATCAACTTCCCGGTGATTGCCGATCTGAATCAGCACGTGGCGCGGCTCTACGGGATGGTGCATGAGGCAGCGTCCGATACGGCAACGGTGCGCGCCGTGTTTGCAATCGACCCGAAGCGGAAGATTCGCGCGATTCTGTACTACCCGATGCAACTGGGCCGCAGCGTGGATGAGCTGCTGCGCGTCTTCGACGGTTTGCAGATGGCGGACTCGAACAGCGTCTCGATCCCATGCGACTGGGTGCCGGGCCAGCCGGTGATCGTGGCTGCTCCTGCAACGCTGGAAGGAGCGCGCAAGCGTGCCAAGGCAGAGGAAAAGGGCTTGAATGTCCAGGCGTGGTATTTGTCGACCAAGGATACTCCGGCTGCCAAGTAATACTTGCTCAGACACGTTTCCGGTCTGCATGTGATTCCGCAGAGTGCGCGTCATCATGTCCTGCACAGCGCTTCGAATGGGCAACCTGAGGCTCGGCGAAAGACTCCTACTAAGTAGCGGAAGAGAATTCTTCCAGAAGGAGAAAGTAACCGGATGGCCAGCCAAAAGAAATTTCAGGCAACTGAAGCTTCACTCGGCTGGCAGCAAGGAAGCAATCCGACTCTTGGTGACAACGGGAGAGTGAGGGAAACGCGGGCTGAGTCCGCGCGACCGGGCAACCCCGCGGTCACGCAAGGTGGAATTTGGTAATCCGAGCCGGTTCTCGTTAATTCGGAGAAAAAGGGCGAGTCCTTCGGGATCTCGCCCTTTTTATTTACGCGACAGGGGAACGAAAGTCGCGGCGCTGCAAATATTCCCGGTTATGCGGTCACGCCTGCAACTTTTCAACCACCACAGCGGTTCCGTAGGCCAGGACTTCCGTCACTCCCTGTTGAAGGTCATTGACATCGTAACGCGCGCACACGATGGCGTTTGCGCCGTGCTGGGCGGCGTGGTCCATCATCAACTGGAAGGCATCCTCGCGAGTCTTCTCACACATTTGCGAGTAGAGCGTGATGTTCCCTCCGGCCAGGGTCTGCAGACCCGCGCCCAGCGTTCCAAAGATCGAGCGCGAACGCACGACGATTCCACGCACCACTCCGCAGTTGCGAACGATGCGATAGCCGGGCAGCTCCAGTGCTGTCGTGATCATGGTTGGGTCGAGTGGCATAAAAGATCCTCCTGAGAGATATTGTGCCGGATGATCGACGAAGCAGCCGGAACGATTCGCGGAGGGCGGGGCTCCGGTGCCATACTGGAAAGGAACTGGAGGGCACGCGATGGAAGAACGGGATTTCTACAGCGAAAAACCAGAGCAGCGTCCGCACACGCTTACCTGCCCGCACTGCCGCCAGGCAGGGGAGTACCAACTGAACTGGCTCGTGCGGCGCAAGAAGACCAGCCTGCCGCCGCGCGCCGATGAGCGGGACCGAGCGCGCTTCGCCAAGGCGCAGTCCTACATGGTGCTGCGCGAGGACCAGGTGGCGTGCCAGAATATCCGGTGCCGGAAACGGTTTGAGCTGGCCGGGATCAAGTCGGTCGCTTTTCTGGATTCTTAGACATCGGTGTTCGTCTGGATTCTTCGCTGTGCTCAGGTTGCAAATGCCAATTAGTCCGCAGTACCGCTGACAAAACTCGGTAGGCCATGAGCGACGAAAATCCATCCGGCAACAACCCATGCGGCAGCGCGAATTCTCCGGAGCTCGACCCGCGTGTTTATTTTGCTGCGGAACGGACATTTCTTGCGTGGATTCGAACCGGGCTGGCGCTAATGGGCTTCGGTTTTGTCGTGGCGCGGTTTGGATTATTTCTGCGCGAGTTGGGCATGGCGGAGTCTCAGACTTCGCCACACTCGACGGGAGTTTCACTCTGGCTCGGGACTGCTCTGGTGGTGCTGGGTGTGGCGGTGAACATCGGCGCCACCGTCGGTCATTTCCGCCAGGTGAAGCAATTGCACGCTGGTAGATGGATCGCAGGGCGCCCATCGACATCTGCAATGATGGTGTCGCTGTTCCTGGCTGCGGCAGGCATTGCACTGGCAATTTATTTAGTACTGGTGCGCTGAGGCCCATGCGGCTGCGATGTCTGACAGGCGTGGCTGATATCCTGAAAGCAGACCGCATTCACGCACTCCGCAGATCGCAATCGCAGCACGTAGATCGTAGATCGCAGAACAAGGACGTACCTCTCGCTTGCCTCCCATTTTGAATGGACAATCTCTCCGTAAGGCTTACGGAGTGCGGCCGCTTTTCGACAACATTTCCTTCACCGTTTCTGAAGGGGACCAGATCGGTGTGGTCGGGCCGAACGGGTCCGGCAAATCGACTCTGCTGGAAATCCTTGCCGGTAGGATTGAACCTGACTCCGGGGAACTCTCCCGGCGCAAGCTGGCCCGTGTCGGATATATTGCGCAGAATTCTGAGTTTTCCGAAGGCGACACGATTCGTTCTGTACTGCAGGATGCGCTGGTCCGCATCCACGCGCCGGAGGCGGAGCGCGAAGCGCGACTGGCGGAGACACTGGGCCGCGCCGGGTTTGAAGACTTCAACGTGGCGGCGGCGGCACTATCCGGCGGATGGCGCAAGCGGCTGGCGATTGCCGAGGCGCTGGTCCAGCGGCCCGATGTGCTGCTGCTCGATGAGCCGACGAACCATCTCGACCTCGCAGGAATTGAATGGCTGGAGAAGCTGCTGCGCTCGGCATCCTTTGCCTTCGTCGCTGTCAGCCATGATCGATATTTTCTTGAAAACATCGCGCATACCATGGTCGAGTTAAATCCGATGTATGCGGACGGCATTCTGCGCGTCCAGGGAAACTACAGCGAATTCCTGGAAAAGAAAGATGAATATCTGCACGCGCAGAGCAAGCGTCAAGAGTCGCTGGAAAACCGCGTCCGGACGGAGATTGACTGGCTGCGGCGTGGGCCCAAGGCGCGGACCACAAAATCGAAAGCCCGCATCGACAGCGCCAACAGCATGATTGGCGACCTTGCGGAGATGAAGACTCGCACACGGACTGCAACGGCGAACATCGATTTTTCCGCAACCGGAAGACAGACGAAACGGCTGGTGGAGCTGGAGGGCGTCTGCTGCAAAATAGGCGATCAGGTGCTGTTCGACAAGCTGGATTTTATTCTGACGGCAGGGATGCGGCTTGGCCTGGTCGGCCCCAACGGCAGTGGGAAAACCACGCTGCTGCGCTTGCTGCGCGGAGAACGGGAGCCGGATTCAGGCGAGATCCGCCGAGCATCCACATTGCGGGTCGTGTACTTCGATCAGAATCGCCAGCTTGACAATAATCTGACGCTCCGCCGCGCTTTAGCGCCGGACAGCGACTCGGTAATTTATCAGGACCGCGTGCAACATGTGGCCAGCTGGGCAGAGCGATTTCTATTTACCAGCGAGCAATTGAACCAGCCAGTGGAGCGGCTCTCCGGTGGCGAACGGGCGCGCGTACTGATTGCGAAGCTGATGCTGCAACCGGCGGATCTGCTGTTGCTGGATGAGCCGACGAACGATCTTGATATTCCGACGCTCGAAATTCTGGAAGAAAGCCTGCTCGAATTTCGCGGTGCGCTGGTGCTGGTGACGCATGATCGTTTCATGCTGGACCGCGTTTCGACTACCGTCCTCGGTTTAGACGGGCGCGGCGGTGCGGAGCGCTTTGCGGATTATTCTCAGTGGAATGCGTGGAAATCGGAGCGAGGGCAGAAAAAGAATTTGGAACTAACGCCACGTTCGGCAGACGGCACAGAAAAAAATGTGCCTGTGACGGTTACCAATGCGAATAAGAAAAAACTGTCCTATTTGGAAAATCGCGAATACGCCACGATCGAGCAGGATATCGCCGATGCGGATCAGCGGTTAGAGCTGTGCCGCGAGGCGCTCGAAGATCCTGCCATCGCGAGCGACGCATCGCGTCTCGAGGCGGCTTCCGCAGCCGTCGCGGAAGCCGAATCTAGAGTGGGTGCACTGTACCTCCGCTGGACCGAGTTGGAAACCAAACTGAAATAGCGGCGCGATGAACGCAGCAGCACACCGGGTGCCCCACGTCTCGATTTTGAGACGCGGGATGTCCATTTCCAGAAAAACTTCGGGTGCGCCAGAAGGATTTAGCGGCCCACGAACCGGCCAACGCCGCAGCCGCGAGCCTGACCACCCAGATTGCCACTACATAAGACTATTAAAAACAGAGATGTCATCCTGAGCGTAGCGAAGGACCTCGTGGTCGCACAAACAACAAGATCCTTAGCGTTGCTCAGGACGACAAGCCCCGCATGGATTACGTAGGTGCCCCACGTCTCGATTTTGAGACGCGGGTTCTCCGTACGCTTTAGGCGGATTTAGCTACCGGGTGTCCAATAGCCGCAAACTGCTCAATCATTTTTTTGTTGAACGCGGGAACATCGTCCGGCTTGCGGCTGGTGGTCAGATTGTCATCCACCACCACCGGCTCATCGACCCAGTTGGCGCCTGCATTTTTCAAGTCGGTTTGCAGCGACGGCCAGGAGGTCAACTTGCGGCCCTTGACCACTCCAGCTTCGATCAACGTCCAGGGGGCGTGGCAGATCGCCGCGACCGGCTTTCCGGCATCAAAAAATTTCTTTACGAACGCGACCGCTCGGGTGTCCATCCTCAGCTTGTCCGGATTTATGACGCCGCCGGGCAGCATAAGCCCGTCGTAGTCGTCGAATGAAACTTCGTTCAGTTCTCGATCGACTCGCGCGCTTTTCCCCCAGTCCGTGTGATTCCATCCTTTGATCTCTCCGCTATGGGGAGCGACGACGTGCACTGTCGCGCCAGCTTTTTCCAGCGCCTTCTTCGGCTCAGCCAACTCCACCTGCTCGAACCCATCGGTGGCTAAAATCGCAATTGTTTTTCCGTTTAGACTTCCTGCCATTTCCATCTCCTTTTTGCCCCGTTTGAGAAAAGGCAAACCTGATTTGTAGGAAGGGGAAATCGGAGACCGCGTTGCCGGGTATCAAGGGAATTAGAAAAGAGTTTCCGAGGCGGTCAAAGTGAACAACACAATGATTGCCAACCTATTTTCTTAGCCAGGACCATCTGGATTCCTCACAACGCTCGGAATGACGAACGATCCCAACTCAGGATGACATTAAGCTTCCCACCAGAAGGTATTGAGGCTAGCTCCAGTGACGTCTGTCGGCGCGCCGGGTCTCGGAAGAAGCAGCGAAATGTCTTTTCGCTTTGCCAGCGCGGTCAGCCGCTCGATGGGTTCCTGCCAGGGATGAAATGCTAGGTTGAACAGGCCCCAGTGGATCGGCAACAGCTGTTTTCCATCGAGCGCCCGGTGAGCTTCCGTCGCTCGATCGGGGCCCATGTGGATATCCGGCCAGTCGTCGTCGTAGGCCCCAATCTCCAGCATGGTGAGGTCGAACGGCCCGTAGGCGTCACCGATCTGATGGAATTCCGGAGATATGCCGGAATCGCCGCCAAAAAAGATGTTGTGTTTGCCGCTGCGAATCACAAACGAAGACCACAACGTCTCATTGCGCGACCACAGACCGCGTCCGGAAAAGTGGCGCGCCGGCGTCGCGGTAATGTCGCATCTGCCGGGGCGGCGCGCGAGCGATGCGGTCTGGCCCCAGTTCAACTCCGTGATCTGTGTGCGCGCAACACCCCAGGACTCCAGGTGACTGCCGATGCCGAGCGAGCAGATGAACCGCAGTCCGCGAGTGCCGTAAATCTTCTGCAAATGCTGAATGGTTGAGCGGTCCAGGTGGTCGTAATGATCGTGCGACAGAAGAACCGCATCGAGCGGCGGCAGGTCTTCGATAGCTAGCGCAGGCGCATAGAAGCGCTTGGGTCCTGCGAAGGAAACGAGCGACGCGCGATCGCTCCAGACCGGGTCCGTCAGGATGCGATAGCCGTCGATTTCAATCAGCAGGGAAGAGTGGCCCATCCAGGTAACTCGCAGGCCGGTCGCGGATGGGCGCGAATAGATTTGGGTATCGGTGTGGAAAGGGCCGAGGACGCGTATGGGGTCCCCTACCCGCTTCTCCGTCATCATCCGGCGCAGCATACGAAACGTGCTGCCGGGACGAGCGACTGTAGTGGGAATCGAGTTCAGGAATTTCCGCCCTAAAGTTTTTGCCGGAGAAATGGCCTTCGTTGCGGAATCCAGACTGGCGATCAAGCTCGACATAGCCTCACCCGTGGCGCGTAAGTTGGATGTCTTTCATCCGCCAGGAGATTCACGTTGAAGTGAATATTGTGCTTGGGGGGTGCCAATTGGTGAGCTGCGGTAGACCCAGGTCTCAAAAGCAAGACCTGGGACACCGGGCAACTTCAGCGGGAGATAGCGGTGCGGGACTGGAGGAATTCCGCGTATGGGCCTTTGACGTCTTGAATCGTATGGTCCTCGAAATTCCAGATCCGGGTGGCCACTTCATCGATCAGGTCCTGATCGTGTGTGACCAGCAGAACGGTGCCTTCATACTTCTGCAAGGCCTGGTTCAGCGCGTTGATCGCTTCCAGATCCAGGTGGTTCGTCGGTTCATCGAGCACCAGAAAATTCGGCTTCTGCATCATTAGGCGGCAGAAGAGCAGGCGCGCGGCTTCTCCTCCGGACAACGCCTCCGTCGGCTTTAAACCCTCTTCGCCGCTGAACAGCATCTGGCCCAGCACGCCGCGAATGTCTTCCTTGGTTGCCTTGGCGTCGAACTGATGCAGCCAGTCCGCAGCGGTCGTGCCTTTCTGGATTGTCGAGGTATGGTCCTGCGCGAAGTAGCCGATCTGCGCTTCATGTCCCCACTTCACCACCCCGCTGTCGATATCATTCTTCGGGTCGTCACCGGCAAAGTGTTCAACGTTCGGAGCGTTGGCGAGCAGAGCTTTAATCAAGGTGGTTTTGCCCTGGCCGTTTCTGCCGATCAGGCAAATCTTTTCGCCGCGAACGATGGGTGCAGTAAAGCCTTTGATGACCTTGTTGTCTCCGTAAGCTTTGCGAACGTTTTCAATTTCCAGGACGTGTTTGCCGGAGGGGCGCAGCTGGTCGAAGCGGATATACGGGCGCGCGATATTCGAACGGGCGAGCTCGCTGGTCTGGAGACGCTCGACCTCTTTTTTCCGGGAAGTGACCTGGCTGGAGCGAGTACCGGCGGAGAAGCGCGCGATGAATTCGTTGAGCTGGGAAATCTTTTTTTCGCGCTCTTCGTTCTGCGCTTCCAGGCGCGTCCGTACCTGCGTCTTCGCCAGCACCATGTCGTCGTAGCCGCCCGTGTAGGTGATGATCGTCTGATAGTCGATGTCGGCGATGTGGGTGCAGACATTGTTGAGAAAATACCGATCGTGCGAAATGGTGATCAGCGTGCCTTCGCGGCGGATTAAAAAATCTTCCAGCCAGTGGATGGAATCGAGATCGAGATAGTTGGTGGGTTCGTCCAACAGCAGCGCCTGCGGATTGCCGAACAGTGCCTGCGCCAGCAATACGCGAAACTTCTGGCCGCCCTGCAGCTCGCCCATCTTGCGCTCATGCACCTCGTTCGGAATGTCGAGGCCCTGCAGCAGGATCGCGGCATCGCTCTCGGCGGTATACCCGTCTTCCTCTCCGACGATGCCTTCGAGTTCGCCGAGACGCATGCCGTCGGCATCGTCCAGCTCCGGTTTTTCATAGATGTGGTCGCGCTCCTCAAGAGCGGCCCACAGGCCCTTGTTGCCCATGATGACGGTATCGATGACGCGATAGGCATCGAACGCATACTGGTCCTGGCGAAGTACGCCAAGCTTTCTGGGGCGAACGACAACGCCCTTCTGGGGGTCGAGGTCCCCACTCAGAATTTTCATGAACGTGGTCTTGCCCGCTCCGTTTGGGCCGGTCAGGCCATAGCGGCGACCGGGAGTAAAGGTGGTGGAGACATCTTCGAAAAGGATCTTCGATCCATAACGCATGCTTACATTGCTGACAGAAATCATAACTACTTCAATTTTTTCACAATTCCGGCCTGGAGTCTTTTTTGAGCCCTTGACCTTCAAAAGCACGATGAACGTATCCGGGCCATCGACCCAGCCAATGGTCCGGATTTCGGATGGTAAAACGTTGTGTTTCATTTTCCGTGCACGGTCGGCTATCATGCGGGGAGTTACCCTCGATCATTTTTCCAGTTGTCCTGTTAACTTGCAGCGACAGGCAACACGGCGCCATGTAGGCGCGGAGTTGCAGTGGATTCAGCCGACCAGTTCGATGACCACATCCTAGAACGGCCGCCGTCGCGAACGGCCGGGCATGTGCGCTGGATCATCTGCGCGATGCTTTTCTTCGCTACCTCGAAAAACTACATGGACCGCCAGGTCCTTGGCCTGCTTGCGACGGAACTGCAAACGAAGGTGGGCTGGAGCGAAGCGCAGTACGGCTACATCATCAGCGTGTTTCAGGCGGCGTATGCCGTGGGAATGCTGTTCGCCGGCTGGTTCATCGATCGCGTGGGCACGCGGATCGGCTACGCATTGATGATGTTCGTCTGGAGCCTGGCATCGGCGGGGCATGCGCTGGTGTCGACTGCGCTGGGCTTCGGCGTTTGCCGCTTTTTTCTTGGGCTGGGAGAAGGTGGAAATTTCCCGGCCGCTATCAAAACCACGGCAGAGTGGTTTCCCCAGAAGGAACGCTCACTTGCCACCGGCATTTTCAATGCCGGCACCAATCTGGGGATCATTGTCGCAGCGCTGCTGGTTCCCTGGATCGATATCCATTATGGCTGGCGCGCCGTGTTCATTTTCACCGGCGCTCTCGGGCTGGTGTGGCTTCTGTGGTGGTGGACCAGCTATCGGCCTCCTGAACAGTACCCAAAGCTTTCGAGCGGAGAATATGCATACATTCGCGGTGGTCAGCTTGCCGATGATGTGGAGACCGGCGAGGTCGCGCCTTCCTGGAAAATGCTGCTCAGGCGGCGGCAGACCTGGGCCTTCGCCACCGGCAAATTCCTGACCGACCCAGTGTGGTGGTTTTATCTTTACTGGCTGCCGAAATTTCTGGAGCACCGCTATCACGTGAACCTGACGCATATCGGCCTGCCTTTGATCACGGTCTATCTGGTGTCGGACGTTGGCAGCGTGGCGGGTGGATGGATGCCCGCCTTCTTGGTGCGCCGCGGTTTCACTGCGACTCGAGCGCGCCTGACCCCCATGCTGATCGGCGCGATCTGTGTGCTGCCGGTCATGTTTGCCGGATATGCGAAGTATGAGTGGGTAGCGGTCGCCGTGGTGAGTCTGGCGGCGGCAGCGCATCAGGCATTTATGGCGAACTTGTTCACCACGGCCTCGGATAT
>JBEPVW010000097.1:0-12048 GCA_041690775.1 Acidobacteriota bacterium | reverse complement strand
TTATCGGAAGAGATGCGGCAGCATCTTGAGGAGAAGATTGAAGCGCTGGTTGCCGCTGGTATGCCGCGCGAGGAAGCTGTCCATGCGGCGCGGCGGGCGTTTGGGAACGCTACGCTGCTGGAAGAACGCAGCCGGGAAGTGTGGATGTGGCCGGTTCTCGAAGATATGTTGCGCGATGTGCGTTATGCGCTGCGTGGGTTCCGGCGTAATCCTCTCTTTACCGTTACCGTGATTGCAACTCTCGCTCTGAGTATCGGCGCGACTACCGCCGTATTCAGCGTCGTCGATCCGATTCTCTTCCGCAGCCTGCCGTATGGGCATGCCGATCGACTCGTCTCCGTGGGTATGGAGGGGGCCGTTTCCCGCCCGCGGAATGCGTTCATGCTTGGCGAGTTTTATTACAACTGGAAAGACAGTCAAAGACCTTTTGAAGCACTTACTTCCCAAGAATACGCGCCATACAACTGCGAGCTAACCCAGGGAAATCCGGTGCAGCTTGCCTGTGTGGAAGTAGAGGCCAATTTTCTGCCGACACTCGGCGTTGCCCCACTTTTAGGACGCAATTTTTTGCCTGAGGAGGATCGCCCGCACGGCCCAAAGGTGGCTCTTATTTCCTATCGGTTATGGGTCCGCCATTTCAACCGGGATCCCGGCATTTTGAATAAATTGATCTGGATCGAGGGCAAACAGGTCCGGGTGATTGGTATTCTTCCCCAGAATTTTGAAATGCCCACGCTCGACCCCATGGATGTGTTGGTCCCAACTGCTTTGGACGAGGCTGCGGAACGCATATCCAAACACGGCTATACCATGCGGACCTTTGCGCGGCTTAAGCCCGGAGTGAGCATTGCGCAGGCTAAATCTGAGCTAAAACCTGTCTTTCTATCAACCCTGAGCTTTGCTCCTCCATACGTGCGCAACCGGGTCTCTCTAAGTGTTTGTTCAATGCGCGACTTTCAGATGCAGGACGTCCATCTGATGGCATGGTTGCTGCTGGGCGCGGTGCTCGCAGTGTTGCTCATTGCCTGCGCCAACGTTGCCAGCCTTTTACTGGCGCGAGGCGCGGCACGGGAGCGGGAACTGGCGGTACGCTCCGCCCTGGGCGCAAGTACGGGACGGCTGATTCGCCAAACCCTCACGGAAGCATTCCTGTTGGCCCTGACAGGAGCGGGTGCCGGATGCGCTCTGGCGGAGATGCTGCTGTGCGTCTTTGTCGCCATCGCTCCGGCCGGCATCCTCTTCCTGAACAAAGCACGGCTCGATCTCCGCATCATCCTGTTCACCGTTCTTCTTTCGTTGTTGTGCGCGGTTTTGTTTGGCCTTATACCTGCGCTACAGAGGCCACGCGCAATCACATTAACTGCGCGCGCGACGAACTCCGGCGTATCAGCTGTTTTGCGGCGGAGTCTGGTGGTGGGACAAATTGCGATCAGCATGATCTTGCTATCTGGCGCGATGCTCCTGCTGCGGAGTTGGTGGAACCTCCAGGGGCAGAACCTGGGAATGCAAACCCAGCATGTTCTGACGGTGAGCGTTTCCCTCTCCGATCAGTATCGAACTGGCCAGAAGCGGCTGGCGTTTAATCAACAAGCGGAACTGGCGATGCGCCGCCTGCCGGGCGTTACCGCCGTGGGGCTGAGTGATTCGTTTCCTCCGGGTGGCTGGCAGAATGGCAGCATGTCCGGACGGATGGCTGTTGCAGGCGAGCCGCCGCCGACAGAGGATGCTGCAGGCAGCCCTGTCGCATGGCGCTGGGTGACGCCGGATTATTTCCGCGCATTGGATATCCCCGTCATTCAAGGCCGGAACTTTGCCGAGGAGGACCGGAACTCAAACGGACATTTTCTAATCCTCAGTAAGATGCTTGCTACACGCATGTTTCCTGGAGGAAACGCGATTGGGCAAAGTATCAAGCCAGGTGAGGACGACCCATGGTACCTAGTCGTCGGTGTTGCCGGAAACGTAAAAAACTCCGGGCTTTCCGGCACGAATAAACCGGAATACTATCGGCTTCGGCGCAATTTCGTTGCGGACTGGGATCCGGATTTCTGGGGTATCTATTCCGTGATAATTGTAGGAACCGCGCTCCCGCCAGCGGCTGTAACCCCATGGGTAAGGTCGCAAATTGCTCACATCGACCCTACCGCGCTGGTCGATGTTGCGAGCTTGAACCAGCAGGTGAGCAAGTTGGCGGCCCCACCGCGGTTCGAGGCCACCCTGCTCGGTTTCTTCGCCTTCACCGGCCTACTGCTGGCAATCATCGGCTTATACGGCGTGATCTCATTTGTGGCGACACAGCGCACGCAGGAGATTGGCGTGCGCATGGCGCTTGGGGCCAGCAGATGGAACATTCTGCGCCTCATCGCCCGGGAAGGAGTGCGCCTGATTGTGGTGGGTGGAATTTTTGGATTGTGTGCTGCGCTCGCACTTTCGCGCCTGCTCAAAACTCTACTATTCAGCATTGGGCCGCACGATCCGCTTAGCTTTATCGGCGTAGCTTTGCTGCTGGCCTTTGTAGCGATTGCGGCAACGTTGATTCCGGCACATAGAGCGATGAAGGTCGATCCCGTCGGGGCGCTTCGTCATGAATAGTGGAGGATGTCTTCATCAATAGCAGGTGCGTGACATAAAGATTCGGCAGCATCTTGACGAGAAGATCGAAGCGCTGGTTGCCGGTGGTATGCCGCGCGAAGAAGCTGGCCACGTGGCGCGGCATCTGTCGATCCCATGCGGGCACTTCGATCCGGGTGAAAGTCAGGAGAGCATCAAATACAGCTCGCGACCTGGAATGTTAGCGGTTTGCCCTCTCACGCGGGCTACACCGACGACTACTAAAATTCAGCGAATACGGACCCACCTGGAGAATTTCATGACTCTCATCCCGCAATTTCGGCAATCGGTTCTCATCATGCTGATGGCATCAGTCTCTGTTGGGTGGTTGCAGGCCCAGGTGCGGTTCACCGGAAAACTCGATTCCGGTCTTCATGTGGACCCCACGGACTTGAGCCTTGTGATCTTCAACACAATTTCAGCGGATGACGCGAAGATGCTTGGGGCGGCGGTGGAACCTGGAGCCAAGGCCTTCGCTGGGGAACTTGCGTTGCCCAAGGGCGGAGCGATCCACTATAAAGCGGTAATCGTTCGAGCGCCCAGCGGAGCCGACATCCTGCACGTCGACGCCGACCAGGACGGGCATTTCAGCCCGAAAGAACGGATTCTTTTTCGGTCGCCCGCGAAAGAAATCCCTCGCTTGAAGAGTGTCGCTACCTTCGACGTGGCTTTGCCCGCAGGGCTGCTTCGGAGGTGCCCGATGGACGTTTGGCTCATGCAGGACGGTGTACCGACGCCGGCAAAGCCCGGCCAGCTTGCAGTACCCTACACCACCACGCCGTTTGTGCAAGGGAGCGTCCAGCTGCCGAAACGCAGGTTGATGGTGCGGTTCCAATATGACTTCACGTCGCCAGGAGTTTCGCTGATGAATGGACTCGAATGGCTGGATATCAATGGAGACGGTAAATTTGACATGACTCCCGGCAGTGGCGAGTTCGTACGTGCCCGTGGAAGCGCGCCGGTGTTTCAGGTCGGAAACCTGACACTGCAAATGGAGTCCGTGGACGTCAAAGACAATCGATTTGTAGTGAAGTCGGTGCCAGCCGCCACAGATCATCGAATTCATCTCGCCATCGGCTCCGTGATTCCGGACTTTGAATTTAGGGACTTCAGCGGCGCGTCCCGGCACCTGTCCGAGCTGAAAGGAAGACTTATCCTGCTGGATTTCTGGGCGACGTGGTGCGTTCCATGTATGGAAGATCTCCCGGCACTGAAGAAGACATATAAGGAATTTCACGGAGAGGGATTCGAGATTTTAGGCATGAACGGTGACGAGACACCGGACAAATCCGAGAGGGTGGTCAGACAGATGGGGATCGTTTGGCCACAGGCCGGATTTGATAAAGATTTAATTGAAGATCGATTCCAGATATCGCAATGGCCCACGATGATTTTGATCGATGAACACCGCACCATCGTTTCGATGGGCGAGGCGAATCACCTCCCACTCGACGGCGAACATCTCTCAACGAGTTTGAAAACGTTGATTGGAAAGCGCCGGTAACCGGTAGAAACACAATGAACTGGTTCAGACAGATATTCACGCGCGGCAAGATGGATCCCCGCGCGGCGCGCCGCGTCCATCGATCCAATGCAGGCGCTGCGATCTGAATAACCGAGAGGAAACCATGAGCTGGCTGAGAAAGCTATTCCGGCGACGCAGGATGGTTAAAGAGAATCCTTCGGGCGAACAGAATCTCAGGAAATGGAATTCGGGACGCTGTACAACTCAAAGAGGCTTTTTTGAATCTCTCTTTACGGGAAAAACTATGAAAACTAAATTGTTCAGCACACTTCTTCTTGGCTCTGTACTTTGCATGGGGCTTCCTTCGCTTTTAGCGCAAGATAAGGATCCTGGGTTTAAACAGGATATGAAGAATGCAGGTCACCATACAAAAGAGGCGGGTAGAGACACTGGCCACGGCGTGGAGAACGGGACGAAAAAGACCTGGCACTCCACCAAACGCCATACGAAGCACGTTACGCACAAGGCAGCCCGGAAGACAGATGAGGGTGCGCGTCATGTAGAGCGCAGCACTGAGCCCGAGCAATAAGCTGTCTCTGCTGGGTATCTGATCCAAGCCCCACATCTCAAAATCGAGATGTGGACACCTGCATGATGTTCTTCCGCTGCACTGCTACGAATCGGCTGTTACAGAATTTTTTTGCCGAAGGCGGAAGAGATCAGCTCGACGGCGAGGTCGGCGGTGCGATTGTGCTCATCAATTACCGGATTGACTTCGACAATTTCGAAGCTCAACATGCGGCCGTGGTCGGCGATGATTTCCATGGCTAAATGCGCTTCGCGGTAGGTTGCGCCGCCGCGAACGGGAGTGCCGACGCCGGGAGCGTCTTCAGGGTCGATCCAGTCCATGTCGAGTGAAATGTGATAGCCGGCGGTGCCGCGTCCAGCTGCGCGGAGAGCCTCTTCCATAACGGTGCGCATACCGCGCTCGTCGATATCGCGCATGGTGTAAACCTCGGTGATGCCAGCACGGCGGATATTTTCTTTTTCCGTTGCGTCGATATCGCGCACGCCAATCAGAACGGCGTTTTCCGGTGCGACTTTGGGCGACCAGTTGAAAATATTTTTTAACGGTTCGGGTCCGAGGCCCATGATGGCGGCCATGGGCATGCCATGCACGTTGCCGCTGGGCGAGGTTTCCGGCGTGTTGATGTCGGCATGAGCGTCAATCCAGATAAGTCCGATTTTTTGATTCTTGCGGCGGTAAAATTCGGCGACGCCGGAGACTGTTCCAGCCGCTACAGAATGGTCGCCGCCGAGCACCAGCGGGATTTGATCGGCAGCCAGCGTTTTAAGCACCTGCTCAGCTTCGCGCGTGCAGGTCTCTGTGATGGCGTGGAGGTACTTGGCCTTCTGCTCGCCTACAGTCTGGGTTTCCGCAATATCGACGGCGATGTTACCGCTGTCTTCCACGTGATGGCCGAGGGCTTCTAAACGGGCTTCGAGGCCAGCGACACGGACTGCCGAAGGACCCATGTCCACGCCGCGCCGCGATTGGCCCAGGTCCAACGGAACGCCGATGATGCGGATGTTGCGGCCGGGGAGACTCTGCACACCAATGGCCTGCGGATTGTGTCCGCGCAGGATGGCGGGGTTCTTTTCTGCGGCTTGTTGATTCGGTTCGTTTGAACTCGCCATAAATATCTTCGCTTCCTTTCGGGCTGGTTCGCTCACCCGATGTCATCCTGATCGAAGCTAATGAACTCGTGTTTTTCGGCAAACCGCCAGATCCTTCGCTTCGCTCAGACGATAACTTGTCTTTCCCTGCACTCAACATCGACAGGAAAACCACACTAAAAAGCTATGGATAGATGCGGTTCAGTGTGCGCGCGAACGGGATTGTCTCGCGCACGTGATCGAGTCCGCAAATCCATGCCACGGCGCGCTCGATGCCCATGCCGAAACCGGCGTGGGGAACGGAGCCGTAGCGGCGCAGATCGAGATACCACTCGAAGGGCGCCAGCGGGAGGCCGTGTTCTTCAATCCGCTGCTTCAACAAGTCATACGATGCGATGCGCTGCGAGCCGCCGATGATTTCGCCATAGCCTTCTGGCGCCAATACATCCACGCAGAGAGCGAACTTTGCGTCGTCGGGGTCCGGCTCCATATAGAACGCCTTGATGTTTGCAGGATAGCGGTGGACCATTACCGGGCGATCGAATTGCGACGAGATGTAGGTTTCGTCCGGGGAACCGAAGTCGGTGCCGTACTCAAATTTCTGCTCGATCTTGCCTTGCGCATAGGCTTCTTCGAGCATCTTTGCGGCTTCATCGTAGCTGAGGCGCGGGAAGGGCGGACGGATGGCTTCGAGTTTGGCGAGATCGCGGCCAATCACCTTCAGGTCCGCGCCGCGGTTTCGCAATACGCGCTGAACGATGTGGCTGAGGAACTGTTCGGCCAGCGCCATGATGTCTTCGAGTCCGGCATAGGCGACCTCGGGCTCGATCATCCAGAACTCGGTGAGATGGCGGCGGGTCTTCGATTTTTCCGCGCGGAACGTAGGGCCGAAGGAGTAGACCTTGCCGAGCGCCATAGCGGTGCTTTCGATATAGAGCTGGCCACTCTGCGTGAGGTAGGCTTCGTCTCCGAAATAATCGACAGGAAACAGCGTGCTGGTGCCCTCGCAGGCGGCGGGAGTCAGGATGGGCGGATCTGTACGGACAAAACCGTTGGTGTCGAAGTGCTCCTGCGCCGCACGCATGATTTCCGCACGAATGCGCAAGATGGCAGCCTGACGGGGAGTGCGAATCCAGAGATGGCGGTGCTCCATTAAGAAGTCGACGCCATGCTCCTTCAGCGAGATGGGAAACGGTGTGGCCTCCGGAACGCGATGTACGACTTCGAGGTCTTCGACGTCGAGTTCAAAGCCGCCTGGGGCGCGCTTGTCGGCGCGAACTTTGCCGCGGACGATGACGCTTGATTCCTGAGTGAGCCCCTTGATGCGCTCGAAAACTTCCGGCGAGACGGCGGATTTCGGCACGATGCCCTGCACTGTTCCCGAGCCGTCGCGGAAGATGGGAAAGAGCAGCTTGCCGCTTTCGCGCAGATTGTAAAGCCAGCCCTGCAGCGTGACGGTTTGGCCTTCGAAGCGGCCTAGATTGGCGATGGTGGTGATTGGCGCGGCGCTTGGGATGGAGTCGGGAGTGGTTGATTCGGGCATGATGGTTTGCGCTCTTATTGCGGCAACCAATTATTGTAAGGGTTGTTTCTGTGGGCGGTTGGACGATTCGAACAGGTAAGCTTCGCGCACCTGAGGCACCCGCTTTCACTCTTTATTGATCAGGCTGATCTGTGCGACGGCTGAGCGGACATTTCCAACAGCTCAAAGGTGTGGCGGAATTTCTGCGTTAATCTTTCGCCAGACTCTTCTACGCGGGAGGAAATCTCGAGCACGGTTGCGGGCGGCTGGGCCAGCCGCGCCAAGGCCTGCATCGCTTCCGGCCAGGGGATGGTTCCTTCGCCGGGCCATAAGTGGGCGTCGCGATCGCCGGCGTTATCGTGGATGTGCGTGGAGCGGATGCGTTCGCCGAGTATGGCGATGGCGGACTCCACGCCGCTTCCAAGGTGCGCATGTCCGACATCGAGGCAGACATCGATGTCGTTGAAATGTCCGACCGAGAGGATCTCCATGAGGTTCTCCGGCTGTGCAACCTCATTTTGGTCGAGATTTTCGAGCAGTATCTGGACTCCCAGCGGACGCGCGAAGGCATGCAGATGCTCGACGGCGGACATGGCATGTTCGAGCGTGCGCGCGCTCCATGTATCGCCACGTTCGCCGAGATGCAGGATGAGGTGGGCGAAAGGAATCTGCTCGGCGCTTTCGAGAGCACGCTTGATCTCATCCATGGCATCGATGCGACGGGATTTTTCGACATGAACTACGTTCACGGACGGCGCGCCGCTGCGTCCATTTTCAATGTCGGCGTAAAGCGGAGCGTGCAGCGCCCAAGGCCGGACAGGATGGGCGCGGAACCAGCCAGCAATCTCTACGACGTGCGGGCGGGCGGTGTAATCGAAGTGCTGGCGGGCGGAGAAAATCTCAATGCCCTCGGCTCCGGTCGCGGCCAGAGCGTCCAAATGGCCGCCGTGCAGCCTTTGCTTCAGGAAAATATGGGTGGAGACAGCTTTTAACATCATGCAAATCAATGTTCCTGATTCTTAAGTTACAGCATTACCAAGACGCTAAGAGACCGGATAAAGTTGGCGTCCTCGTATTTTTCTCGAGTCGGCGGTAATGCTTCTTGAGGTCTGTCTGGGCATCCTAAGGTCTTAGCGCTATTAAGAGTACTTCAGCGTCTGGCGGTTGCCGGATTGCCGGTGGAGATTCTCCGTCTAAATTGAAAAATTAATGCTTCCTTGTATAAGCGACGAACAGGTCGGGGAATTCTCGTTTGAGAGTTTCTATCTTCGGTCGGTCGCAGACCATGATGTAGGGGTTATTGGGATTCTTCAGGGCGTAGTCCTGATGGTATTTCTCGGCATCGTAAAAGCCTTTAAGCGGAACTACCTGAGTGACGATACGCTTGTGAAACACTTTGGCCGCATCCAATTGTGCGACGTATGCTTCGGCGATGCGCCTCTGCTCGTTATTGGCATAGAAGATTGCCGAGCGGTACGAGGTACCGACGTCCGGGCCCTGGCGGTTAAGCTCTGTTGGATCATGTACCGAGAAGAAGATGCGCAGAAGGGTTCCATAGGTAAGGCGCGAAGGATCGAAAACCACCTTGACGGATTCAGCATGGCCAGTGGTTTCTGTTGTGACCTGGCCGTAGGTTGCGGTCGTAGCGGAGCCGCCGGAATAGCCCGCAGTGGTGGAGAGGACACCTTTTACGCGCTCGAAAACTGCCTGCGTTCCCCAGAAACAGCCGCCCGCAAAAACGGCTGTTTGTTTTCCTGGTGTGTGGGCCAGTGGAGCGTCGATGGCCGCTACCGGCACGGGCTGCGCGGGAGCGGCATGGGCGGAACAACCCAGGGCACCAATCGAAAGCATAAGAAGTACGAGTGAGCGTGCGAGCCGTGCGGACATTTTGTCTCCTTCTACTTGGGAATTGCTTTCGACATTCCCGAGGCTGTGACAATTAGACGCCAAATTCGGCCTGAACGTTACAATCGAAACCTGCGCCGGCACTTCCATTCTTATCCGCTGTTCGCGGCTAATTGGAGTGCAGAGCGGTCTTCACGTCGATCGCTACGCACGCAATTTATGGAACAGCAGTGTGGGGAGTTGAGGAGCCGGGCTGTTGGCCTGTGGAGGGCGCCGGTTTTGTCGCCGTTCTATGCTGCGCGGATTTGCGGCGCCTGGTTCGGGAAGTAACCCGGTTGTCGACGACAATTGTTTTTGCGTGGACATTTGCGGGGGATTCGGTCTGCGAGGCGTTCATCCGAGCTTGTAAATCGACGATTTCCCGATCACGCAGGGAGGCAGCCTGGAGCAATTGGTTGTCGGCAGTTTTGCGGGCAGCTTCGAGGCGCTGAACCGCATTGTCGAGGGTGGCGGCGTCCGATTTGCCTTCGGCAAGGCTGGCTGCGGTAGAGATCCGCACCAGCACGTCATACAGTGCATCCACGTTGTGCATCAGGTTCAGCTGAGGCGCCAAGGCGGCGGGCGATTGCTGCGCGGCCTGGAAAAGTCCGGGAAGCTGGGACGTGAGGTCCTGCTGGATGGAACTTGCATCACCGTGCAATTGAGCCTTCGACTCTCGAGACAGTTTCCAGCGATCGATCTGCACCTGGCCGAGGGCCAACCCAACCTGATCGAGCGCGGGACGCAGCGACTCGTTCATGGCTGGCGCGGCGGGCGAGGTTGCTTGCAGAGGGACGGCGCGGGCTGCCGGCGCGAGCATAATGAACGGGAGAAAAATTGCTGCCGAGGTGGCGAGGGCGAATCGGACTTTTCTCGAAGGTTGTGTGGGATGGGACAAATGCTCGTACGTACCTCGGTCCATGTTCTCACGGATGCCTTCTGGCGCTTCACTGTTGCCCAGCGGGGCTGGCGCGTAGATTGTGAATGCACCGAGGGAGTCTGGCACATCGATCTCTCTGACCACGATGGCATGTGATTTGGCGCGAACGCTGCCTCGTGTAAACTAGTGAAAGTTTGTCTGTGGGCCTGTGGCGCAGCTGGGAGCGCGCTTCCATGGCATGGAAGAGGTCGTCGGTTCGATCCCGACCAGGTCCACCAATTACATATTCCAGACAGTTCAATGAGGTCCTAAAGCCAGCGTAAATGCTGGCTTTTTACTGTATTTTCGTCCATTCATAGCCTATAGGGTCCGTTGACATCTGGGGGCATGTGGGGGCAATAATAGGGGCATCCCTACTTTCTAAGCATGGAGATGCCCCCACAATGCCTCTAACCGACGTAATCGTAAGGAACGCCAAACCCACCGGCAAAACGTGCAAGATCTCCGACGAACGCGGACTCTACCTTGAAGTGTCGCCAACCGGTAGCAAGTGGTGGCGGCTCAAGTATCGCTTCGACGGGAAAGAGAAACGTCTCGCCCTTGGCGTGTATCCGGATGTGGGGCTGAAGGACGCTCGGGAGCGCCGGGAAGCGGCCCGCAAGCTCCTAGCCAATGGCGTAGATCCGGGGGAGCATCGCAAGGCTCAAAAGCAGACTCGCATCGATGATGTGTCCAACAGCTTCGAGGTCATCGCGCGGGAGTGGTTTGCCAAGTACGGCACGACCTGGGCTGCAAGCCACAGCGAGCGGACGATGCGGCGATTGGAGCGCGATGTTTTCCCGTGGATCGGCAGCCGTCCGATTGGAGACATCCACGCGCCGGAGATTCTGACGGTACTGCGCCGGATTGAGGCGCGGGGGGCCCGGGAGACGGCGCACCGTGCGCTGAGCAACTGTGGGCAGATCTTCCGCTACGCCGTTGCGACGGGGCGCGCCTCCCGTAGTCCAGCTGGCGATCTCCGGGGAGCTTTATCACGGGTACAGAAATCCCACTTTGCCGCGAAGACCGATCCGGAGGCCGTGGCTGGGATTCTGCGGGCGATGGACGGTTACGAGGGGACGCTGCCAGTGCGGTGTGCCATGCGCCTCGCGCCCTTGCTTTTCGTGCGGCCTGGGGAGCTAAGGACCGCCAAGTGGGCGGACATCGACCTGGAAGAAAAGCAGTGGCGCTATATCGTCACGAAGACCAAAACTCCGCACATTGTTCCGCTCTCCCGGCAAGCCATCGAGATATTGAATGAATTGCGACCGCTAACGGGAAAGGGGCAATATGTGTTTCCCAGTGCGCGGAGCAACGCTCGGCCTATGAGTGATAACGCGATCTTGGCGGCCATGCGACGGGCAGGAATCGACAAGGACGAGATGACCGGGCACGGGTTCCGAGCGGTGGCGCGGACCATTTTGGACGAAGTGCTGGGGATCCGTCCAGACTTTATCGAGCACCAGCTGGCCCATGCGGTGAAAGACCCCAATGGGCGGGCTTATAACCGCACGGCGCATCTGCCAGAGCGCCGAAAGATGATGCAGCAATGGGCGGACTACTTGGATCGACTGAAGGCAGGCGCAAAGGTCGTTCAAATCAGCAAAGGAGCCTAGCGGCTGCTGCAAAAAGTTCCGAAAGGCCATTCAGCGGTCTGCGACGGAGTAGATTGGTGCCTTCCAAGACCAAAAAGCCCAATCAACTTCATTGGGTACATCAGGCAAATCCGTAACGAGCGAAACTCGCGACATAGGCCTACTAAGCGCCAGTAGCCGAGCGTCTGTTTCATCTGTCGGTGGAACGCTTAGGGAAGCAGGGGCAATCCAAGTTCCTTGAGAAACTGATTGTGCTTCGTCGTAGCGACCTTGATCTTTGCGTCTGCTGCGACAAGCTCCGCGTGGACCTGAGCAAGGTCGATTTCCGCCTCGGGCTCTGCGGTGCGCACGTAGCGCGAGATGTTCGGGTTCATCT
>JBEPVW010000096.1:0-12086 GCA_041690775.1 Acidobacteriota bacterium | reverse complement strand
CCAATTGTCAAAGATCCTTAAGAAGCTTCGCCTGAGCGATTTCTTTTTGGATCGAAGCTGCCGGATGATTCCAGCAGGTCCTCGAACTTTGCGCGCTATCTAACAGATTTTACGCTTTTCAGCGATGCTACCTGTTTTTTGCGCGACCAAACCAGAGTATCAATTTCTAAGCTCGTCTGTCAACTTCGGGCAACATTTACATCTTCGTTGCATCCGCCGCTAGCTTCGAGCACTCTACTCAAACTCCGCTCAACGTCTCAAATGTTTCAGACGAAGTTTCATCTCTCTTCCTGCTGCTTCAACCAAAAAGCAGAACAAGAAGGATCTGATCATCTTTGCTATCTCTATGGATGGCAGTGCGAACAAATGCCGAACTTCAGGCTGGTCTGCTCTAGATGGGGCTTGCGGAATCTCTTCGCCCAGAGATGAGACTACACATCTTTCAGCCGATCTGCAAGAGGATGATTGTTGAAAACGGGCTGGCCCTGTTGAAAAGCGGGAGGTTGGTGTTTCCTGCCGTGACTAGCTTCGTATTTCATCCTATCCGCAACGTGCACGGTTAGACGGAGCAGCCAGTTAGAATATTTCCTCGTCCGCCGAGATCGAAGGGACGGCCCGTTCGCTGGTTGCCTGAATCTGAGCGCGCATCGTTGCGATCGTGCGTCGATTCCATAGAGCCAAAGCCGTTGCGCCCACCAGGGCGGAGCCAACCATCAGGAAACCGGTCGACCAGCGCCCTCTTGCGGATCCGCCGGGGCCTGATGCCAATTCCTGGAATTCTTGTTCCGGTTTCACTGTTTCCGCGGATGACGCCGGAGTTCTATTGCGTCGAAACTTCATCTCTACTCCTCAGATCGCGCGCTGAACTGTTAACTATACGATTTTGGTCAAACGCCTTTGGACGCCACAGCTCATCTGCGTGAATTGCGATGGGATTTCGTTTCTTCTTTAGAATCAGCGCGATATAGGCAATCTGGACCATTGCGAGCATCCGAAGCCACATCAATCATCTGGATATATATATGAAACTTGGTATTGTCGGTTCAAAAAATCTATGAAAAAAATGATATATTGCCGCACCGATCGCATTTCTGTGTCATCATATTAACTGTAAGAGGGAGATGTCGAGCAGCGAAGTTTTAAGCGGCTCCACCCCTCGCAAGTTGCGTCACTGGCCTCCCGGCACGAGCAAAATACCGTTCGTGCCGTCTTTTTTTGCCCTAACGACCCAATCCCTTCCCTGGCTGTGCCCAATACCCGAAGCTCCGCGGCCCATCATAGTGAGCATCCTTACCGGATGCGCCGCTTCTGTTCATACATCGCCGCGTCCGCCCGTTCGCAGAGTTCCTGGGCCGTCTGCCCGTCTTCCGGATAGATTGCGACGCCGATGCTGGCACATGCGCGCACGCTGGTTTCTCCCATCACAATCGGCTCGTTGAGGTCCGCCATCAGCTTGCCTGCAAGAACGTCCGCACCCTGCGGCTGAAGCAGGTCGGAAACTACTACCAGAAATTCATCGCCGCCCGCCCGGGCAATCGTGTCCGCTTTGCGCACGCGCATCTGGAGCCGAGTGGCCACGACGCGCAGCACTTCATCTCCAACGGCGTGTCCGTAGGTGTCGTTGATCTGCTTGAAGCTGTCCAGATCAATCAGCAGAATGGCAACCCTGGCTTCATTCCGTTCGGCTCTTTCGACTGCTTTGGTCAGGCGATCGTCAAGCAAACGGCGGTTCGGCAGCCCTGTCAACGGGTCGTGGAGCGCAAGATGTTCGGTGCGGTTGATTTCTTCTTCCAGCAATGTGAGCACAATTCCGATCGCCACGATGTACTTCGGAATATTCCACACCGATGCCTGAATATGGACGTTGGGCTCTAAGAGCTGCAGGGTCACGGCAGTTGGAAAAACGAATGCCCAGGCCACCAGGCCGGTGACGGCTGTGATTGCGCCGGTGGTCCTACGGGGAAAATGCTTCCAGTATTGAATGCCTGCCAGCAGATAAACCACAAAGAAAATGCAGTCCAGGCCATAGTCCTGCTTGCCCCGCCAGGCCAGCGCAGCCAGCGCCACAGCGAGCAGCACCGCCCACAATGCATACGTGTTGCGCTCCTCGCCGGGCCTCTCCTCATCCGGCAGCAGGACAGCGATGGCGGAGGCCACCAGCAGGGCCGCAGCCGCATAATAATATCCCGCGTTCGCTACGCTAAAGGATGCGAAGACAATGTAGAGCACCGTCGCCAACAACCCGGCGCTTGCACCCCAACGTATCCGCAGGTTGCTGGTCCCACGGCCGGCGGCATAGATAAACGCCGCGCCCGCCAGTTCCAGCATGACCGCCGATAGGCAGTAGACCGCGTTTTGCAGCGTGCCGGGCCTGCCGCCAAACAACTGCACGGCGAAATGCAGCAGAATAAAAATCCAACCCAGCAGCCACGCATGAAATTGGCCGCCCGCGCGGGTGCGCAGGATCGACCAGAACACAAAGACGAGAACCGCAAGCGCCAGCAGATCTGGCAGAGACCTATAGTCGAGCATGACCGAGAAATTTCAATCGTTTAATCTTATGAGTTTAATTCAGCCGATGGCGACGAAGCGCGCAGCAGATTCTTGTCGGCACCCAGCTATCTTAGCCCCAACCGGCGAATTTGGCGCACCTGTTTCAGCAGGATGACAAGTGCGTTAATCAACAGGATTACCAAGGTCACAAATCCTGCGGCTCTTCCTGTTTTGGATCACAAGCGGAGAGATCGCAGATCACTTCTTTTCCTTGCAGGATATGTAAATCCGCTATCGTGAGCGCGGCGGACCAAGTGCGTACAATGAAATTATTCTTGTAGTCGGGAGATTGTATGCGGACCCGTTTCTGGTTGACCTTTGCCATCGCGATCCTCTGTGTTGCAGCCAACGCGCAGTGGACGGACCCTTCCCTGGAGATTCCGGCATTTCATGCATCCGCGCCCGCGAGATCTGCAACCGAGCCGCCCATCCTGCACGGGCAGCAACTCACCGGACAGAACTTCCAGCGGCCCTGGCAGGTGAAGGTGTATCAGGACGCAGCCAAAATCCCGACGGTTCTGTATCAGCTTCCCTGCTACTGCCACTGCGATCGCGCCCTGGGCCACACTAGCCTCCGCAGTTGCTTTGAAGGGCTGCATGGCGCGGAATGCGACGTCTGCGCGAAGGAAGGCTTCTACGCCTACCGGATGGCCCGTAAAGGTCGGACGCCCAAACAGATTCGTGCAGGCGTTGAGCGCGGCGACTGGAAGAGCATCGACCTCGAAGCGATTGGGAAAACAAAACCGCGGGCCTGAAGAAAATTCCGTGGACGCTGTCTTTTGTTCTTGTGTCGTCCTGAGAGAAGTGCAAGGTTTTGATGTCTTTCGGAGAACCGCGAGATCCTTCACTTCGTTCAGGACGACAAGCCTTTGGGTGCTGGGCGACCAGTGTGCTGGATACAGAACAACGAGCCTGCGAGGCCTCTATTCCAGAACATCTGTGGAACCTGTATCGCTCTCACCGATATAATTGAGGGTTCGCTTTAACCAAGGAGAATCTCGCACCATGCCTCTCGAGCCCACCAAACATATCTGGCACAACGGAAAGTTGATCCCCTGGGACCAGGCGCGTATCCATGTGATGTCGCATGTCATCCATTACGGCTCGTCAATTTTTGAAGGTATCCGCTGCTATAAAACCGAGCAGGGCGCGGCGATCTTTCGTCTGCAGGACCACATGCAGCGCATGCTGGACTCGGCAAAGATCTATCGCATGGACCTGGACTACACGCTCGATCAGTTGAGTAAGGGAGTCATCGAAACGGTGGAAGCCAACGGCGTCGCCCCCTGCTACATTCGCCCGATCGCCTTCCGCGGTTACGGCGAGCTGGGGGTACATGCCGCGAAAAATCCGATGGAGGTTTACATCGGCAACTTTCCATGGGGGAAATACGTCTCTGGCGAGCACGGCGCGGATGTCTGCATCTCTTCGTGGAATCGCATGGCGGCCAACACCCTGCCGGCGCTGGCGAAAGCGGGCGCGAACTACATGAACTCGCAGTTGATCCGGATGGAAGCCTCCACCAACGGCTACGACGAGGGCATCGGGCTCGACGTGAATGGTTATGTTTCGGAGGGCTCTGGAGAAAATCTCTTTGTCGTGCACCGTGGCGAACTGCTTACGGCGTCGCTCGGCAGCTCTGTTCTGGCCGGCATTACGCGCGCTTCCATCCTTACGCTGGCGCGCGACATGGGACTCCCCGTCGTCGAACAGACGATCCCGCGTGAGCTACTCTACATTGCCGACGAAGTATTTTTCACCGGGACAGCGGCCGAGGTTACTCCCATCCGGTCGATCGATCGGATCCTGGTGAAGGACGGTAAAACCGGCCCGATTACGAAACAGCTTGCTACGGAATTCTTCGGCATTGTGAGCGGCAAGCGTCCGGACCGCTTTAACTGGCTGACGCCGGTAAGGGTGGCTGGGGGCGAAGCGGTTTCTGCTTAAAGATTCGGGTATTATATTGAAGAGGCGGCCCTTGGGCCGCCTCTCTTCAATGTCCGTCCAACATTGCAAAACTTCCTCTGTAAGCGCTTCCCGTCCGTAACACATCATGTTACGCTTCTATTGTGATTCGGAGCTTCCGTCATCGCGGCATTGAAGCGTTCTTTCAAACCGGCAGCAAGGCGGGGATTCAGCCGAAACACGCAAATCGCCTGCGACTCCAACTGACTACATTGAATCTGGCGTCGGTAGCGGAAGATATGAACCGGGAGGGCTGGGGCTTCCATGCGCTCAGAGGCAACCTATCCGGCCACTGGGCGGCGACCGTCAGCCGCAACTGGCGTCTGACCTTTTCATTTGAGAACGAAAATGCAATTCTGGTGGACTATCAGGATTACCACTGAGGAGCAAAGGTCATGTACTCAAACATGCACAACCCGGCGAGCCCGGGTGAGCTATTGAAAGAGTTCATCGGCGCGCGGACGATTGTGGAAGTGGCCGAACACATTGGGGTGACGCGGGCCACACTATCGCGCATCATCAATGGGCGAAATGCTGTGACTGTCGACATGAGCATTCGGCTAGGGGAGGCGTTGAAGCTCTCCCCCGATTTCTTTTCGAAGGCGCAATTACAGTACGATCTCTGGTTAGAATCCCAGCGGAAGCGGCGCAAAATCAAACCTCTCGCTGCCTAGGCACAACTGCAATCGAGCAAGAAAAGGAGCATTCGCATGGCGTTGAGTGATGATCTTTCCAAGATCGCTTTGCAGGAAGAGACGCTGGTACTGGCGCGTTTCGATCACGAGGCAGCGTGGCGAATCGGCACCGAACTGCGGGAACTGGCCATCTCTCGAGGTTTCGGCCTGGTCATCGACATCCGCAGGTTTGGTGAACAGATGTTCTACTGCGCTCTCGCTGGAACGACTCCAAACAATCCGGACTGGGCTCGTCGCAAAGGAAATGTTGTGGCGCATTTTCATCGCAGCTCCTACGCAGTGGGGTTGGAACTGGAGCAGAAGAAAACCAGCCTGATCGAGCGGTATGGGTTGCCGTTTTCAGAATATGCAGCGCACGGCGGCAGCTTTCCTGTCCGCGTAGTAAACGCAGGCGTCGTTGGCTCGGTGACGGTCTCTGGACTGCCACAACGCGCAGACCACGAGCTCGTTGTCGAAGCCCTCTGCCTTGAGACCGGGCAGAACTACGACGGCATCCGGTTGTCCGCCGAGAACTAGCGAGCGATCTTGAGCCGCTCCAATCCTGGGTCGCTCCGGTCCCATCACTGGCTGGCTGGAGTTTGGCTTTCCACGGCGCCGGGGGAATTGGGATCGAGACGCTCTCCGTTGGCGGACGCTTGTGCGCCGGTCAATGCGCCCCAGCCCGGCAATTTCTGACTGCCGGTAATCAGCCGGGGACCGATCGAGAAGCCGAAATACATCCAGATCCAGTCCAGCATTACAAAGATGCGGTTGCGGAAGCCTATTAGAAAATAAATGTGGACCGTCAGCCACGCCATCCAGGCGGAAAGACCGCTCATGTGCGCGTGGAAGGGCCACACCACATTGGCCACTGCGGAATGGCGCCCGATGGTTGCCATATCGCCTTTGTCGAAATAATGAAATTTTGTGCGCGGTTTGCCCGCGATATCGTCGAGGATTTCTCGCGCGGCGTGCGCGCCCATCTGCATGGCCGGCTGCGCCACCCCGGGAATCTGACGTCCGTTTTCAACGACGTGCGCCAGATCGCCGCAGATAAACATCTCGGGATGGCCGGCCGGATTCAAATACTGGTCGACAATGATGCCGCCCTTCTTATCCATCTCGACGTCCAGCATTTTCCCCAATGGTGAAGCCGCCACGCCAGCCGCCCACAGCGTGACCACCGACTCAATTTTTTCTCCATTGCCAACTACATAACCGGGCTGAATGTCGGTGACGTGGACGCTGGTTCTTACCTCGACGCCTAACTTCTCCAACTGCTGCTGCGCTTTTAGAGAAAGATCTTCCGGGTAGGCCGCGAGCACGCGCGGGGAGCCCTCCAGAAGGATGACCCGCGCTTTGGATGGATCGATATGACGAAATTCCTGCCGCATGTAGAGCTTTGAAATGTCGGAGATTGCCCCGGCCAGCTCCACCCCCGTCGGACCGCCGCCGACGACGACAAAGTTCAGCGGCGGGTGAGAGCCGTGTTCCAGTTTCTGGCGTTCCGCCAATTCAAATGCCAGCAGCACGCGGCGCCGAATCTCAATTGCGTCTTCAATGGTCTTCAGCCCCGGCGCGAGATTGGCCCATTCCTCGTGGCCGAAGTAAGAGTGGGTCGCGCCTGTGCCCAGGATGAGGTAGTCGTAACCGAAAGTAGCGCCGCTGCGTAGATGGACCGACTTTGCCGCGGAGTTGATCGCAATCACTTCGTCCATCAACACGTCGATGTTCGGCTGGTCGCGGAACATGGTGCGGATGGGCTGGGCGATGTCTCCAGGGGAAAGCGCCGCCAGCGCCACCTGATACAGCAGCGGCTGAAAGGTGTGGTGATTGCGCCGGTCGATCAGCGTTACAGCGACTGGCTTTCCTTCCAGGACCTTGGCCGCGTGAACGCCGGCAAAGCCCGCACCCAGAACGACCACGCGCGGCTGTGCGGTGCTGTTTCCACTGTTACGTGTCATGCTTCCCACTTTCTCCGTCTCTCTCCGACTCAGTCCCATACTGTAAGGACCTACAGGAACGAACCTGCCGTGCAAGGCTAGTAAACACTACTCTCTTTAGATGCAGCACGGTACTTGAAAGCATCCGCGGAACGGCAGCGGATGGCTGGCGCTTAGCCTTTCGACACTCTTATTCCGCGAAGTCCCGATACACTAATGACAGAAATCATGACAGACGAAACTCGCGACACCATTATCGTAGGAACTGGATGTGCCGGCCTGACGGCTGCCATCTACGCGGCCCGCGCCAACCTGAAACCGCTCGTCCTGGAAGGGCATGAGCCCGGCGGCCAACTTTCCATTACTACACTGGTTGAAAATTTTCCTGGCTGGCCGGAAGGCATCCAGGGACCGCAGTTGATTGAGAACATGCGCGTGCAGGCATCGCGCTTTGGAACAGATTTCCGGGTAGGCCACCTGACCAGCGTCGATCTTTCGAAGCGCCCGTTCCAACTGCGCGTCGGCAAAGACGTTCTGCATACCCGCACTCTGATCATCGCCAGCGGAGCTTCCGCGCGCTGGCTGGGCCTTCCCAGTGAACAGGCGCTGATTGGCTACGGAGTCAGCAGTTGCGCCACCTGCGACGGTTTCTTTTTTGGCGGCAAGGAAATTGCCGTTATCGGCGGCGGAGATTCAGCGATGGAGGAAGCGCTCTTCCTGACGCGCTTCGCCAGCAAGGTGACGCTGATTCACCGTCGCGAACATTTTCGCGCGTCGAAGATCATGCTCGACCGCGCCATCGCCCACGAAAAGATTAAATTCCTGACCAACACCGCGGTTGAAGAAGTCCTGGGCGTCGAACAAAAGGACGTGACCGGCCTGAAGCTGCGCAACCTTGCGACCCAGCAGACATCGGTCCTGCCGGTCAGCGCCATGTTTCTCGGCATCGGCCATGTGCCGAACGCGAAGATGTTCACGGGGCAAATCGATCTCGACGATGACGGTTATATCCGCACGCACGATTCTGTGTTCACCCGGGTTCCCGGCGTCTTCGCCTGCGGCGACGTGCAGGACCGCCGCTATCGGCAGGCCATTACGGCAGCAGGAAGCGGCTGCATGGCCGCGCTGGAAGTTGAAAAATTCCTGGAAGAGCATGGGCGCTAAGGCTTCGATTTTGTTGGTTCATACATCCCCTTCTCCCCTCTTCGCGATGAGGCTGCGAAGAATGGGGCACCCGGCGTCATAGAGGAAAAATGAAAGTCAAACGAATCGTGGCCGATATCGCTACGCCGGACATCGCGGCAGCGAAACGCTTTTATCAAGATGTACTCGGTCTCGATTTATTGATGGACCATGGCTGGATCGCAACATACGGCTCGCGAGAGCAGATGAGCGTCCAAATCAGTTTCGCCTCGCAGGGTGGCTCCGGCACGCCAATACCTGATCTGTCGATCGAAGTGGACGATCTGGATGCTGCGCTTGAGGGCATGAGGCGAGCGAAGTTTTCCATAGAATATGGGCCGGCGGATGAACCCTGGGGCGTTCGGCGATTCTATGTACGCGACCCATTCGGCAAGCTCATCAACATTCTTGCTCATAGATAATGTGACGGCCTTTGCTTCCAGAGAAGAGTTCTGCGCCCATGACGATCGCTGCCAATATTGCTCAGGTTGAAAAGCAAATCGTCGCTGCTTGCGGCAGCGCCAATCGTCCGCGTGAGAGCGTGCGGCTGATGGCGGTTTCAAAGATGCATTCGGCAGAGTCGATCCTTGAAGCGTATGCCGCCGGGCTTCGCCTCTTCGGCGAGAACCGCGTGCAGGAATATGCAGGCAAACAGGCAGCGCTATCGGCATCTGGGATGTTCGCGGGGCAGCCAGCGGCCAGCTTTCATTTGATCGGGCCTTTGCAGTCGAACAAGGCCGCGCGTGCCACCAATCTTTTTGACGGCATCGACACAATCGATTCTCTCCGCCTCGCGGAACGGCTCGACCAGGCTGCCGGGGAAACTGGCAGGACGTTGCCGATTTGCGTGGAAATCAAACTCAGCCCGGAGGCTTCAAAACACGGCCTCGCGCCCGATGCTACCGAGCTAAATGAACTGTTCGAGCGGCTGCCGGATTTTCATTCCCTCCATATAGCTGGACTGATGACTGTGCCTCCATTTTCCGAAGATCCTGAAGAGGCGCGCCCCTACTTCCGGCGGCTGCGAGTTCTCCGGGACTCTCTTGCACAACGCTATCCGCGCCTGGCGCTCGATGAGCTTTCGATGGGCATGTCGCACGACTTTCTCGTCGCCATTGAAGAAGGCGCCACTGTGGTCCGAGTGGGCACGGGCATTTTTGGCGCAAGACCCTCACCATAGCGGCAGCATCCGCTTCAGCTACACACTTTATGAAAAAGATATGACCGATCATCCCGGTATATTGCACCCTTCTATACACTGAACGGTTCCTTATCTTCTTCTCTTGCGGGGTCGCGTCAATGCCGTTGCTGCATGCCGGACTTTATGCCTACGTGCTCGGCGTGGTGGTGCTCGTTTTGCTGGCCGTGTCGCTGTCGCAATTGCGCGGCGTTAAAACCAAGGCGGACTACCTGGTTGCCGGCCGCTCGCTGCCGGCCTTCGTGCTGGTCTTTACGCTGCTGTCTTCGTGGATTGGCGCGGGCTCTCTGTTCGCCGGCGCGGAGAACGCCTATCGCAATGGCTTCGCCGCGCTGTGGCAGCCTGCGGGAGGATGGGCCGGGTTGCTGCTGATTTATTTCATCGCTCCCCGCGCGCGGAAGTTTGCCCAGTTCACCATTCCCGATCTGCTGGAGGCGCGCTACAACCAGACGGCGCGCGTGCTCGGCGTCATCGCAATTTTGTTCGCGTATACGGCCATCGCCAGCTACCAGTTGCGCGGCGGCGGGGACATCCTGCACCTGATTTTTCCCGCCCTCAGCAGCACGATGGCCATGTACATCATCGCCGCGTTCGTCATCGTCTTTACCGCGCTGGGTGGCATGGCCTCGGTCGCCTATATGGATGTCGCCATCGGCCTGCTGGTCACGGTGGCGCTGATTATTTCGCTGCCGATTTTGCTGCATCAGGCAGGCGGTATTGCCGGCCTGCACGCTGCGCTGCCCGCAACGCATTTCCAGGTGCTCGGCCCCATTTCCTTCGTGCGCGCCATGGAATTCTTTTTGCCTGTTCTCCTCATCATGCTCGGCAATCAGGCGATGTATCAGAAGTTTTTCTCGGCCCGGTCTGAAAAAGACGCTCGGGTCGCCGTCGTTGGTTGGGTCGTCGGCACAGTAGTCCTTGAAACGATCATCATCGCCATTGCTGTCGTCGGTTCCGCCATCTATAAAACAGGCGAGGTCAGTCAGAGTCCGCGCGAGGTTATCGCTTATACGGCACGTCATGGTCTGCCTGCGATGCTGGGCGCATTGCTGCTGGGCGCCATCTTCGCCAAGGTCATCTCCACAGCGAACAACTATCTCTTCTCTCCGGCGACCAATCTGGTCAACGATGTTTTCCTACGCTACATGCAGCCAGGCGCCAGCAATAAACGCATCCTGCTGGTTTCCCGGCTGGCCGTGGTTGGGCTCGGCATCTGGGCGCTGATCCAGGGAGCCTATACAGTGTCGATCCTGGAAAAAGCACTCTACGCCTACACCATCTATTCAACGGCGCTGACGCCGGTCGTGCTGGCGGCATTTTATTCGCGGCGCATCAATTCCTACGGCGCGGTTTCCTGCATTGCGGCGGGAACATTCGTTACAGTCTTCTGGGGCACAGACTTTGTCCGGCATCATCTGCCTGTCGCGATCGCGCAGCGCGATGCAATTTTTCCGGCGCTGCTGGCTTCGCTGCTTTGCCTGTTTGTGGTGAGCTGGCTTACTCCGCCGCCACGGCCGGATAAGGTTGCGCAGTTTTTTTCTTAGTGAGTCGAGATTCTCATCCAGGTCTCAAAGCGAGACCTAGGCACCCGAATTTTTCTAAGAAACGGCGAAACGCGAGGTCCTTCGCGTTGCTCAGGATGACAATCTGGTGGGAGGGTGCGAAGCTCCCCAGCGGCCACGCCGTACAATAAAGATGGGAGAGTTTTTGTGACCATGCGCCGTGTTTACATGGACGCCAACGCGACCACGCCGATGCTGCCGGAAGTTCTGGAGGCCATGCGCCCGTACTTTATGGAGCGCTTCGGCAATGCCAGCTCGGTCCACTCCTTCGGCCAGCATGCCCGCGGGGCGGTCGAGCAGGCGCGCATGAGCGTCGCCGCTTTTCTGCACTGCCGTCCGGCGGAAATTGTCTTCACCAGCGGCGGCACGGAGAGCGACAACCTGGCACTGTTCGGCGCGACGAAACCCGGCGATCACCTCATCACCACGACCATTGAACATCATGCCGTTATCCATGCCGCTGAGCGGCTGGCCGAGTGTGGCCGCGAAGTTACCTTCCTGCCCGTCGATGCGGAAGGAGTGCTCAACCCGGACGATGTGCGCCACGCGCTGCGGCCGAACACGCGGTTGATCAGCGTGATGATGGCGAACAATGAGACTGGGGCGATTCAGCCGGTGGAAGAAATTGGGGCGATTGCGCATGCGGCAGGGGCGCAGTTCCACACCGACGCTGTACAGGCGGCAGGCAAGCTGGCGCTCGATGTTGAAAAGATCGGCTGTCATTTGCTTTCTATTTCCGGTCACAAGATGCACGCGCCGCAGGGCATCGGTATTTTATTCGTCCGCAAAGATACGAAGATTGAGCCGCTCTTTTATGGCGGCACGCATGAGCGGCAGCGTCGCGCAGGAACGGAAAACCTTGCGGGCATTGTGGCGCTGGGCAAGGCAGCGGAGATTGCCCGCCGCGAAATTGAAGCGGGTGGACCCGCGAAGATGGCAGCGTTGCGCGACCGTATGGAGCGCGAAATCATCTCTCGTGTTGGCGAGGCTGGGGTACATTCCCTGCACG
>JBEPVW010000095.1:0-12111 GCA_041690775.1 Acidobacteriota bacterium | reverse complement strand
ATCTGCCGCATGTCACTGCGGCGGCTCCCGCGCTCTACGGGCAGGTTTTGATTTCGCGCGGAGCGCGTTCCGGTGGCGCACTGATAAAAGGCATTCTTCCCAAAGAAGAGGACACGGTCAGCACGCTTCTCGACAACGTGAAGGAAGGGAGCGCTGCGGCGCTTGCTCCGGACAGTTCGCAAACTGGCGCTGGGAGCAATGCAGCAACACCGCCGCTGGTGCTGGGCTCCGACCTTGCCGAGCAGATCGGCGCAAGCGTTGGCTCGACTGTGCTGGTGACCAGTCCGCAAGGGGAGTTGACTCCGTTTGGCCTGGTGCCGAAGTACCAGCGGTTTCAGGTGGCCGGTATTTTTCATTCCGGCTTTTACCAGTACGACTCATCCTTCGCGCTGGCAAGACTGGCGGATGTGCAGCACTTGTTCGGCGAACCGAATGTCGTGTCCCTGATCAGCTTCAAAGTGGACGATCTTTACCATGCGGATCGGATTGGACGAGAGATTGAGAATGCCGCGGGCAAGGGATTTATGACGACCAACTGGATGGAACAGAATCAAGAGCTGTTCCACGCGCTTCGGCTGGAGCAGGTGGTGACGTTTATCGTGATTGGCCTGATTGTCTGCGTGGCTGCCCTGAACATCCTTATTGCACTGACCATGATGGTCATGGAAAAGACGCGTGACATCGCCGTGCTGATGTCTTACGGCGTGCGTCCTGCGCAGGTGCGCCGCATCTTTCTGTGGCAAGGGATGCTGATCAGCATTCTCGGCACGGCGATCGGTCTCATTGTCGGCTACGCGCTTGCCTGGGCGGGTGGGCATTACCGATTCATTCATCTGTCGGCGGAGGTTTATTCGCTCGACTATCTGCCTTTCGCGGCGCGCTGGCAGGACGGCGTGATCGTGGCGCTGGTTTCACTTGGAGTGTCGCTGCTGGCTACACTGTCTCCGTCGTCCGCCGCGGCGAAAATTCTGCCGGCGGAAGCGCTGCGGTACGAATAGCCGCCAACGGGTTTTCGTGGTCAAATAGCACTGCCGGTTGGCCGCCCAAAGTTCTGCGGAGGTTCCATGAACGCAAATATCTCTCACCTCGATCCTGATGTTTGGCCTGAACTGCCGCTGGCAGCATGGCAGGACACTTGCAGCACACTGCATATGTGGACGCAGATTGTTGGGAAGGTTCGGCTGGCACTCAGTCCAAAGATTAATCATTGGTGGGAAGTTCCGCTTTACGTGAATGCCGTGGGGCTGACGACTTCGCCGATTCCATACGCGGGAGGAATTTTCGAAGTCCAGTTTGACTTTATTCATCACAAACTGCTGATCGAAACCGATCATGACACATCGAGGACTCTCCCACTGGCGCCGCGCTCTGTCGCGGACTTTTATCGCGAGTTCATGGGGGCCCTGGCTTCGCTTGGCATTGAGGTGAAGATATGGAAGATGCCGGTCGAAATCCCCAACCCGATCCCGTTCGACGAGGATACCGGACACGCTTCGTATGACGCGGAATATGCGAACCGCTTCTGGCGGGTTCTCGTGAGCTGCGACGCGGTGTTCAAGGAGTTCCGTGCCGGATTTATTGGAAAGGCGAGTCCATCGCATTTTTTCTGGGGCAGTTTCGATTTGGCGGTCACTCGCTTTTCCGGCCGTCGCGCGCCCGCCCGCGAGGGAGCCGATCCCATTACTCGGGAAGCGTACTCGCATGAAGTCATCAGTTCTGGATGGTGGCCGGGCGGCGGCGATATCCAGAGCGCAGCCTTTTATACCTATGCCGCGCCTGAGCCAGCCGGGTTCGCGCAACAGCCGGTAAGCCCGACCCAGGCTTTCTATCATCCGCAATTGAAGGAATTTCTGTTGATGTATGACGATGTACGGCGCGCTCCGTCACCCAGGGATACATTGCTGGAATTTCTGCAGAGCACCTACGATGCCGGAGCAGACCTGGGAAAGTGGGACCGGAAGGAATTGGAAAGAGCTGCTGGCTGATTGATTCCACCGGTTGGAATGGATCATTACACCCATCCGCATCGACGCAGCCACGATGAAAAAAACCAGGTCTCAGAATTGAGACCTGGGGCACCTGGCAGAGCGCGACGAGATCGAGCAACATCGTGGAATGCCCGCAACACGCGAGGTCCTTCCCCTTCACTACGTTCAAGGTCAGGATGAAAGATTGGTACTTTGAGCATTTTCTTAAACATGCTCTAAATCGAAAGCAAAAAATGACCTAAGGCCGCAGACCAACCCGCGAGTCATATTCCTTGTGGCGGGGTTCTATGATAGAGACGGGTGAGTATGTCCGACGACTCGAGCAGCGACGTTGACCACTTACGCGGCAACAATGAGGCGGCTGGCATTGTGCGGCCTTCTTCACCCGCCTTCGACGACTCGGTCCTTCTCCACGTTCAAAATCTGCGCAAGGAGTACCGCAGCGGTTCGCAGCCGCTGGTTCTTTTCGACAGATTGAATTTGACTGTCCGCCGCGGCGAGATGGTGGCGATTGTTGGCGAGTCAGGCTCCGGCAAAAGTACTTTGCTGCATCTGCTGGCAGCACTTGATCGTCCATCTGCCGGTGACGTATACTGCGCCTCAACTTGGCTAGGAAAACTTACAGCAGGGCAGGCGGCCACATTTCGCAACCGCGAGATTGGTTACGTATGGCAATTGCACTACCTACTGCCGGAATTTACGGCACTGGAGAATGCGGCCATGCCTCTACTGGCACGTAACGAGCCAAGACAGACAGCCTTCGTGAAAGCGAAGGAGTTGCTGTCTGAGGTGGGTCTGGAAGCAAGAATGCACCACTTGGCCGGGGAACTTTCCGGCGGAGAACAGCAGCGTGTTTCGCTGGCGCGGGCACTTGTGACCCGACCACGCCTGTTACTGGCGGATGAGCCTACAGGCAATCTCGATAACCGAACTGCCGAAGCCGTCTTTGGCCTGCTCGAACGGCTACACACGACCCATCGGCTGACTTCAATCCTTGTTACCCACAACATGGAGATGGCAAAACGTTGTGGACGCACGCTCCGGCTGCACGAAGGCCAGTTGCAGGAGGTCCGGCTGCACGAAAGCGAGCCGGAAGCAGGGCCTTTGCGCAGCACAGACGCACCCTCCCAGAATCCCGGGGAGCCACTGGGGCATCTAATTGCTCGTACCGCATTTTCCGGCGGAAGCACCTCGGAAACGGCATGAGCCAAGGGGGAAATATGTTCGAACGGTACACAGAAAAGGCGCGGCGCGTGATCTTTTTCGCCCGCTATGAGGCCAGCCAGTTTGGCTCGCCGTACATTGAAACGGAACATCTTCTGCTGGGACTTTTGCGTGAGGACAAGGCGCTGAGCAATCGGTTTCTACGGTCGCACGCTTCGGTCGAGTCGATCCGCAAGCAGATTGAAGCGCACACCACGATCCGGGAGAAGGTTTCCACCTCTGTCGATCTGCCCCTGTCGAACGAATGCAAGCGCGTGCTCGCCTATGCGGCGGAAGAAGCGGAACGGCTGTCGAACAAGCACATCGGCACGGAGCATCTGCTGCTGGGTTTGCTGCGTGAAGAGAAATGCTTTGCCTCGGAGATTCTGCTGGAACGTGGGCTGCGACTCTCGACCGTCCGCGATGAACTGGCGCGGACTACGCAGGAGCGTGCCCCGCAGACGCAGCGCAACCGCGAGTCCAGCATGCTGGCCGAGTTCTCCCGCGATTTGACGCAGGCCGCGCTCGATAATCAACTCGATCCGCTGGTGGGCCGCGATCAGGAAGTGGACCGCGTCATCCAGATTCTTTGCCGTCGGACGAAAAACAATCCTGTGCTGATCGGCGAGCCGGGTGTCGGCAAAACAGCCATCGTCGAAGGATTGGCGCAGCGCATTTCGGATGGCGACGTGCCGAGCTTTCTGGCGGATAAACGCGTGCTTGGCCTCGACCTTTCATTGATCGTTGCCGGAACGAAATATCGCGGCCAGTTTGAAGAGCGGCTGAAAACAATTATGAAAGAGTTGATGGAGAATCAGAATTCCATCATCTTCATTGACGAGTTGCACACGCTGGTCGGCGCCGGTTCGGCGGAGGGTTCGCTCGATGCCGCCAACATTCTGAAGCCCGCCCTTTCGCGCGGCGAAATCCAGTGCATTGGCGCTACGACGCCAGCGGAATATCGCAAATCGATCGAAAAGGATCGTTCACTGGAGCGCCGTTTCCAGGCCGTCAAAGTGCCGCCGCCGAATGAAGAAGATGCGGTCAAGGTCATCATGGGGATCAAGGATCGCTATGAGAAGTTTCATGCGGTCAGCTACACGGACGACTCGATCCACTTCGCGGTCTATCATTCGAGCCGCTACATTCCCGACCGGTTTCTGCCGGACAAGGCCATCGATTTGATCGATGAAGCCGGGGCGCGCGTGAAACTGCGTCAGACTTCCCTGCCGGAAGAGATTACCGAAATCCAAAAGCGCATCAAGTTCATTGTGCATCGCATGGAAAATGCCATTGCGAACCATGAGTTTGAGAAGGCGCGTTTTTATTCCGATGAAGAACGCAAGGAGCGCGAGAACCTGCGTGCTTTGCGCGACAAATATCACCTGGACGATTCAACCGCCGGTGTGGTCACGCGGGAAGACATTGAAGACGTTGTGAGCCGCTGGACGGGGGTTCCGGTTACCTCCATCAAAGAAGAGGAAACGCAGAAGCTGCTGCGCGTGGAAGAGGAACTCCACAAGCGGATCATCTCGCAGGAAAAATCCATCTCCGCGCTGGCGCGGGCGATTCGCCGCTCCCGCGCTGGGCTAAAGTCTCCGAACCGGCCCATTGGCTCCTTCCTTTTCCTGGGGCCAACCGGCGTCGGCAAAACGGAGGTTGCGCGCTCACTCGCAAGCTTCCTGTTCGGCAGCGACAAGGCGCTGATCCGCTTCGATATGTCGGAGTACATGGAGAAGCATTCGGTGTCGAAGCTGATCGGTTCGCCTCCGGGCTATGTTGGGTACGAGGAAGGCGGGCAACTTACCGAGCGCGTCAAGCGGTCGCCCTATTCTGTCGTGCTGCTCGATGAAATTGAGAAAGCGCATCCGGACGTTTTCAACATCCTGCTACAGGTGTTTGAAGATGGCCAGCTCACGGATGGCCTGGGCAACACAGTGGACTTCAAGAACACGATCCTGATTATGACGTCGAATATTGGCGCGCGGCACCTGCAGAAGCGGCAGGGACTGGGCTTCCAGTCCGACCGCGAGGATACGGTTGCGGAAAAGGTCGAAGAACTGGTGAAGAGCGAGGTGAAGCGCACCTTCAATCCAGAGTTCCTGAACCGTCTGGACGAGATCATTATCTTCCAGGCGCTGACCGATGCGGACCTTATCCAGATTATGGAGTTGCTGGTCCAGCAGCTGAATGTGAACCTGGCGCAAAAGGCCATTACCATTTCGGTGATGGAGGACGCGAAGAAGTGGATCCTCGACCGCACGCTGGCGGACCGCAGTTACGGGGCGCGTCCGCTGCGCCGCGCGCTGCAACGCTATGTCGAAGATCCTCTGTCGGAAGCGCTGATTGGCGGTCAAATCGCGGAGAGGCCTGCGTTCCTTGAGGTGTATCTGGACAACAACCAACTCTTCTATCGCCCTATCGGTAAAGAAGGGGAAGAGCAGCGTACTGCGGAAGGCATCCTGCTTTATAGCAGCTAACTGAAAAACTTCAAGACTGCAACGAAAGAAGCTCCGCCGTGGCGGAGCTTCTTTTTGTCAGCACGTCGAATTTGGCGCCGAAGTCCGGCAGCCTGTGACGGCTGGTTGCGGGCTTGCGGCCCGTACGTCGAAATCTCTAAATGAATCCGGCGACCTTGCTCGCCACGGAACTCGCCTTCGACAGCGTTTCATCCACCGCTTCGCGTCCGCGGCGGATCGCGCGCTCTGCCTGCTTGCTGTAATGTTCGGCCTGCTTGCTGAAGTCCTCAGCGGTATCTTGTATCCGATCGGTTGCATCGTCCAACCCGCGTTTAATCTGTTTGCGGGTCCGATCCCCAGGCTGTGGAGCATACAGTAGCGCCACTGCTGCTCCGGCCGCTACGCCCACGCCAAATGCCATCCAGAATTTCCATGTATCCATGTGGTTCGCTCCCAAAGCTCGATTTACCGCCTTGCGGCTTTAGTCTAGCTGATTAGAGAGCCAGAGCCGTCAATCGGTTGCCCGAATGATCCTTTTCAACTACTGCGACTGAGCTTAGTGTCGGGAATCAGTAAGATTGTGCATAGTTCCCGACGATGCGTCAAAAATTGGAATTCGCGCTGGTCTGGTTTCTGGTGAAGAAGCTGGGCTTGTTTCCCCGGCAGATGGCACGACGGATTGGAGGCGGCATTGGCTACATCGCGTTTGTTGCCGTACCGCGCTTGCGGCGTGTCGGAATGGGGAATCTCGCTCTTGCCTTCCCCGAAAAATCTGAGGTTGAACGCAAGCAAATCCTGCGCCGGATGTACCGAAGCCTTGGGTGGCAGCTTGCAGAATTTTGCCAGATGCCCCACTACTCGCTGCAGCAGGCTAGCCGTTTCATTCGCTATGACGGTCTGGAGCACTATCTGGAGGCGCGTCGTCGCGGCAAGGGCGTGCTGGTGCTTACGGGCCATATCGGCGCGTGGGAGCTGTCGAGTTTTTATCACTCACTCGCCGGGTATCCAATGGGGATGGTCATTCGCCGGCTGGATAATCCGCTGGTCGATCGATTCGTCAATCGCATCCGTTGCCTGCACGGCAACCGCGTTCTGCACAAAGACGATTTTGCTCGCGGCCTGATCGCGGCCATGCGCGCCGGAGAAACGGTCGGCGTTCTGATGGACACCAACATGACTCCTCCCCAAGGCGTCTTTGTTGATTTCTACGGCCATGCCGCCTGCACCGCCGTAGGCGTTGCGCGGGTTGCGCTGCGAACGGGCGCGGCGGTGCTGCCGGGTTTTCTGACGTGGGAACCAGCCGAAAGCCGTTACGTCCTGCACTTTCTGCCGGAGCTTCAACTTGTGAACACGGGCGATGATGACCACGATGCAATCGCCAATACAGAGTTGTTTACCAAGGCGTTGGAGCATGTGATCCGGCGATATCCGGAGCAATGGCTCTGGGTACATCGGCGCTGGAAGACTCGTCCGCCGGGTGAATTGCCGCTGTATTGAATGCTGCTCGATTTCCCCGCGCTCAGCTACCATAGCCGTATGCTGCCGCTGCTTCAGCTCGCTGAAATTCTGAAAGCCGAATCCATACCGCAGAATTCTGCCGGCAATCCAATGCTGGAACGAGTAGCCAGCACGCACAGCGCCGATGAAGGCTGCCTCGTTTTTGCCGAAAGTGAAATAGCGCTGAAGCAGGCGCTGGCCTCACGTGCCGGGGCGGTTTTGACGACGCCACAACTCGCCGCATCGGTGTCGAACTCAGCAAAGCCTTTGCTGGCTGTGACGCAGCCGCGGTTGGCATTCGCACGGGCCTCTCGCCTATTACAGCCGCATATCCATTCTCCCGGGATTCATCCAACGGCGATTCTCGCAACGAACGCAAAGATCGGGAGCGGCGTTTCCATCGGACCCTATGCAGTGGTCGGCGAGAATGTTCGTATTGGCGAGCGCACCTGCATCGGGGCGGGCTGCGTGATTGCGGACGGGACTCAGGTCGGCGCGGATTGCATCCTTTTTCCGCGAGTGGTGATCTATACCGGAGTAAAGCTGGGCGATCGCGTCGTCGTCCATGCCGGCTGTGTGCTGGGCTCTGACGGCTTCGGCTACGTATGCGATACGGACACTGGGGAGTATATGCAATTCCCGCAGCAAGGAACATTGTCCATCGAGGACTATGTCGAGATCGGGGCCAACACGACTGTGGATCGCGGAGCTCTCGAAGAGACTCGTATCGCTCGCGGGACGAAGCTCGATAACCTGGTGCACATCGGCCATAACGTTCGCGTTGGCCGCAACGTCGTCATCGCAGCACAGACTGGCATCTCAGGTAGCAGCATCGTTGGAGATGGCGCAATCCTGGGCGGGCAGGTTGGGATTGGCGAACATGCGGATGTCGGACCGGACGTGATTCTTGGCGGCGGGGCTGGCGTGCTGAGCAAGAAGAAGCTGCGCGGCGCGGGAATGGTATTTTGGGGCCGGCCTGCCCAGCCGCTGCGCGAATACCTCAAGGGGCTGGCAACGCTCTCCAAACTAACGCGGAAGGTGAAAGAGTAATCGGCTATGGCGGTCATCGTGGTCGGCGGACATACACGGAATATCGGCAAGACTTCCGTCGTTGCAGGATTGATTGCGGCGTTGCCGGAGCTGCAGTGGACCGCTTTCAAGATCACGCAATTCGGCCATGGAATCTGCTCTGCAAATGGCAAACCCTGTCACTGCGAGACCGACGCCCACACCGTCGCCGTTAGTGAGGAACGCGACGCAAGCACGGGCACGGACAGCGCCAGGTTTCTGACAGCCGGTGCGGTGCGCTCCTTCTGGGTTCGCACGCGGCAGGGTCAACTTGCGGACGCGATGCCGCGGATTCGAAAAGAACTGGCTTCGGCCACGAATGCAATTCTGGAATCGAACAGCATCCTCGGCTTCCTGAAGCCGGATCTTTATTTGACAGTGCTGGATGCTGAGAATCGCGACTTCAAGGCTTCCGCTGCGTCTTTTCTGGAGCGCGCGGATGCTGTGCTGTGGAGCGGAAGCGGCCCTGGCGCCGCACCTGCGTGGCCGGACGGATTGTTGGAATTGTCGCGGAACAAACCGCAATTTTTTCTTGAGCCGCCCTCTTATGTGAGCAGAGAACTGGCGCAATATGTGGCGGACCAGATTGTCATTCGTCGCCCGTTGATTCCAGCTATATCAGGACGCAGTAGCGGGAGCTAGAGGTTACTTGCTGTGATCGGCCTAAGTTCCACTCTTCCCTTCGCCCGAGCGCACGGGGTGTTCGCCACTAACTTGACCGCCTCATTCAGGTCAGCCGCTTCGATAATGCCAAATCCGGCGAGCGGAAGGCCAGAATCGGCGGCGGCACCCTGCACAACGTTTGGAGTGCCGTCCCAAGCGCGCACAGTCGTCGTCGCAGCCGACTGCACCGCTGCGACAATATCTCCTCGTTTCCGGAGCACCTCGTCCTGTGCCAGTAGCGCGTCCTGCTCACTTTTGCTCAGGGTCTTCCAGTCCTTCTCATCCCCGTAGGCCAAGCACAAAAACTTCATAATTTTGTCTCCTATCATTCTCTAAACAACTGACCGTTCGGTTGTAGATTGGCTGTGGCAGCACCGATGGGGTTTTCGGACGTCGAGTTCTTTCACCCACTGTAGGATTCACTTGCCTGTTGCGGAACGCATGCGGCGCTAATAGATGTGGAAGTCAACCACGACGTTCAGCGATACCGGGACGGGGTGTCCCTTGAACATTGCCGGTTTGAACCGGTCCTGCTTTACCGCCTCGATCGCCTTCTCGTCGAGGCCCATTCCGATTCCTCGAACTACTTTCGGATCGCGCGGGATTCCTTTGGTATCCACAATGATTCCGACAATAACCTCACCCTGATATTTCGCCATGCGAGCCTGGTCGGAAAATTCGGCCTCGGCTTGATAGATGAGCACAGGAGCGGCAACGCCGCCGCCTATGCGATACACACCGCCGCCGTAACCGCCGCCTTCTCCCGGACCTACACCCGCCCCGGAGCCCGAACCTACGCCGCCGCTTTTACCGGATCCAATTCCGCCTGCGCTGCCGGTGCCGTTCGACGCTGGCCCTTTCACGACGGTTGAAGGATCGCCCAGGTTCGGCATATTGTTGTTCGGCAGCTTGATATTGTCCGGCATCACAACGGTCGGTTCGACCGCCAGCTTCGGCTTGGGATTGCGGATGATCTCATCGGGAGGAACAAACTGGGTCTTACTGAGTTTTGGCAGCTTGCCTTGCGCAGCCTGCAGCACGTCCCGATCGCCGCCTCCTCCACCGCCGCCTGAGGCTGTGGCGCTTGCATCGAAGGGCATAAACGGAGTGAGGTTAAAAACCTGCGGAGGGGCTACCTGGACGACTACCGCTTTCTTTCTGGGGTGCCAGAGCAGGAACGCGATGATGACCGCGAGCGCCGCGACATGAACGCCAACGGAGATCAGACTTGACTTGCGGTCCTGCGGCCGGGCCAATGGGTCCCGCACGGCCACGGCATGAGATTCAAGTTGTAAGGGAGGCAGTTTCCTGGGGAAGAACACGTCGCGAAAATCATCGCGGATACCGACCCAGATAGGTTCCGTATGAAACGGATCTTTGACGGGAATCGGCTTCGATTCCAGGCGAAGGGCAGGTTCCCGAACAGGGAAAACCCTCTCGCGAACGCTTTCGGCCAATGACTGCCAGAAAGAACCGTCCGCCTGGATATGACTCAAGAGAAGCGGCTGGTCCAGATCCTTCAGATTGTCCGTATCGATCTCGGGTGGTATCAAAAGCTGATTCGACATCGTTACCTATTTGGACAACATGCCGGTGGGGGAGCCGCCATTGCTGCCTGCTTTAATTATGAGGGATTCGCGGCACATTTGTCGTCATCCGCCCCAATCCTTCACGATTTTTCAAGGCATGCGATTTCGCGCTTCTGTCCAGCAAAGGAGACACAAAGATCAAATGAGGCATTTCTTGTTGTCTAAATAGACGATGGCGAACCAAATACGTTTCGCCCCGGAAGAGAAGTTCGGAACAAAACATTTATCATAGGGACATAAACAATTTTGCCTCGGAGATGTTATGCCTGCTGGGCCGGATTTAAAGGCGACCCTGAACCTGCCTCACACCGAATTCCCAATGAAAGCCAATCTTCCGCAGAATGAGCCGGCAAGGCTGGCTGCGTGGGAGGATTCGCACCTGTACGCGCAGATTCGCGCGGCCCGCAAAGGTGCGCCGATTTACTTGCTGCACGATGGACCGCCCTACGCGAATGGCCCCCTCCACCTGGGCCACGCGATGAACAAGTGTTTGAAGGATTTCGTCGTCAAATCAAAGACCATGGCCGGCTACGATTCCCCTTATGTGCCCGGTTGGGACTGCCATGGCTTGCCAATTGAGATCAAAGTAGATGAGCAGCTAGGCCGGAAGAAACTGGAAATTGCGCCGATTGAAGTGTTGCGCGCATGCCGCGAATACGCCCAGAAATATGTAGATTTGCAAAGCATCCAGTTTCAGCGTCTCGGTGTTTTCGGCCAGTTCGATCACCCCTATTTGACCATGTCAAAGTCCTACGAAGCGCGCGTGGTGGAGACGTTTTTTGAATTTCTGAAGCGGGGCTTTGTCTATAAAGGGTTGAAGCCGGTCTACTGGTGCATCCACGACCGCACGGCGCTGGCGGACGCGGAAATTGAATATGAAATGCACACCAGCCCCAGCGTGTATGTGCGCTACCGGCTGACCAGTGATCCGGCCTCGATTGATGCGGCGCTGGCGGGGAAAAAAGTCTCCACGATTATCTGGACCACCACGCCGTGGACACTGCCGGCATCGTTGGCCGTGGCGTTTCATCCTGACTTTGAATATGTCGCGCTTGAGGCCGAGGGCGAGGTTTATATCGTTGCGGAATCGCTGGCGCACTCCGTCATGGAGACCTGCGGGGTGACGGGCGCGAAAGAGATTGCGCGCTTCCCAGGCAGGAAGCTGGAGCGCGTTACGTTTCAGCATCCTTTTCTGGACCGCAGCGTTCTCGGCGTACTTGCTGACTACGTGACCGCCGATCAGGGCACGGGCGCAGTCCACACGGCGCCCGCCCACGGTGCCGATGATTTCTACACAGGCGCGCGCTATGGCCTGGACCAGACCTGCAATGTGGACGAAGCCGGGCGTCTGCGCAACGGCTTGCCCGAATTGGAAGGCAAGAAAATTTTCGCGGCCAACGAACCGATCATCGAGCTGCTGAAGTCGCGCGGCGCGCTGCTGGCACGCATCGATATTCAACACTCTTACCCGCATTGCTGGCGCTGCCACAACCCCGTCATTTTTCGCGCGACGGAACAGTGGTTCATCAACATGGAAACGCCGATGGAAAATGCGGACGGCTCCGAGACTACATTTCGCGCACGGGCTTTGGATGAGATCAAAAAAGTGCGATGGGATCCGGGCTGGGGCGAAGAACGCATCTC
>JBEPVW010000094.1:0-12137 GCA_041690775.1 Acidobacteriota bacterium | reverse complement strand
GTCGACAACGTACTGCTCGTTAAAGATTGGCAGCTGAATGGTAAGAAAAGGCAGCTCGGCAAACTGCATCGGCGGCTCATGCGTCGCATTTTTTCTGTGCCGGTAATAAAGCCAGACCAGTTGATACCGATGCAGCCCATAAAAAGCCAGAATAATCATCAGCACAAAATATGGCGTCAACAGCGAAGCATCGAACCAGTTGAAGCTGTAGAGCGGAGCGAATATCTGGTGGACCACCCACTGCTCATGAAAATAGTGCAGCAGTGCATTACGCGGCGCCAGAAGCGTCAGGCCAAGTTGGGCCATAGCGGAATGCGCCAGATTATTCGTAGCATTCGCTGGGAGCAAGCTTAGATGACCTCTTCACGCAGGTTGCGCAGGTTGAATGCAGGTTGGATATAAACACTAAATGGTACGCGACGCCGCATTGGAACGCTATTCATAGAATGTCATCGTTCCGCGGCGAGCTTTAGAAATTCCCCGGGCCGCTCCACCCGCACACCGCAGATAGTTTTGCCGAAATATACGCCAAAGTGCTTCATATCTCCGGTCAGTAGAAAATCCGCTTTGGCTCCAACCGCCGCGGCAAGGATAGGACGGTCTTTGTCCGGTAAAGCAATCTCAAATGTGGCGCTCATTTCCGCATCTGTTCCAACAATCTCCACGCTTTCCAGCAGTTGCCGCAACCGGCGGCGTTGATCTTCCTCGTCGAGGTTATTGGCCGCTTCCTGGGCTGCATATAACGATGTCAATAGCTGCACCCGCTGCAGTCTCCACAAAACGGCCAGGCCCGCCTGTTCGCGGTACGCCGCCGAAAACAGTACATTGGCATCCAGAAAGACTCGCAGGCGCGGTTCCGGCATCTCAGAAATTACGCCGAACGCCGATGCGGAATTTTCTTCGGAGACAGTCCCAGCTTGCGAACTTCCTTTACAGCCTGCTTATAGTCCGCGGCATTCACAGCATTGTTCAGCAGGAATTCCGCTTTACGCTCGTCGGTGTACGTTTCGATTGGCACAGCAACGGCTGGGCGCAGCAGAATTCCCCCGCTTTGCTCTTCGGCAATCAGCAGCGTGCCTTCTTTCAGCCCGAAGCGTTGCCGCAATCTGGCTGGGACCACGATCGTCCCCCTCTTCCCAACTCGGCTGGTTTCCAAAGATGTATCCTCCGACATTCTGATTTTCCGACATTCTGCCAAAAATTGCAATTCATCGGAAATTGTCATCCCGACCGGAGCGTAACCGGGGTCCCCAGCGACAGGTCTTCGTCGCTGGGGTGGGTAGCGGAGTGGAGGGACCTGCGTTTCCTCTCGTTCAATCTATTGAGTATGCCCATCGTCGCCATCCAGGCATAAAATCAGCGGCATGCCCGTGTTTACACCCAGCACGATTGCGGCCCTAGTCATTGCAGCCAGCTTTGCCGCTGGCCTCAACGTCTACGCCACAGTGATGACGCTCGGCATCCTGGCGCATGGACATTGGGTCGTTCTGCCCTCAGGCCTTGAAGTTCTGGGCGACTGGTGGGTAATTGCCGCCAGCAGCGTGATGTTTGCCCTCGAATTCGTTGCCGATAAAATTCCTGGCGTGGACATGGTGTGGAACGCTCTCCATACTTTCATCCGCGTGCCCGTCGCCGGACTGCTCGCCTATCGCGCCACTTCGCATCTTTCCCCGCAGATGCAATTGCTCGCAACCGGCGGCGGAGCGCTGATCGCACTCGCCGCCCACGGATCGAAGACCGCCGTGCGCGCGGTCGTAACGCCCAGCCCGGAGCCGGTATCGAACATCGCCCTCAGTACTGGCGAGGATGCGGTTGCAATCGGCCTGACGTGGCTGGTGACGCGTCACCCATGGACGGCCGCCGGAATCGCCGCCGCTCTCACTTTGCTGGCCGTATTCACGGCGAGATGGACAGTGAAGGCGCTGCGCAAAATGGGGAGAAAAATCGGCACACGCGGGATTGCTTCCCCACAACTCTAGAGGGTGCGTGTGGATCAGTGCCTTTGATATAAATCAAAGGCACTGGCGCTTTCAGTATCTTGCGCACATAGTACGTGTAGGGCGGGAGGGTCAGTATGTCCAATGTGGCTGAGGTGGCGGAGAATGTTTATCGCATCTCCATATATGTTCCGGAAATAAAACTTCAATTCAACCATTTCCTGGTCAAAGATGATGAGCCGCTGTTGTTCCATACAGGTCTCCGTTCGATGTTTCCGCTCGTCCGTGAAGCCGTGGCGCGAATCGTCGACCCTGCCACGCTCCGCTATATCGGATTCAGCCATTTTGAATCGGACGAATGCGGAGCGTTAAATCATTGGCTGGAGATCGCCCCGCACGCGGAACCGGTGTGCGGACTGGTGGGCGCTCTGGTTAGCGTTAACGATTATTCGGACCGTCCGGCCCGTCCGCTGACGCGCGATGACACACTAAACACGGGCAAGTACCGGTTCCGCTTTCTGCCCACTCCGCATGTTCCTCATGGTTGGGACGCGGGCGTGATGTTTGAAGAGACCCAGCGGACACTGTTCTGCTCGGATCTTTTTCACCAGTGGGGAGACCGCGAAGCGCTTTCTACGGAGAGCATCATCGATCGTTGCCGAGACGCGCTGGTCGAAGCTGAGGCTGGACCATTTGCAAATTATGTGCCCTACACACACCACACGGGCCGCGTGCTGGAGGAGCTTGCCCAGTGTCAGCCTAGGACCCTTGCTGCGATGCACGGCTCCAGTTTCATGGGCGACGGTTCCCAGGCTTTGCGCGATCTCGCGAACGTTATGGCGGACGTCTTAGGTCCGGGTTCGCCAGCCAATAGGCTTTAGTTCAGAAACATCGTGCGGTAGAGCGTATCCCGCTGCACCGGCTTAAATCCGGCATCACGAATCACATGGCGCAGTTCTTCTTCCGTCGTGTGGTTTTGCGTCCCTGCGGCTTTCACCACATTCTCCTCCAGCATCACCGAGCCAACATCGTTCCCGCCGAAGCGCAGCCCCATCTGTAGAACTTTCAGCCCCTGCGTCACCCAACTCGACTGCACGTTCTCAATGTTGTCCAGATACAGCCGCGAAATCGCCAGCACTTTCAGATACTCGACGGAAGTAGCCTCATCCCATCCGCGGCCGCCCAGCGCCGTGTGGTTCGGCTGAAAGCTCCACGGAATAAACGCCGTGAAACCGCCCGTCTCTTCCTGTAGCTGTCGCAGAGTCTCAAAGTGGTTCACGCGCTGCTCAAAGCTTTCGCCCACGCCGAACATCATCGTCGCTGTGGTGCGCAGCCCCAGTTCATGCGCTGTGCGATGCACCAGCACCCAGTCTTCCGTCCCGCATTTCAGCCGCGCAATCCTGTGCCGCACTTCATCGTCAAGAATTTCAGCTCCGCCCCCCGGAATCGAATCCAGCCCCGCATCGCGCAGCCGCGCGATGGTGTCGCGCACAGAAAGCTCGCTGTATTCCGCGATCGCCAGAATCTCCGATGCCGAAAAACAATGCAGCCAGATGGAAGGGAAGCGTTGCTTGATGCCCCGCAGCAGCCGCTCAAACCAGTCGATCTTCAAATCAGGATGCAGTCCGCCCTGCATCAGGACGCCCGTCCCGCCCATCTCGACCGTCTCCCGCACCTTGTCGTAAATCGTGTCGAAGTCGAGAATGTATCCCTCAGCCGCCAGCTTGCCCTTCAGCGGACGATAGAATGCGCAGAACGTGCAATACTCCGTGCAGAAATTTGTGTAATTAATGTTCCGGTCAATGATGTAGGTGACGACACCCTCGGGATGCAGCTTGCGCCGCACCGAATCGGCTTCCATGCCAAGCCCGATCAGATCGTCCGACTGGAAAGCCTCGAGAGCCTGCTGGCGCGTAATCCCCATGCGGCTATTTTACGCCCCTGGGTTCCGCGGCCGCTGGGTTGTAGGTTCATCTCCGCTGGCCTTCGTCGGCTGCGAACCGCGCAGCAAATTCCGCTGTTTTGCCCGCTCTATATCTTCCGGGCTCGAGAAGCCGCCGGCGATCGAAAGGAAACGCACAAATTTCTGGATCAGATTCTCGATCATAAGGGTTCCAATTCCATTGGCAACCTGATTATGATGCCTGTGGGGCATCCCCACCCCAATTTCGGCATCGAACCCGAGGGGGAACTCACCTATGACATTCCGACCCGTCCGATACAGTGCACTTTTCTCTTGTCTTTTCCTGGCTGCCAGTCTGTTGCCAGCCGTCACTGCTACTCCAGCGCGCGCGGCCGATACCTCCGCCAAACCTCAACCGGATGTTCTCGTGTTTTCAAATGGAGACAAGCTGACCGGCAAGCTCGACCATTCAATAGACGGTACCGTATTTTTCAAAAGCGATAACGCCGGAATGGTGAAGGTCCCTTGGGATAAGCTCAAGGCTCTTCAGACCCAAACCCCGTTTGCCGTCATCGACAACGGAGTGGTGGTCGCTCGCAAGAAGCGCAATCGAGATGTTCCAGTCGGCATGCTCTCGGTCGATGGCGACACGCTCACCGTGACCACCGCGAATGGCGCTCAGCAAGTTGCCGTCAAGGACATCGCGTACCTCGTCGATCAGCCGACGTATGAGAAGAATGTCTTGCGGGGACAGCGACTGTTGCAGGGGATTACCGGCTCCGTCACCGCCGGGGCCAGCACCGTATATTCCACTCAGAATAGCGTCAGCGTCAATAGCGCGATCGTTCTTTCGCGGGCGGTGCCGCCAGTCGACTGGATGCCGGCAAGGCAGCGCACATTATTGGACTTCAGCAGCAACTATGGACAGGTCACGCAGCCAAACACCCCAACCGTAAAGACCAACATTCTGCACGGCGGCCTGGAAGAAGACGAGTATTTCAGCAAGCGCTTCTATCTCTTGCAGCGCGCGGTGTTCGACCATAATTTTTCCCAGGGCCTCGATTTACAGCAGCTATACGGCATCGGTGCCGGTTACACCGCCATCAAAAATGACAAGCAGCAATTGGATCTGACCGCTGTCGTGGACTATACCAAGCAGCAGTTTGCCGCGTCCGCTGTTGCTCCGGCGACCAGCAACAACATCATCGGTTCCAGCTTTGGAGACAGTTACATTCGCAAATTTTCGAAGAAGATCGTATTTACTGAAGTAGCTGCGATCAATCCGGCATGGAACAATCCGTCGGACTATTCCGCGAATGTCGCGGCCGGCGCCACCTTTTCGGTCTTCAAGAATTTTGGTTTCTCAATCGGTGCGGTCGATAGCTACCTGAACAATCCCCCCGCGGGTTTTAAGGGTAACTCCGTCCAATTCAATACTGGGCTGACGTACAGCATTCAGTAGTAGATGCGCTGAACCCATCGACAGCTTTTGCGAAGTATCCAGTGACTGACAGCAAGCTGCTAGGGCAGCTTGCTGTTGTTGAATAGGTCGCGCAGGTCCGTCGTTTTAGAATTTGCGGCAGCCCCCAGCAGCGGTCGCACTCTAAAGAGTTCCTCGATCGTCTTCAGCGTGGAGCTATGGTCGTAGTGAATGAAATTGGAATACGCGCTCCTGCCGCCTCCCTTGGCAAACGGCGATAGCATGAACATGCCAATTGGCCCGTCACGGTAGATGCCGCTGTCTTCCCCCTCGTCCCAGATGATGAACAGGACTCCGCCCTTTTTGAATTCGGAGGAATTGGTGATGAGTGGCACATTTCGCCTCAGCCACGCATCTCCTCGTGTGGTGTTATTCGCGGATTCGCTGCCCGAACAATTTGAAATACCTTCGTGACCGTCATGGCACAAGTTTGGGGTGATGAGGTTGTAACGCGCCACACGATGAGCAGCCAGGTCGCTCGCCATCTCGGAATAGGGCCGAACGTGCGCAACGCAATACGCTGACTGTGAATTGAAGTCGTTCGAATCGTCCGCGAAATAGCTGACGCCCACATGGCTTACATCGAGTTCACTCCGGGTAAGCGGACAGTTTTGATATTTACTTTTGCCATAGTCCTGCTCTGCATACGCTTTCCAGCTAATGCCGGCCTGGTCTAACAAATGGACCAGGTGCTGGTGAGAGGTTATGTTGAACTCCGCAGGAAGACTGTCCGAATGGTGGCCGAAGTTTGTCCCAGCTTCAAGCCAGATGTAATTTGGCGCGCTGGGGTGGTTCCCCGGAGGGTTGAAGTACCGCTCCGCATGTGCCGATGTCTGCGACAGCTGCCCATTGACATACGGGGCCAGCCCGTTGCCTCTAATGTCCGGTCTGCCAGAGGAAGCACGGGAATTGTTCCCCGTCCAGTTGTGGTTTTCCATCATGATGACCCAGATATTCGTTACCTTCGATACCTGCGATTTTTTCGATGGCGCTTCCTGCCCTAGTACAGCCATGGGCATTGAGACAAGTAATACCAGCACCGCTGAAACTAGCGGCAATATTTTCCATGAGCGTTTCACAGCATCCTCCAAAATTCTGTTTAACCACCGGCCTGGGCCGTTGGTTCGATGGTTGGATGCCAAGGTCATCCGTTGTGTCTATAAATGTGGAACCATCGGCTGGAAGGGAAACAGCGAAACACTATGCAGGGTGCATTGCCGAGTCTGGAAGAAATTGTTTACTGTTCATTGCTGCAACCTGGCATACGACAGCGCCAGAGAAAGAAGACAAGTGCTTCCAACCTACACCATCGGAAGATTTCTGTCGATAGAGGTATCGCGGCGAACTCTCAGAGGCTAAATGGATTTTAGAACTTATATCTGGACCATCTTGGGAAAGGGCGTATCTAAGTCCCACCATCCCGAGCAACCAAATTACGGCGGCGTCATCGTGACCCTGAAGGTCGGGCCACAATGACGCCGCCGTCAAAAACTGTAAAGGTCAGCTATTTATCGTCACCGTCATGATCGCCATCCCCAATCTTCTTGAATAGGTCGCTTAAATCCCTGGTTGCGGGGTTTGCAGCAGCCCCCAGCAGCGGCCCCACGTTGAAAATCTCCTGCAAGCTTTTCACCATGGAACTATGGTCGTAGTGAACGTAGTTGGTGTACTCGCTATGCCCGCTTCCCTTGGCAAAGGGTGAAAGCACGAACATGCCAACCGGGCCGTCACTATAGATGCCGCTGTCTTCCCCTTCATCCCAGATGATGAACAACGCACCGCCTTTTTTGTACTCCGCCGACTCTGTAATAAGGGGCACATTTTGCTTGAGCCATTGATCCGACCGGAACGTATTGTCTGTGGGTTCATCTGGATCGCACGGAGAAACACCCTCATGCCCGTCATGGCACAGGTTCGGCGTTATGAAGTTGTACCGCGCGGTAGTGTGGTCGGCCAGATCGGTCGGCAGTTGCGAATACGGCCTGACGTGCGCGATGCAGTGTGGTGACTGGGAATTGAAATTGTTCGTAACATCCGCGAAGTAGTCGAACGCCAGATGGTTCACGTCGATTTCGCTGAAATCGAGCGGACAGTCTTCAAATTCCACATTGCCGAAGTCCTGCTCCGCATAGGCCTTCCAGCTAATGCCTGCGTTCTCCAGAAGGTGAACCAGGTGCTTATGCGTAGTCAGGTTGTTGTCCGTGGGTAGGTTGTCCTGCAGGATGCCGAAGTTTGTTCCTGCTTCAAGCCACAGATAATTCGGCAGGCTGGGATGGTTTCCAGGGGGATTAAAGTACCGCTCCGCGTGTGCCGCCGTATGCAGTAGCTTGCCGTTGATATAAGGGGCTAGCGGATTGCCTTTGATATCCGGGGCGCCAAACGCCGCGCCGGCATTGTTACCCGTCCAGTTATGATTCTCCATCAGTATGACCCAGACTGTTTTTACATTCTTCATCTGAGTGTTCTTCCAATTCGAATTTGCAGCCGTCGATGCCTGTGCGTTAGCAGCCGCCGGCATACCGACTATCGATGCCAGCATAGCCACGCCGAGCCATCCAATCTTCCGTAGATGTTTCATCGTGCTCTCTCCATTATGCTTCGGTTGAACTACGTCCCTGAACCTTTGAACAATCCATCGCGAATTTCAAGGTTTTAGTCGCAATTCTCAACTAAATCAGAAATATCGAGGAAAGCGACTTGTCGAAACAACATATAACTCCTCGCAACCGAGTTAGAAATGACGAGCCATATATCTAGCTGTGGCACCCTAATTCAGCAAAGGTGGAGTATGCTGCGTCGAACACTGCGATACTGTCCCTTTTCATGAATTACTGTCAATTGATTTACAGGAGTAATAGGATTTCTGTTCAATAGGCTGGATACCCAATACTCATTGGGAATAAATCTAACTGGAGCAGATGAATGCGATGTAACTCCGGAGTGAAATTACAATGCATCTTTATTTCACAGCATCAAAGCAGCGATTGGTATGAACAATAACGCTGCCGGGATCTCAACACAAATCTGTCGTCCGACCGACCCTGAGCGAAGTCAGAGGGGAGGTGAAGCGATCTGCGGTTTCAGCGATGTCAGGCGGAGAAACCTAAGGCTTGCTTAAAACATCCTTCACCGGCTGCGGCAACGGCTTGCCTGCATTGGCCAGCAATACGCTCACCTGCCAGATCTGGGTCGGCGTCAGCACCTGGTTGAATGCCGGCATTCCTGTCATGCGAATGCCATTCGAAATCTTCCAATAGGTTTCCCCAGCTGGATCGTCGCTCACTCCGATCACACGGTTCTCTCCATGGGCCTGCCAGAGCGCAGGCGCCCAGGGATACATATGCTGCGCGAAGACGGATGTCTGGTTGTACATTCCATGGCAGCCGGAACAATTCATGAAGTACGTCTGCGCGCCCGCCAGAAGATTGTCCTCGGTCGGTTGGATCGGCACCGATTTCGGCATGTCTTTCTTGATGCGGCCCTGCAAAGGTACCTGCACGATTTGTGACTCAAAAGGGAACGGCTTGTCCGCGACGGCGACCGGCGGATGCCCAAAGCGAAAATAGCAAAGCACCGCTACAGGCCAGATCACCAGCCCGATCAGCAATCCAATCAAAAATCCCTTCATAGTATTCCCCCGCAATTCACGGAAACCTCAGCCTCCGCCGCGCAAATGCCTGCTTTGGTGCCGGAACGCTGGAATCCCGATTCCGGCGCCGCGCCAAAGTACAGATAGACTACCGAGTCCACGCAGCCCCCGTAAATGATTTAATGGAAGCTTAGGAGAAAACTGTGCCGTCTCAGTTCACCCGGGGAGCCCATCGCTTCCCAACGTTCGTCTCGCGCCTCGCCGCTCCGCTTTCCCGCTTAGGTTCTTCCGCTGTCGTATCGTTCGCTCTCCTGTTGGTTCTTTGCGTCTGCCTTCCGCTGCGCGCCCAGGATCAAGCTCAACAAAGTGAGCCGCAGGCATCGTCCTCCGCCTCCTCTTCGGACGAGACCCCGCAGCAGACTGCGGAATCACGGCGCAGTTTTGAAAATCGCCGTCAGCAGACCCGTCAACGCCGCGAGGCCCAGGTCGTTACCGAGACCTATACCCATCGCTGGGACGTGTATACCGGCGGGTCTTACATGCGCTTCCGGCCCGGCCCATCGCTGCATAATTCCGGTGTAGCAGGCTGGACGCTGGGCCTGACGCGTTACTTCACACCCCGCTTCGGCATCACGGCGGACGCACGCGGCTATTATGGGAGCAACTCTCTCGGAATCGGCAACCCTTACAACACCTATAACGCCAGCTTCAGCGTTTTCCCCTTCACCATCGGCCCGCAATACCGCTTTTACGGCAGCCCCAAGTTCTCTGTCAGCGGAGCAGTGCAGGCAGGCGCCGTGTACGGATATTTCGATGCCAATACCAATGGAATTCCGCCGCAACTGGTCGGCTTTTATCCAGCGGGAATCCAGGTTGGTGGAATCGCCAGCATCGATCTCGATTACAACCTGAGCCCCGCCCTGGCTGTAAGGGTCGCTCCCCACATGCTGCTCGACCACTTCGGCGGAAATATCGATCATAACCAGGGACTACTGGTAGGTCTCGTCTACCGCTTCGGCCGGCAATAGGGCAATTGGCAATAGGTAGAGAGGTTTGTCATCCTTTGCTCAGATAAGAATCTGGGTGCCCCATGTCTCGCTTCTGAGACATGGGTTTTGGCGAGCCTGCCCAGGAAAATCGCAGCAAAAACCCTGTCATCCCGAGCGAAGGCATTGCAAGGCAATGCCGCAGTCGAGGGACCTGCGTTTTCCCCGCGCAACGTCGACGCGGGAACCCTCTAAGCCTTAGCCTTCACCTCGTCCCGATATTTCGCGGCGTCCAACGGATACTGCGGCTCCGTCATGCGAACCGGATCGAGGATCTCGGCAATCTCTTTCTCGCTCAAAAGCTTTTTCTCCCGCGCCAGTTCGATAATCGAGCGCCCACTCGCCACCGACTCCTTCACAATCTCCGCCGCCTTCGCGTACCCGATATAAGGGTTCAGCGCCGTCGCCAGCGAGACCGTGCTCTGCGCATACATCTCGCAGCGCGCCTTGTTCGCCGTAATCCCCGCCACACAATAGCGGTTGAACTGCCGCAGCATATTCCCCAGAATCGTAATCGACTGCATCACGTTATAGGCCATCGTCGGCATCATCACGTTCAGTTCCAACTGCCCGGCCTGCACTGCATAGGCGACCGCAGTGTCGTTCCCAATCACCTGGAAACTCACCATCGCCGCCAGTTCCGGCATCACAGGGTTGATTTTGCCCGGCATGATCGAAGATCCAGGCTGCAGGCTCGGCAGAAAAATCTCCGCGAATCCAGTGTTCGGCCCGGAGGCAAGCAGCCGCAGGTCGTTTGAAATCCGGATTACTTCAAGCGCCAGCCCACGCAGCGCCGCGCTCACATCCCCCATGCAGGCGTTCGACTGCATGGCCCAGCGCATATCTTCGGCAGGCGTTAGCTTCTGTCCGGACAGCTTCGCCAGGTTCGCAACCGCCTTCACCCGGTAATCGGGATGCGTGTTAATCCCCGTTCCCACCGCGGAGCCGCCCAGTCCCAGCTCGCGCAACGAATCGCTGGACTGGCGAATGTTCTTCTCCGCCTTGCGGATGGCCACCGCGTAGGCGGCAAACTCCTGCCCCAACCGAATCGGCACCGCATCCTGCATGTGCGTGCGGCCAGACTTCATCACGCCATCGAATTCCTTGGCCTTCTTTTCGCAAGTCGCAGTCAGCGATTGCAGCACTGGATACAACGTCTCCAGCGCCAGCAGCGTACCCAGCCGCATCGCGGTCGGGAACACGTCATTGGTCGATTGGCCGTAATTTACATGGTCGTTGGGATGCACATGCTCGTACTCCCCAAGTTTCCCGCCAAGAATTTCGTTCGCACGGTTGGCAAGTGCCTCATTCGTATTCATGTGCAGGCTGACACCCGCGCCGGCCTGGAAAACATCGACCACAAATTCGTCATTCCACTTGCCGTCGATTACCTCCTGCGCGGCCTGCGAAATCGCATCGGCACGGTTCGCCTCCACGAGTCCAAGTTCCTTATTCGCCTGCGCTGCCGCCGCCTTCACCATACCCAGAGCGCGAATCAGCAAAGGATGCGCGCGCATTCCGGAGATGGGATAGTTATCCACCGCGCGAGCCGTCTGCGCGCCGTAATATGCCTTCGCCGGAACCTCAACATGCCCCAGCGAATCTTTTTCCTTACGAACATCAGCCATTCTGTTAACTCCTCAATAAATAAAAAATGTGTCATCCCAACCGAAGTTTAGTGAAGTGGAGGACCCGCGTTTCAATCGATCAAAGCAAACAGATAAGTATATCGAGTTAAAAACCTGAGGGTGCTTCATGCAGCAACCATAAACGTGTCGTCCTGAGCAAAGTGAAGGATCTCGTGGTTTGCTGGCACACTCCAGGGTGCCCAACATCTCGATTTTGAGATGTGAGATTGAAAAATCCAGCAGCACAAAAGGCCGGGGTGCCCCATTCTTCGCGCCTCATGCGAAGGGTGGGATAGGGCGGATCAAGAAGAATCCACCACCGCTCTCGTAAACTGAAAGCATGATTCAAGGCGACAGCAAAACAAAGCAGGACAAACGCCGCAACGAAACCGCTCCCCCGGAAGCGCCGGCAAATCCCGAGACGCCAGCGCCCAGCCGTGGAGAATCGCCGGAGCAATTCGACGTTCTCGTAATCGGCGCGGGACCAACCGGCCTCGCCTGCGCCATCGACGCGCAGAATGCGGGCTTCCGTGTCGTGCTCGTCGACAAGGGCT
>JBEPVW010000093.1:0-12269 GCA_041690775.1 Acidobacteriota bacterium | reverse complement strand
CCCGGCCATACCAACCGCGTCCGTACCACGGGCCGGCACCAAGGAAAATGCCTCCGTTAAACCATTCCGAGCCGTAATATCCGTAGGGGGCACAGGAGTAAGGATAGTAACTGTAGTATCCGTAGGAGCAGACTGGAGGAGCGTAATAGCCGCCTCCATATTCAGGTCCTCCATAGCTGAATCCGAAGGAAACCTGGGCGTGGGAGTAAGCGGCTGGAATCAGCAAGACACCGAGTAGAGCGACGTAGCGTAGAAAACGCATTTTGGAACCTCCTCATCGAAAGCCCGGCGGGCCTTCGCAGCGCTGCCGGGAATCCAGGGAAATTTGGGCCCCTGAACTCCACTTGATTAAGAACGTTGCCGCGGCGGAAAAGTTGCGTGGTGGGGATATCTTGTTGCAAGCACTTGAGTACCTGTGCGAAGCGGCCATCGACAGGTATCTAATATGTATGGCCAAGGAGGATTTATGCGCCACAAACAGATTTCCCAAACACCGAAAACCTTTGCGCTGATCTTCGAGACGGGCGATGAAATTTTGACGGAGTTGAAACGGTTTGCGTCGGAACAGAAACTGGCAGGCAGCAGTTTCAAGGCGATCGGGGCACTGTCCCGCGCAAAAGTGGGCTGGTTCAACTGGGAAACCAAGAAGTACGAAACCGCAGCGGAGCTGAACGAACAGGTCGAGCTATTATCGCTGATCGGCGATATTGCCGTAATCGATAAGAAGCCGCAGGTCCATGCCCATCTGGTCGTTGGGCGCCGAGACGGAACTGCACATGGCGGTCATCTGATGGAAGCCGTAGTGCGGCCTACGTGTGAACTGGTGCTGACGGAAAATCCAGCGCACTTGCAGAAGCACATTGATCCCGAATCCGGCGTTGCGCTGATTCGGATATGACGCCATTGCGCGAACCGGTGAAGCTCTGATGTGTTAGATTGGCTAGGCATTTCTGAGGAGAGAAAAATGCCGTTTCTAAGCCGACGAAACTTTGTTCAGCTTGCCAGCGCCGCATGTATTTCGAATTTGAATAGACCGATGTTTCCCCAGGCCACGTCAAACAGGCATGCTTCCGATGCTGTCCCAATTCGTCTGGGCGCGGTGGTCAGCGTCAGAGCTGGGCAAACAGCAGAGGAAGCAGTGAAAGGCATCGCCGATCTTGGCCTGCCGACATGCCAGATCGGTTTTGAAAAGTTATCCGCAAGTGTCGCCGTGCCTTTGAAGACTGCTTTGGCAAAGTACAGCGTGGAAGCGACTGCGTTGATCGAACTTGGGCCCGGACGCATGGTCTGGAATTTCTACGAGGGTCCCCAGACGATTGGGATTATTCCGCCAGCTACTCGCGACGCCCGGATCAACGCGCTGAAGCTGGCTGCCGATGTTGCCCGCGATTGCGGAATTCCGGCAGTCCTGACACATTGCGGTTTTATTCCAGAGAACCCAAACAATCCACTCTATCCGCAGGCCGTAAGAGCGGTGAGCGAAGTCGCCCGTTACTGCAAAGGGCAAGGGCGCATGTTCTTTTGTGAAACCGGCCAGGAAACACCGATCACGCTGGTGCGAATGATTGAGGATGTCGGATTGGACAATGTTTTTGTGAATCTAGATCTGGCCAATCTTATTCTGTACGGCAAAGGCAATCCGGTGGACGCCATGGATGTACTTGGCGATCGTGTGCGCGGAATCCACGCTAAGGATGGATTATTCCCGACAGATCCCAAGAATCTCGGCAAAGAAGTTCCTATCGGCGAGGGCAGGGTGAATTTTCCAGTCGTGCTGGAGCGCCTGAAGCAAGTGAACTATCAGGGAGCAATGACCATCGAGCGTGAAATCCAAGGCGATCGGCAGAAAAAGGACATCGCTCAATCCAAGGCATTTCTTGAAACGCTGATTGCGAGGACATACAGACAGGGATGAACTCTACTATGGATAGAAGAAAATTTATTGGCACTACAGCGGCCGCAGTCTCTGGCCTGCTGCTTCTGAAACCCCAAACGGCCTTCACTTACCAGGCCAACTCGGCTGTCCGCTTGGCGCTGCTGGGGTGCGGTTCCCGCGGCACGGCGGTTGCAACCTCCTTCGCGAAGAACACGAATGCGCGTGTAGTCGCGCTCGCCGATATCTTTCCCGATCAGTTGGAAAAGGGACATTCCTATTTCAACAATCTCGCTGGTTCCTTAGGGTATGGCGGCATCGATCAAAAGATGATGTTCCGCGGCTACAACGCCTTTGAGGAGGTCGCTGCGGCAAACGGAGTGGACGCCGTACAGATTTCGACACCGTGCTGGTTTCACACTCAGCATCTGGATGCGGTGGTCCGCGCCGGGAAACATGCCTACTGCGAAAAGCCAATCGGGGTGGACGTTGAGCAGGCAAAGCAGGCGATCGAAATCGGGAAACGCGCACAAGGACGCGTCAGCGTGGATGTAGGCTTCCAGATTCGCAGTGCACCTCCGTTTGTAGAGATGGTTCGGCGCATTCACTCTGGTGCGCTCGGCAAAATCGGCTGCATCTCCGCGCACTACAACGCGCCCGCCACCATGTATCCCGACCGGCCCGGCCTCTCTGCCGACGAACTCCGATTGCGCAACTGGGAATGGGACCTGGCGCTCTCTGGAGACATCATCGTAGAGCAGGACATTCATGTCATCGATATCTGCAACTGGATTCTCGGCGCACATCCGCTCAAAGCAGTCGGCACCGGCGGCAGGAAGATAATTTCACACCCCGGAAATACCTGGGACAACTACGAAGTCAGCTACACCTATCCGGACGAGGTTCACTTCAATCTGTTCGCTACGCAATTCGGCACGTTCAACTGGTTCGATGTTTCAGAGCGCGTTCTTGGGTCGATTGGGATGGCCGAACTGCCTTACTCAGGCCCGATGCGCATTGTCGGAGAGAACGCGTGGGACCCGCAGCGCGAGACTCAACCCAAGGAACAGAAGCCTGCACAATCATTCGCCCAAAACGGCGTCTTCGCAAATAACCTGGCGGATGCAGATCGAGAAAAGGACCGCGCGTTTATTGAAAGCATCGTGTCCGGGAATTTCCACAATCAAGTGGCCACCGGCGCCGAGAGTGCCCTATCCGCGATGTTGGGCCGCATGGCCGCGCGGCTGGGACGCGAAGTTACCTGGGATGAATTGCTGTCGCATGGCGAACGATATGCATTGAATATCGATATGCGGCAATTCAAATGAGGAACATCGGTAATCAAGATTACGCTTGATTCTGTGCTGGGTTGCATTGACTACACGATCAGCACAGATGAGGTGGTGACCGAGATTAGATTCCGCAGTACCGGTCGGTTAAAAGAATCCCGACAACGCCGAGGGTTTAGTGACTCGTGCTGTTAGCGGGCGATTCAGGAACTCAATCAGTGGCGCTGCCGCGCGAAAGCGAGAGACGATTTCTTTTCGCAAGGTTGGCTGCAAAGCTGTTTCGGCTGGCAGTGTTGTTGAGACTCCCCATTGGCGGCAGGCGATCAGGTCGATGGCTGGGTGATCCTTCGGGAAACCTTTGGGTGGGCGCGAGAGGCGCAGGCCGTCGAACTCTCCCATCACTTGCTGGAGCTTGCGGGCCTTGAATAATCGCCGATATTCCTCATGGTGTTCTAACAGGTGGTTGCGGATGGCTAACAACTGCTCCCGCTCCGGCATGTAGACGCCGGCGGCAATGATCAGCTCTTTTCCCGATAGATGAAAGTAGAAGCCGCCGCCGGATTTTTTCTCTAGTCCCTGGCGCGCGAACCAGGCGGAGATGTGTTTCTTATACGGCGTCTTATCCGAAGAGAAGCGCGTGTCGCGATAGATGCGAAACATGCATTTCTGCGCCGGGCGGATGTGCTGTGGCGCGAAGTCCGAGAGCTCGCGGTTGATTTCTTCAATCAGCGCGAGCATAGGCGCTTTCAGTTCACGTTCACAGACGTCCTTGCGCGCGGCGAACCATTCCCGATCGTTGTTGCGCGCCAGACCGCGCAGGAATTTGATGGTTTCCGGGGTGAAGTGAGTTGGCATAGTTCTATTTTAGGGTGTCGCGTATGGAACGCAGACCCCTCGACTTCCCCTTCGACTACGCTCAGGGTCCGGTCGGGATGACAACCATTCTCTGTTTAGCTTGGCGATACAATCAAACTGAATACATGGCGTTTACGGAACAATACGATCTCATCATTGTGGGAGCCGGGCACGCGGGTTGCGAGGCTGCGATGGCTGCGGCGCGCATGGGACTAAAGACTGCATTGTTTGCGCTGAATCTGGATTTGATCGCGCAGATGTCCTGTAATCCCGCGGTGGGCGGAATCGCCAAGGGCCATCTGGTGCGCGAGGTGGATGCGCTGGGCGGCGTCATGGGCGAAGTTACCGACGCGGTTGGGATTCAATTCCGCTTGCTGAATACTTCTCGCGGGCCCGCCGTATGGTCGCCGCGCGCGCAGTGCGACAAACAGCAGTATCGCGTGAAGATGCGCGAAGTGCTGGAGTCGCAGGCGAATCTTTTTATCAAGCAGGCGGAAGTCGTCGATGTGGTGCTGGAAGAGGTGCCGACTGGAACTGCGCACCGCGTGGCCCGTGGCGTCAAGCTGCGCGATGGACGCATTGTGTACGCGGGTGCGACCGTCATTACGACGGGGACATTCTTGAACGGGCTTATCCATTGCGGAGAAGAAAATTATCCCGCGGGGCGCAGTGGGGAGCCAGCGGCGGTGCTGCTGGGCGAGTCGCTGAAGCGGCTGGGGTTGCGCAACTGCCGGCTGAAGACGGGAACGCCGCCGCGCATCGACGGCCGAACGATTGATTGGACAAAATTTGAAGAGCAGCCGGGCGATGCCGAGCCGACACCGTTCAGCTTCCGCACTCAGGCGATTACGCGGCCACAGGTCCCCTGCCATATTGCGTTTACCACGCCGGAAACGCTCGCAATTATTCGCGAGAACGTGCATCGCTCGCCCATGTATTCCGGGCAGATTCAGGGTATTGGGCCGCGCTACTGCCCTTCGATCGAAGACAAAGTGGTCCGCTTTCCGGAGAAGTTGCAGCACCAGTTATTTCTAGAGCCAGAAGGGCTGCACACGCATGAGGTCTACATCAACGGCATGTCTACCTCGCTACCGATGGATGTTCAGGCGGCGGTGCTGCGATCCATTCCGGGCCTAGAGAATGCGGAGATGCTGCGGCCTGGGTATGCGATTGAGTATGACGCCATCGACGCGACGGAGCTCGACCGCGCGCTGGCGGTGAAGAGCATTGCCGGGCTGTATCTCGCCGGGCAGATCAATGGGACTTCCGGTTACGAGGAAGCTGCCTGCCAGGGATTGATGGCGGGGATCAACGCGGCGCTGCACGTGAAGGGCGAGCCGATGTTCGCGCTTGACCGCAGCGAGGCGTATACGGGGATATTGATTGACGATTTGATCAGCAAAGGGACGAATGAGCCGTACCGCATGTTTACTTCGCGCGCGGAATTCCGTCTGCACCTGCGCATCGACAACGCGGACCGGCGGCTGACCCCCTATGGCCGTCGACTGGGGCTGATTGATGATGGGGCGTGGGCGGCGTTCGAGACAAAGCAGGCGCGTATGCAGGCCTTTGCGAAGATGCTGGCTACGCAGAGGCCGGATTTGGAGCGGCTGGCGGCGTTGTCGCCCGATCTGGGCACTAAGTTGAGCGGGGCTACGGGCCAGACCTATGCGCAGCTGATGAAGCGTCCCGAAGTCACGGTTGAGTCGCTGATTCCGATGTTGCCGGGCGTCCTAGAGACTGCACTCGTAGAGAGTACCAACGATATCCTGCGGCCGATTCACGACGCGATGGTTGCTGGCTCGATGCCTGCGCACATGCGAAATGAGTTGAAGGCGGTTGAGACGGAGATCAAGTATGCCGGATATCTCGATCAACAGCGGAAGTCGATTGAGCGGATGAAGAGCGCCGAGCACCGCGCCATTCCTGCGTGGTTCGACTATGCGGCGGTCAGCGGATTGTCACGCGAGATGCAGGAGAAGCTGCTGCGCGTGCGCCCGGCTACGATTGGACATGCTGGACGGATTCCGGGAGTGACTCCGGCGGCTTTGTCGCTGATCAATATCTATATCGAGATTCAAGGCCGCCGCCAGACTGAAGGGGCGACCGCGTAATCTTTCCCAGATGCTCCCAACCAGCCTTACTGCTGCGGCGGAGTGCTCGCGTCGCTGGAATGGTGCCGGCCGGGAAATCTGAAGCCCAGGTCGTGGTTCAACGGCTTTTCATTCGAATCACTTTTCGACTTCTTCTTAGCAGTCTTCGCTGCCGATTCCTCAATCAAGGTGCGCTGGGAATTGATGCATTCCCAACTGCTGCGCGCGCGGACGTAGACCTGGCTGAACACGCCCTTCTGGTCCCGTACCTTCGTCCGGCTCAGACGGCTGCCCTGATAGGTGCGGTCATAGGTGCCGTTGACGACCGCCACATCTCCAACCTCGCGGACACTGCTGATTTTTTGAGCGAGAGTGTAGCGCGGCGCATCCTTCATCACCAATTGCGACACGACTTGATCGCGGTTCTTTACTTCGCCGGCGTCGGAAATTGAAATGAACTGGGGAGCCAGGACCAGCTCCAACGCATATTGATCGTGTTGATCGATCGCGTCATCCCAACGGTCGACGACCTTCTGGAGATCCGCGACCTGCTGCGACATCGCGGATGGGGCGTCGGACGGGGTTGTGTCCGCTGCCAATTGAGCGCGCGAATTGGAAGTGAAGAACAGCGCGGCGCCGAGCAGGACTGTGCAAAATATGAAGCGACTGCGGAGCGAGAGAAAACGGGGCATCGTCAATCGAAAACTCCTGGAGGTGGATATCTAGTCCGAATGGCGAGCGGTCGTGCTGGAACCTGTTCGGGCCGAAACCGATGGCGGCACGATGCTGCCTGGGGAGGGCGCAAGCCGTGCGGCCATGCTGCGAAACACTTCCTTCATGATAGCGTGTACATGGATTTCATGGGCAGGTGTCCTGTTTTCCACTGTATCCACTAAGCGGCGAAAGATTCACAGGGTGCGCCGCCGTTCCGCTGGCTACACTCAGAAGCAGTGGCCACTACATCTCAAATTTCGCTGGAACGCGGATTGCCTGCAAGCGTCGAGGCTGAGCGCACAATTCTTGGCGCGATCCTGCTCGACAACGTTGCCCATAGTGAGGCGGCGGAGCGGCTGGTCGCGGATGATTTCTCGCTCGACTCGCACCGCCGGATTTTTGCCCGCATGGGCGAGTTGATCGACGCCAACCGCGCCGTCGACATCATCACGTTAAGCGAGGAGCTGGATCGCCAGAAGGAACTGGAGTCCATCGGCAATCGCGCTTATCTGTTTTCACTGACGGAGAACCTGCCACGACGCCTCAGCATTGAAGATTATGTCCGTATTGTCAAAGACAAATCCATGCTGCGCCAGGTGATGGGCATCTGCCAGACGGCGCAGGCACGTGCAGCGGACCAGAGCGAAGATGCGCTTGATGTGCTGAATGCGACCGAGTCGGCGCTGCTCGAGGTTTCCGAGCGCGGCATCGGGCAGGGATTCGCCAGCATTCCGGAGATTGTTCGCGGCTCCTTCGGTTCGATCGACAACCTTTATAAGGAAGCCCGCCAGGTCACCGGACTGGCCACGCATTACATTGAATTCGACCAGATGACCAGCGGGCTGCAGGCTTCCGAGCTGATTATCATTGCGGCGCGGCCTTCGATGGGCAAAACAGCGTGGGCGATTAACATCGCGGAAAACGCCGCCGTGCAGGACGGCAAAGTGGTCGGTGTATTTTCGCTCGAAATGTCGAAGGAAGCGTTGCTGCGCCGCATGTTGGCGTCGCAGTCCATGGTGAACATGCGGCATATTCAAACCGGATTTTTGACGCGCGACGATCGTGGCAAACTGACTGGAGGATTGGAACGATTGGCTGAGGCCAAGTTGTTCATCGACGATACTCCGGGAATTTCGCTGGCTGAGATGCGCGCCAAAGCGCGTCGATTAAAGCAGCAGGCCGGCGGCCTGGATTTAATTGTGATCGACTACCTGCAATTGATGAGCGCCAGCAGTGGCAGCTCGAATGGCAAGCGATTTGAAAATCGTACGCAGGAAGTTTCAGCAATTTCACGCGGGCTGAAAGCGCTGGCGAAGGAGATGAAGGTGCCGGTGGTTGCGCTGTCGCAGTTGAGCCGCGCCAGCGAACAACGCGCGGGCGACAAGAAACCCATGCTGTCCGACCTGCGCGAGTCTGGATCGATTGAGCAGGATGCCGATGTGGTCGCGTTTATCCATCGTGAGAGCTACTACAACCGCGATGAAGAGAACGACGAAGATAAAAATAAGGCGGAGATCATCATCGCCAAGCAGCGCAACGGCCCCACTGGGGCGGTTCACCTGATGTACATGCCGGAGTTTACCCGCTTCGAAAATCCCTATAAGGGCGACGATGCCTCCGTACCTAATTACTAGGGCAGAAATTTCACGCTCGCGACTGGTTGGAAACTTTTCCCAGCTGCGCTCGCTTGCACAGCGGAACTCCTACGGAGATCGCTGTGATCTGCTGGCGGTGGTGAAAGCCGACGCCTACGGACACGCGGTCTCATTGTGTGCGCCGTGGCTGGTCGAGGCTGGCGCGCAATGGCTGGGCGTGACGAGCGTTGAAGAGGGCGCGGCGGTGCGGCGGCTTTGCCCGGAGGCGCGCATCCTGGTGATGAGCGGTTTGCTAAACGGCGAGGCTGCCGCTTTGCTGGACGCACGGCTGGTGCCGACGGTTTGGGATTTGCGCCATTTTGAAATTCTGGCAGAGGCGGCGAACCAGCGTTCACTTCGGCCGGGCGGAATCCCAGTGCATCTGGAAATCGACACCGGAATGTCGCGCCAGGGCGTGCATTTTGCCACGGTGGAATTAGCAGCGGCCCTTGATCGGCTGCGCGCAGTTCCGGCGTTGCAACTGGAAGGCGTCTACACGCATTTCGCATCGCCGGAGGTCCTCGACGCCGAACAAAACTCGCAGCAGATGACGCGTTTTCAGCACGCAATCGGACAGATTGCGGCCGCCGGGCTGCGTCCGCGGTGGATTCACGCAGGCAACTCCGCTACGCTGCTGGGCCAACGGCAGATGGAGCCGCTGGTTGCGCTGGCAAAAACTCTGGACGCAAAATTGTTGCTTCGTCCCGGGCTGGCGCTTTATGGATATGCGCTGCCTTTTGTTGGTGAGCCCAGCGCGGAATTGCCGATTCAATTGCAGCCGATACTGGCATGGAAGACGGCGATTGCTTCGCTGCGCACCGTCGAGACGGGAATGCGGATCGGATACAACGGCACCTTTACAGCGCCCGCAAAGATGCTGCTGGCGTTGCTGCCGGTGGGCTATGCCGACGGGCTGAATCGCAAGCTCTCGAATCGCGGTCACGTACTGATCGGCGGAACGGCCGCGCCGATTGTGGGCCGCATCTCGATGGATCTGACCGTCGTTGATGTAAGCGACGCGCCGGACGCGGCTATCGGGGATGGAGTCGTCATTCTTGGCGAACAGAATGGCGTGCGTGTCACGGCGGACGATCACGCTCGCTGGGCCGAGACGATCCCCTATGAAATCCTCTGTGCGATTGGCGCAAGGGTGCCACGCGTCGCCTGCGATTGAAAGGCGCTGCTAGCATTGAAGAAATGCTGAAGCAGCTGTACGGACGATGGATGTACGCGTGGGAAACCAAGCTGACCATGCGTGATACAAACCGCGTGGTTCGCCCGCTGGAGTGGGGCTTCGACTGGCTTCAAGACTGGATCGACGCGTGCAACCTGCCGGTGCGAGAAGCCATCGCCAGCAATGATCCGGCGCAGATGAAGGCTGCGATGTTTGCGGTGAATGAAAGCATCATCGCCGGGCATGAGCAGTTCTACGGCTACAAAACGCCGACGGATTTTCGCCTGGAAGAACGTCATCCGCAACTGTTCCCCACCAATGTGCGTCCAGAGACGTTGCGGCAGGATGCTCTTCTGAAGCAGCGAGCAGCGGCGGGTAATCTGCCCAAGGCTAAATTTCTGCGCTTCACTTCCCCGGTGCGCACACCCTACCCGGAAAACGATCAGGTGAATGCTCGCTGGTATCCAGCACCGTTGAAGAAACAGGCCGGCAAGCCGAAACAGGCCATCATCGTAATGCCGCAATGGAACGCCGACGCCTTCAGCCACAACGCGCTGTGCAGCATCTTCAATCGCTTTGGCGTGTCCGCGCTGCGGCTGTCGAAGCCATTCCACGACGTTCGCCGGCCCGCGGAACTGGAACGTTCCGACTACGCCGTCAGCTCCAACATTGGCCGGACTCTCGCCGCGTGCCGGCAGGCAGTGGTGGACATTCGCAGTTGTCTGGACTGGCTGCAGCAGCAGGGCTATGAACAGTTTGGAGTGCTGGGCACGAGCCTCGGTTCCTGCTATGCCTTTATCGCAAGCGCACACGATGCGCGGCTGCGGGTGAATGCGTTCAACCACGCCTCCTTGTGGACGGGCGATGTGATTTGGACCGGGCAAAGTACGCGGCACGTCCGCGCGGCGTGCGAACAGGCAGGGCTCACGCATCAGGATTTGGTCAAACTGTGGAGCGGCGCCAGCCCGATGAGCTACATGGATGAATTTGCCGGAGCAAATGCGGAAGGCCAGCCGCTACAACGTACTCCGTCGTGGCCGAGAAAGCGCGCGCGGGTTATCTACGCGCCGTATGATTTGACTTTTTTGCGGGAATTTTCCGAGGGCGTGCTGCGTGAATTTGCCAAACGCGGAGTGGACTACGACGCCAAGGTGCTCCCCTGCGGGCATTACACGACTGGGGAAACTCCCTACAAATATATGGATGGGTGGTATCTAGGGAGTTTTGTCTATAGCAGCTTCAAAGCGCTGACGGAGGAAGGCGTTTGTCCTCAAGCCGCACGCCGCTGAAGCCCGATACGAATTGGAATAACGCAGCCGCGAAGTCCCTAACCTCTAAAAAATCCGCGGCGGATGAGTAAAGACAAGTAGTATGGGCGGCATGAAGATCGCTTTAGTGACTGCGTGTGTGCTTTTCCTTTCGACGTTATGCGGTTGCAGAAAGAATTCAGCTAATTATCAACGTTTCGTTCCCCTATCGCATCAGCCGGAAAGTTTGAAAGGGGAAACGTGGCGGGGAACCTATGCACTTGATATCAAGACGGGCCAACTTTGCGTCGCGTTTGACCCAGCAGCTTTCAATACTGTAAGTGCCATCCCTACCTGTCTGAAGCTTTACCGCGATTTTCCAGCTTCAAACTCGAACTGAGCTTGCTGCATAAACACATGGCTTCGAAATTGGGGGTTAAAAATGTCGATACCATATTCCTTACAAGGCGTTTTCCAGGCTCTCCCCGCGGATACACAAGCGCTCGTCTGGCGGGACTATGAGCACCACAAAAAATCCGGCCTCATCGCCTACATCCTCTGGTTCTTCTTCGGATTCCACTACCTCTATCTAGGCCGCATTGGAATCCAGCTGATCTACTGGTTCACCGTCGGCGGATTTGGCTTCTGGGCGATCATCGATCTCTTTCGCATTCCCGGTATGATCGAGCGGAAGAATGAAGATATTTTGCGGGAGCTTATGGCGCAGTACCGGGCCATTGGCGTGCGATAAAGGATTCGATAATCAATTGTCATCGCGACCGGAGCGCGGTGGAGGGATCTAGGTGTGCCGGCGAAACGCGAGGTCCTTCGCTTCGCTCAGGATGACATTCTTTTTCCGCTGACGGCATTCCCGGCTGACTGCGGTTCCCCAACCGCGATAAAATCTGCATATGACGACCGACCGTATGCGCTTGCCGCTCTCCGACGCCGACCCTGAAATTTATGCTGCTGTGCAGCACGAAGTTGTTCGCCAGCATGAGGGGCTGGAGATGATTGCCTCGGAGAACTTTGTCAGCGAGGCGGTGCTGGAAGCTGCGGGCACGGTTTTCACCAACAAATATGCCGAGGGTTATCCGGGCAAGCGCTATTACGGCGGCTGCGAGTATGCCGATGTGGTCGAAACGCTGGCGCGCGATCGCGCCAAGCAGCTCTTTGGCGCGGAACATGCAAACGTGCAGCCGCACTCCGGCTCGCAGGCCAATGCCGCCGCATACATGTCGATCATTCAGCCGGGCGACACGATTCTTGGCCTTGACCTGGCGCATGGCGGCCATCTTACGCATGGGCACAAGCTGAATTTTTCCGGCAAGCTGTATCGCGTCGTCAGCTATGGCGTGCGCAAGGATACGGAAGTCATCGACTACGACGA
>JBEPVW010000092.1:0-12569 GCA_041690775.1 Acidobacteriota bacterium | reverse complement strand
GTGTCGGCCATCGCACTGGCGGAATCCGAGGCGGTAATCGCCAGCGTGCGATTGTCTTTGTTCACCTGAATCTGCTGCGGATAAGCCGTAGCGGCGAACAGGCAAAGCAAAAAAGCGCCACCAACAATACTGAAATATTTTGGATGAACTCCCATGCGATTCTCCTTCGATTCAGATGCGCCACACTCTATATAGACACCATTCGCTGTTGTAGTCACACACTATTTTTGCGTAGTGTTCGGCTAAATTCCACCAGCGCAGCCAACGTGCGCTCGACCGCGCCCGAATCGATCGCCAGCGCGGCGCGTTCGATTCCGCTGCGAAAATCCGTGGCTATGCCCCCGGCCATCAAAGCGGCAGCGGCATTCACCAGCACGATATCCCGGCGCGGCCCGATCTCGCCGGCGAAGACAGCCCGCAGGATCGCGGCATTCTCTTCGGCATCTCCGCCGGCCAGCGCGGAAACTGGCGCGCGTTTGAGCCCCGCATCCTCCGGCAAAAATTTCCAAATGCGAATTGCGCCATCTCTTACTTCGGCGATTTCCGTTTCGCCGCTCAGCGTGATTTCGTCCAGGCCATCCGCACCATGCACCACAAAGCCGTGCCCCACGCCCAGCTTCGCCATCGTCTCCGCTAGAAGCGGAACAAGATGCGCCGCATACACGCCGAGTACCTGCGCCGGCGCCTGCGCGGGGTTCGTCAACGGTCCCAGAATGTTGAACACGGTGCGAATACCGAGCGCCCGGCGAATGGGCTGCACCCGTTGCATCGCCGGATGCATCAGCGGCGCGAATAAAAAAACAAATCCCGTGGCCCGCAGGCAGGCAACGGCTTCGTCGGCGTCAAGTGCAGTGGGCACGCCCAGCGCATCCAGCACATCCGCCGAGCCGCAGCGCGAAGTCAATTTGCGATTGCCGTGTTTGGCAATTTTCGCTCCGGCAGCAGCCGCCACCAGCCCAACCGCCGTTGAAATATTGAATGTTCCGCTGGCATCACCGCCCGTGCCGCAGGTATCGACCAGCGTTGCGCGTTCCGCCTCGGTAAACGCCAGCGGCACAGCCGTTGCGCGCATGGCGTCGACAAACCCGGCCAGTTCGCCGGACACGACGCCGCGCGCGGCCAGCACCGCCAGCAATGCGGCAATCTGCGGGTCTGGCAACGCGCACGTCGTCGTGTCCGCGAGAATGGCCTGCATCACAGCACGAGCCTGTTCGCGGCTCATGACCGCGTGCTGCTCCACCAGATTGCACAAAATTTCCGTCAGAGATGTCATCGATTCCATTGAAATTCGGGTGCACCGGCCTTGCTTCTAAGACTTGGTTAAAACACAAAGGTTTGCTCCGCTTCCACTCGTCCGATAGTATCGAAGGTTCGCTGTCTTTTTCTTTTTTTCCCGCACGGCGGCTCATTTCCCGTTGCGACCGAACGACAGCGGCCATCAGCACAGAGAATATCCAACATGAAAATTCACGAGTATCAGGCAAAAGACATTCTTGCGAAATACGGTGTCGCCGTACCTCACGGCGAGGTTGCCAACACGGTTGAAGAAGCGGTCGACGTGGCGAAAAGGCTGTTCGCCGCGGGCGCCAGCGGCGTAGTCGTCAAGGCGCAGATCCACGCAGGTGGCCGCGGAAAAGGCGGCGGCGTCAAGGTAGCGAAGAACATTACCGAGGCCGAGCAGTACGCCAAAAATATTCTCGGCATGCAGCTGGTGACGCACCAGACCGGCCCCGAGGGGCAGAAGGTCAAGCGGCTACTGGTTGAAGAGACGGCGCAGATTGATCGCGAGCTATATCTCGGCATGGTCCTCGATCGCGCCGCCGCGAAGATGGTCTTTATGGCCTCGAAATCCGGTGGCATGGAAATCGAAGAAGTTGCCGTCAGCGATCCCGACGCAATTTTCAAGGAATACATCGATCCAGCCATCGGCTTCCAGCCCTACCAGGCGCGCAAGCTCGCCTTTGCGCTCGGGTTGAAACCCACCCAGATCCTCCAGGCTGTGCAGTTCATGACCGGCCTCTATAAGGTCTGCATCGATACCGACGCTTCGCTGATGGAGATCAATCCCTTCATCACGACCAAGGATGGCAAGCTGTTCGCCCTCGACTGCAAGATCAACTTCGACGACAACGCCATGTTCCGGCACAAGGATCTGAAAGAGTTGCGCGACACCAACGAGGAAGATCCTCTCGAAGTGGAAGCGTCGAAATTTGCGCTGAACTATATCCGGCTCGACGGCAACATCGCCTGCATGGTGAACGGCGCGGGCCTCGCCATGGCGACGATGGACATCATCCAGTACGCCGGCGGTTCTCCGGCGAACTTCCTCGACGTAGGCGGCGGCGCCAACCAGGAGCAGATCGAAAATGCCTTCCGCATTCTGCTTTCCGACAAAAACGTAAAGGCCGTCTTCATCAATATCTTCGGCGGTATCCTGCGCGTCGATACGCTGGCGCGCGGAGTTGTGGAAGCGGCAAAAAAGATGAATGTAAAGGTGCCCGTAATCCTGCGCCTCGAAGGAACAAACGTCGAGCAAGGACGGGAGATTCTCAAAGAGTCAGGTCTTAACTTTCTGATCGGCGAAACCATGAAGGATGCGGCAGAGATCGCAGTCAAGGCAGCGAGAGGAATCAAATGAGCGTACTCGTCGATAAAAATACCCGCCTCATCGTGCAGGGCATCACCGGCAAGGAAGGTACTTTCCATGCCAAAGGCTGCGCCGAATATGGCACCAACGTCGTCGGCGGCGTGACGCCGGGCAAGGGTGGAAGCACCCATGAAGGCTGGCCGGTGTTTGACACCGTGCAGCAGGCCGTCGAAAAGACCGGCGCGAACGCCACAGTCATTTTCGTTCCGCCACCCTTTGCTGCGGACGCAATCCTCGAAGCCGAAGATGCTGGCTTGCCCCTGATCGTCTGCATCACGGAAGGCATTCCGACCCTTGACATGGTGCGCGTCTGGGAGAAGCTGAAGCACTCGAAGTCGCGGCTGATCGGCCCAAATTGCCCCGGCGTCATCTCTCCCGGCAAATGCAAGATCGGCATTATGCCTGGCCGCATCCATAAAGAAGGTTCAGTCGGCATCGTTTCCCGCTCCGGCACCCTGACCTATGAGGCGGTCTATCAACTCACGCAGCGCGGTATCGGCCAGTCCACAGCCATCGGCATCGGCGGCGATCCCATCATCGGCACCACCCATCTCGATGGAATGCGGCTGTTGAATGAGGATCCGGACACCGAAGCCATCATTCTGATTGGCGAAATTGGCGGCACGGCGGAGGAAACCGCAGCGGACTACGTGAAGAAGCACGTCAAGAAGCCCGTAGTCGGCTTCATCGCTGGGCAGACCGCGCCTCCAGGACGCCGCATGGGCCACGCTGGCGCAATCATCTCTGGCGGGCAAGGAACAGCAGCGGACAAGATGAAGGCTCTCGAAGCCGCCGGCATTCACGTCGTTAAATCTCCGGCTTTGATCGGAGAAATGCTGGCCCAGGTAATCGGCAAAAGATAGCGACGGTCGGCTGGAAAGTGTTTTGTCGTCCTGAGCGGAGCGAAGCGAAGGACCTCGCGTTTTGCTGCGTCGCCATATCGCTCGCCATAAGTTTTGAAAAACGCTCTTTGTAGGTTTTTTATTCACACTCGAAGGAGATTCTTTTGCAACGTACGTTTAGCATTCTCAAACCGGATACAGTCCGCAAAGGCCAGACCGCAGCCGTCCTCGCCATGATGGAAGCCGCTGGCTTCCGCATCGCGTCCATTAAGAAACTGTCGATCAGCAAGCAACAGGCCGCCGGCTTTTACGCGGTTCACGCACAGCGTCCGTTCTTCGATTCGTTGACGACCTTCATGTCTTCCGGACCCATTTTTGTCATGGTGCTGGAGAAGGAAAACGCCATCGCCGATCTGCGCAAACTGATGGGCGCGACGAATCCAGCGAATGCCGAGGAAGGCACTATCCGCAAAAAATTTGCCGGAAGCATTGAGGAAAATACCGTCCACGGTTCCGATGCCGAAGAAACCGCTAATTTTGAAATTGGCTATTTCTTCGCCGGTTACGAACTCGCTTAGCAATAAAGCTTCTATGAAAAAGCCCGCTCCTATGGAGCGGGCTTTCGCATGCGCTGCAATCGCGTGGCGCAACTCTCGTCCACTGGAGAAATTTTTTGGCTGGAAGCTTACGGGACATGACATGCAGTCGATCGATCAAATCGTCCGCGAAATGGCGAACGATCCAATAGGTCCGGACTATCTGGACCAGAGCGGCGCCAATAACCTGCTGAAATGAAACCGGTTGCGCTGGAATTAGGCGGCGGGGCAGTAGGCAATTCTGAGTAGAAGCGGACGGGAAGAAAGGCTCAAGTATCTGGGGGAGGGCCTAAACTCCAATCCGCTTTATCGTGATCTTCATACCCGGCGACCGATCCGTCAAAGTACGGAAGTCTAGCATCCTTTGGTTACCTGCTAGTTACTAGCGAGTTACCTGTGGAACGGATTGTGCAGGCGTGGCCCTCTTCTCTCCTGGCGTGTACCGCCGTCCGGGGAAGAAGTATCGAGATGGCCAAGCCGAATGAGCGGGCCAACGGAGAACCCGAAGTTCTGCTGCGCCGTGCCGCCGTAGCGAGTTATTAAAAGGTCAGGCTGCGCTCGGAAAGCGATGCGCGGCGAGTAGTTGTAATCGAATGTCCCGCCGATAGCGCTGCCGAATGTCCATTGGGTAGCGAAAAGCCCCAGGGTACGCGGGTCTACGCCGTGCAAATTGGCTGCGTCGAAGATCCCGTAAGCATTGCCAAACAATGCATGAATCGTTCCCGACGCTCTGGCGCGGCGAAATACCCGATACTCTGGGCCGGCCATAAAGTAATACTGCATGATCCGCGGGCCAGTAATGGTGGGTGTATTGTAGCAGCTCTGGGAAAACGGCGGACAGATTGGAGGGGCGCCGCCGCCGGCAACGTTAGGGAAAACACCGGATGTACCGATGTACATACGCGCATCCGCCGCAAAACCCCAGTGCCAGCCCAGCCAATAGGTTCCCGCCGCTTCCCAGCCACCCAGATTGGAGCGCTGAATCAGCCGTGGTCCTGCCAAAAAATTTGTATATCCCGCGCCCGCGTAAATGTCCCAGCGGTGGTTGTAGTAAACGTCGGGCCCCGAAGGCGGCGGCGGCGGAATATAGTTACCGGTGCTGACGTTATGACCCTTGGGATTGTTGATTGTGGGCGTCTGGCCATCGTCACCGCTGCTACTGGTGGCCTGCGCCAGCCCAATCACGGAAGAGCCCATCAAAACAGCGCACAAAAAAACTCCCAGCTTCAGGCGGAAACCCGCCCGAGGAAGAAAGCGAAACACATTCATCCTGATCTCCAGCCTTCAGTGTATCGGAAGCATTTCGTTTCGTCTGGTTTCCAGGCTGGAATTGGGCTGATGATGTTGAAATAAGGCGGGTGCCCCACGTCTCTTTCTGAGATGGCGCCTTTGCCGGAAACAATTACGAGTTCGGTTGCGAAAGCAACGCCGCCACCAAACTCAAGTCCGCTTCCGTATCGACACCCAAGGTATCGAACTCAACCGGCTCCACGTGAATGGAAATCCCGTTTTCCAACAGCCGCAACTGTTCCAGCCGCTCAGTCACTTCCAGCTTGCTGCCGGGCAAACCAGGAAAGACGTTGAGAATGCGTTTACGATACGCATACAGTCCAAGATGCTTCCAATAGGCCACGCCGCCGTGGCCATCCCGGTCCCAGGGAATCGGCGCGCGGGAAAAATATAATGCTTTGCCACTGGCGTCCACAACCACTTTGACAACGTTGGGGTTCCGGATATCGTCCGCCGGACAAGCTGCCATCACCGTAGAGACTTCAACCGTCGCGTCCGCCTGGGAGTGCGTAAATGGCCGCAGCAGAGCATGAAAATGCTCCGGCCGAAGCAGCGGCTCATCCCCCTGAATATTAACGAAAATCGCATCGTCCTCAGGCGCCCCGTTTTCCTGGCTGAGTTGCGCGGCCACAGCGTGGACCCGGTCGGTCCCGCTGGCAAGTTCGGAAGAAGTCAGCCGGACTTCCCAGCCACGCAGACGGCAAAGTTCAACCACCTCGTCCGAATCGGCAGCGACGATCAGCCGATCAAAGACCCCCGCATGATCGGCTGCCTCATACACCCAGGCCAGCAGGGGCTTCCCGGCAATTTCACGCAGCACCTTGCGCGGCAAACGTGTCGAGCCAAGCCGAGCCGGAATGACTCCAATTACCTGCGAATTGATGGATTGCGGGCGGGACGAAGGCATGCAAGCCCAAGTCTAATCGACGAGAGAGCCGGAACGATCATCCGGGTCGGAGCCGGGCGGATCATAGCGACTCAACGTGTAACCGAAACGTGATCCCGGCAAGCCGTATACGCTACAATATCCTTGCTGCAGACTGGGCGAATGCTGGCTCCGTCGCGGCGCGCTATGTGAAATCTCCCGCATAGCAATTCACCCACAAGGCGTTTCTGGCGGCGTAGCTCAGATGGTTAGAGCGACGGACTCATAACCCGTAGGTCGGTGGTTCGATCCCACTCGCCGCCACCAATTAAATCAATCAGTTTCGGGGGGATCTCCATTTCGGACTTCTCGCGTGGTTGCGGTGGGTGGTTCGCAAGCGCTCGTTGCGCAGTTTGATCAGCACGCGGCGCAACTCGCGCGACATATCAACCCGTCTGGTTTTTATTCTTTGTTTTCGTGTGCTCCCGACACATAATTGTGTTGGACGAGAATAAACCGGTTGGAATCGCGATCATTTTTGCCGAACTCTATATCACCCCGCTGAATTGCAACAAGCTCCCCCCTCGTCTCCAAAGGGATGAAAATAATTTTCTTTCCAGCGATCATGTTTGTGCGCCGATTTTGACATACGAGAGGCGGGAAATGCCCTTTCCCGACCTTCGACTGGCGATTGCAGGCCCTGCGCGTGAAGCGGTGCCCTTCATCATCAGAAGAAATGTTTTACTGAACAAGATTTTCCAGCTGTTCTCCGGCGACGTTCTCCTTTTTACCTTCAAAGGTGCCGTACAGGCATGGCAGAATGATCAGTGTAAGTAAAGTGGATGTCACCAAGCCCCCGATGACTACAATCGCGAGCGGGCGCTGAACTTCCGAGCCGGGCCCGGTGGCGAACAGAAACGGGACCAGCCCAAGCGCCGCGACGGTAGCGGTCATCATAACGGGACGAAAGCGCATGCGCGTACCCTCCATGATGGCTTGGCGTTGCGAGGAGCCGCCGGCTCGCAGCTTACGTATGTAGGAGATCAGAACCACTCCGTTCAGCACGGCAATACCCCACAGAGCAATGAACCCTACAGAAGCCGGCACGGATAAATACTCCCCCGTGACATACAGACCGAATACGCCACCGATCGAAGCAAACGGAAGCACCGTGATAATCAGCGCCGCGAATCGAATGGAACTGAAGAGCAGGAACAGCAGAAAGAAGATTGCCCCGATCGTGATGGGCACAATGATCATGAGATGGTGGAGCGCGCGCTGCATGTTATGGAACTGGCCGCCCCACTGAATGAAATAGCCGGAAGGAAGCGGCACTTGCCGTTTCACTTTCTCCTGCAACTCTTTGACAAACCCGCCAAGATCGCGCCCCTGCACATTGACTCCAACCACTATGCAGCGTTTCCCCATATCGCGTTTGATCTGCGCCGGCCCTTCCAGGACGTTGATGTCCGCGAGATATTCCAGCGGGACCTTCGGGCCGCCGGGGGTAGACACCAGAATTCTCTTGATCTCATCGACACTGTGCCGGTAGGACGCGGGGAGCCGCACAATGGCATTGAAGCGTCGCTCGCCCTCGTAAATTTCCGTAGCGGTTTTGCCGGCAATCGCCATCTCAATCGTGTCATTGACGTCGGAGGCATTTAGTCCGTATCGCGCAATTGCGGCGCGGTTGATCTTAATGGTGAGGTATTGCTGTCCGCCGACGCGATCCACATGAGTGTCCTGCGTGCCGCGAATGGAGGACGCCACCTTGGCGATCTGTTGCGCCCGGTCGATCAGCACGTCGAGATCGTCTCCAAAAAGTTTTACAGCGATGTCCGCGCGCACGCCGGATACCATCTCGTCGACGCGATCTGCAATCGGCTGCGACATCACCAGGTTGATTCCTGGAACCACGGACAACGCATCGCGCATTTCATGCTCGATTTTTTCCTGGGTGAGGCCACTTGGCCGTTTATCGTAAGGCGTAAGCGTCGCCAGCACATCGGCCTCGTTCGGACCGGCCGGATCGGCGGGCGACTCTCCCCTGCCAAGACGGGAAACCACGCGATCCACTCCGGGGATGCGAATCATGATGCGTTGCATCTCGAGCTCCATCTTGATGGATTCCTGAAGCGAGATGTTCGGCACGCGGTCGGCGTTGGGACCCAGGGTGCCTTCCTGCATCTCCGGGATAAATGCGGTGCCCAGAAAAGGAACCACTCCGAGAGAAACGGCGAACAGAATGACCACGGCCACAACACACTTTTTCTTATTCCGCAGCGCGAAACCGAGCATTCTGTCGTAGGGATTCCGAAGAAAACGGACCAGCCGGGTGTCCCGCTCCGAACCGCCTTTGAGCAGGAAGCAGGAGAGCGCGGGTGAAAGCGTGAGCGACAGGATGAGCGAAATCAGCAGCGCGATGGCGATGGTGTAGGCGAGCGGCGCGAACATCTTGCCCTCGGTCCCTTCGAGGGTCATCAAGGGCAGAAAGACCAGCACAATAATCAGTACGCCGAAAATCACCGGAGTGGCGACCTCATTCACCGCGTTCAGAATGATCTGAATGCGGCTGGCCGCCGGATTGTGACTCAAATTGGCAAAGACATTCTCGACGACAACAACGGAACCATCCACCATCAGTCCAATGGCAATTGCCAGGCCGCCAAGCGACATCAGGTTTGCCGTCATGCCGAAATGATTCATCACCAGAAATGTCAGCAGTGGCGTCAGCACAAGGTTGGAGCTGACGATCAGGCTGGAGCGAAGATCGCCGAGAAACAGCAGCAGGACGACCACCACGAGCAGTATGCCTTCCGCCAGAACTTCAGTGACGGTGTGGATGGCCGCATCCACCAGCCTGGACCGGTCGTAGTACGGAACAATCTTCAAACCGTCCGGAATGGTACCCGCGCTGTTGATTTCCGCGATGCGCTGCTTGACGCGGCTGACGATCTCCTTGGCGTTTCCGCCCGCCGTCATCATCACGACTCCGCCGACAGCTTCGGTGTAGCCGCCCTTGACCATCGCGCCATAGCGGACTTCATGCCCAAGACGCACGTCGGCCACATCGCGAATATAAACCGGGGTCCCCGCGCTTTCCTTAAGAACGATCGAACGGATGTCGTCCAGATTGCGGATCAACCCCACGCTTCGAATCAGGTACTGCTCGTCGTGCTGCGGAAGAATGCCTCCTCCCGCGTTCCCATTGTTGTTTTTCAGCGCGTTATAAACGTCATCGATCGTCAATCCGTAATAGCGCAGCTTCTCCGGATCCACCAGCGCCTGATACTGCTTTACAAATCCTCCGGTTGAATTGATATCCGCCACGCCCGGAATGGAGCGCAGCATGGGCCGAACGACCCAATCTTCGATGGTGCGGCGCTGTGTCAGTTCCTGCTGGGTGAGCGCTCTTTTTCCATCGTCGGCGCGTTCCAGCGTGTATTGATAGACCTCGCCAAGGGCGTTCGACACGGGTCCCATCTCCGGAGTGACCCCCGGCGGCATGCGATCGCGGGCGACGTTCAGCCGCTCCGCCACCAATTGACGCTCAAAATAGACGCCCTTGCCGTCCTTAAAGACAAGCGTTATCAGCGAGAGTCCCGGCTTGATCAGCGAGCGCATGTCGGTCAGCCCGGGGAGGCCGGTCATCGCGATCTCCAGGGGCACGGTGATAAACCGCTCGACTTCTTCGGGAGATTTTCCCGGCGCTTCCGTCGCTATCTGTACCTGGACGTTGGTCACATCGGGAAAAGCGTCAACCGAAAGGTTCTGCGCCGCATGAATTCCGAAGAAGACCAGGATGACTGCAACCACGGTCACAATCAGCCGCTGCCGCAGGACGGCGGCGATCAGGGAGCGCATCAATTCCCTCCCTTCACCAGGTCCTGCTTGCGCTGATTGTTCAGGTGGAAGGCCCCATTGAGAACCAGCTTTTCATCGGGCGCGACTCCACTCTCCAGTACGCGCGAATCTCCCGTTTCCATGCCGAGTTCCACCTCGTGCAGAACAAACCTGTGCGGCCCGGTCTGCACAAACACATGGTCCTTGTTGTCCTCTCGCACGATGGCGGTGTCGGGGATCGTTCGCTTCTTTTCCGGCCGGCTCTCAAATGTCATCAGCGCCATCATGGCTGGCTTGAACAGGCCCTGCATGTTCGGGAGATCCATGCGCGCCTGAACGGTCCTGGTCTCCGGATTCACGACCGGACTGACGAAGGAAAGCTTTCCTTGGATTTTGCAATCGGGAAGGGCCGGGATGCTTGCCAGAACCGTTTTACCGACTCGAATGGCCGCGGCCTGATCTTCCGGAACGTCCGCCACCAGCCACACATTGGAGAGGTCCGCGATTTGAAACGCGATATCGGCGGGCTGCACGATCTGACCGGGCGTCACCTTGCGATCGAGCACCGTGCCGGAGATGGTGGCGACGATTGGATAATCGGAATTCAACTTGCGCGTGGTCTCCAATGCGTGGATGGCATGGGCGGACATGCCAAGGCCCTGGAGCTTGGCCCGAATTGCTTCTACCTCTGCGCTGGCCTGCAGCACTTCTGCCTCTCGACGCTCGAGTTCCGCGCTGCCAATCACATCGGCATGCACCAGCTGTTTGGCGCGCTCCGCGGACCGCGATGACAATCGTTGCTGCGAATATGCCTTGATGAAGGCGAATTGCGCGTCGGAGAGAGCGGTACTGTGAAGTCTGGCCAGCACCTGCCCGCGTTTCACATGCTGGCCCTCAAGCACCAAGATTTTCGTAATGCGGCCCTCGACAGGAGAGCCGATGCGGGCCACGCGGGAAGCGTCTGTTTCCACCCGCGCCGCCACTTTTTCGCTGACGGTCACCTGTTGCCACCTGGGCTCACCCACGGTCACATGGCCGAGCAAAACGGGGTTCACCCGAATTTCGAGCGGATTGGCATTGGGCACGGACACGTCTGCCTCGGCCTGATGCTTGCATCCCGCCACCGTCAACAGCCCGAACACTACAGCCATCGTGATTTGTATTCTTGCAATCTTCAGCATTCCTACTTCCCCCCAAGACGCACGGCGCCAAGCTCTTCCAAATCCACGAGAGCGGATTGCCTGCCGTACATCGCATTCAGCAGGTCGTCGCGCACGCCCTGCAACACGCGCTGCGCGTCCAGGACCTCAATGATTCCGCGCTCCCCGAATTTGTATGCGGCCTGCGCTGCATGGACAGCCGCCTCCGCCTCGTGGAGCGAACCAGCCTGAAGGCTCTGCACCTGCTTGTCCATCAATTCGTATTGATCGTAGGAGCGTTCGAGAGCGGCGATAATTTCCACCTGGCGGCGTTTGCTGGCCGCCTGTGCTCTCGCCACCTCTGCCTTGGCTTCGCCGATTGGCCCTTTTCTCCGGTCCCAAATAGGCAGCGGTATGGTCACGCCAAACCGATAGAAGGTGAGGTCGGGCTGGTGTTCATATTCGCCGTACAGGCTCGGCTGCGGAATCCGTCGGGCACGCTGGTCCGCAACCAGAGCCTGATCCCGGGTGGTTTGTGTTTTCGCTTCCTCCAGCGCAGGATGGGTGGCCAGCACTTGCGCGCGCAGTTCACTGAACGGCGGCAGTTGAATTCTGTCTTGCAAGTCTCCCGCTGGATCGAGATTTTCCTGAGTCTGGGCCCCGATCACTGCCCGCAACGACGCCTGCGATCGGGCGAGTTCTACTTGCGCAGCTGTAACCAGCGCCTGCGCTCGCGCCAATTCGGCATCCGCACGCGTCAACTCCAGCCGGCCGGCCTCGCCAACTTTTACCCGCACCGCGACGCGACGGCGAAGATCGTTGACCAGCGCAAGGTTTTCCTTTGTATGACCCACCTCTTCCTTGCGCCGCAGCACATCGTAAAACGCATGTTTCACGTCGGCCACCACGGTAAGCGTGGTGCCCGCCTGAAAATATTCGGCGCTGGTCAGTTCGAGTTTTGAAGCGCGGATTCGGGTCCGTCGCTCCAGGGGAATCTCAATTGGCTGGGACGCACTGTAATGAAGGAGAAGACCTGGTACGCCAGGCGTGGAAATGGGGCGACCGCTTTGATGTCCGCCTAGAAATTCAAGCGTCGGGTTCGGATAGGCGCTCGCGGTATCGATGCCGGCTCGCGCGCGGTCAACCTGGGCGGAAGCCTCGCTCAGCAGCGGATTGTTCTTCTCCGCCAGCGCCAGCGCTTGTTGCAGGGTGAGCGCTTCCGGTGCGGTCACAGGATCGTTGCCGAGTGGGGGCTGATGAAGAGAAACGGTGGCGGAAGCCGCGCTGGTATCCTGCCGGTTTCTTGGACCCGGCGGGACAATGGCTGCAAGTAAAACAATCGTCAAT
>JBEPVW010000091.1:0-12588 GCA_041690775.1 Acidobacteriota bacterium | reverse complement strand
GCCTGCTGCAGGGCGATGTCGGCTCTGGCAAAACCATCGTCGCGCTGCAAGCTGCATTTATTGCCATTGAGAACGGTTATCAAGCCGCACTGATGGCACCCACGGAAATTCTCGCTACGCAGCATTACTTGGCCGCGCGAAGGCTGCTGGAGCGCTCTACCCGGCAACCTCCCTATAACGTCGTTCTGCTGACGGGCTCGCTGGACGAAGAACGCAAGCGCACGAATCGTGGCCGCATTGTTCGCGGTGAAGCCGACCTGGTCATCGGCACACACGCGCTGATTGAAGAAAAAGTTGAGTTCGCCAACCTCGGCCTCGTCGTCGTGGATGAACAACATCGTTTCGGCGTCATGCAACGCTTCCGTCTAATGAAAAAGCCGAATGCCGCCGAGCCGCACGTTCTGGTCATGACGGCCACGCCGATACCGCGCACGCTCGCATTGACGCTTTACGGCGACCTCGATGTCAGCGTGCTCGACGAATTGCCGCCGGGGCGCACCCCGATCGTCACTCGGAGAGTGGCGGATGAGCGAGCCGAAGAGGTGTGGGGTTTTGTTCGCAAGCAGGTCGCAGTGGGTCATCAGGCCTACATCGTTTATCCCGTGATTGAAGGCAGCCGGGACGATCAGCCGGAGCTCGACTTTGCACATGATCCGGAAGCGGATGTCGCACCGTCCAGCGAAGCTCCTGTGGAGGGTCCGTCTAAAGGGAAACAGGCGGCGAAAAAGAAGGCCGCGATCAAATCGCGTGCAAAAACTGAACCTCTGTTCAATGAGAAGCAGCCGTTGAAATCTGCCGTCGCGATGTGCGAAGAACTGCGAGCCACACATCTCTCCGGTCTGCGCCTGGGGCTGCTGCATGGGCGGCTCGCCGCTGAGGAGAAAGAAATAGTCATGCGCCGCTTCCAGCGCGGGGAGATCGATGTCCTGGTCGCGACGACTGTTATCGAAGTTGGCGTGGATGTACCGAACGCCACCGTGATGGTGATCGAACACGCGGAGCGTTTTGGACTCGCGCAGCTTCACCAGTTGCGCGGGCGCGTAGGGCGCGGCGCCGCTCGCTCCTACTGCATTCTGATCACAGGAGGCAAAGTCTCCCCGCAGGCGGACGAACGCCTGGACGCGATGGTTCGAACCCAAAATGGATTCGAGCTAGCGGAGCTCGATCTCGCGCTGCGCGGCCCCGGAGAATTTTTCGGTACGCGCCAGGCCGGCCTACCCGATTTTCGCGTCGCCAACCTGCTGCGCGACCGCAGAATGCTGGAACTGGCGAAGCTGGAAGCGACCCGTTTTATCGATACCGGAGAGAAGGAACTGCCTCGCGCCTCCGTGGAACTTGTCTGGGCCCACCTGCGGGCACATTGGCAGCGTCGTTACGGTTTGGTTGAAGCAGGCTGAACGGATGAAAGGCGGCCAGCGGGGCGGAGTCTAAACGATATTCTGCGGAACGAATCGCTGGAACCGGACGTGTTCGTCATCCAGCGTACCTACACGCAGATCGACGGAGACAATCTGCATATCCTCGCCTTTGGGCAGATGCTTCTGGCACAGGCACATTTCCGTCAGGGCGCGATGCGCCGTTGGCGTCAACTGGAGACCTGCCTGCTGGAGAGCTCCATAAATGTCGGCAATCTTCTCAAGCCCCACCTCAAATCGCAGGCGATAGGCCGCAGAGGATGACGCCTCGTCTTCCAGAACCCAGCCCTCGCAATCCATTACCAACTGGGTCAGGCGCTCCTGCAATTCCAGATGTTCACTCGAACTGTAGGCGTGGAGGGCGATCTTCAACATGCATTTGTTCCTGTCACCACATCGTCAGTAAGCCTTGAACCGAAAATAAGACTTACTGCGAGCGGCTCCTCTCTGTCTATCGGTCGAAGCAAGTCCATACTTCAGCACGGAAGTCTGGAATTAGCGGACCGCCCGCAGAGACCCACGCAACGAAGAATGGACCGACACAAAGTAAGATGCGCGCTCCGGGTTGTGGTACCGTGCAGGAAATGATTGTTGGTTGCGGTTTGGACATGATCGAAATTGCGCGGATTGCGGAAGTTATCGCCCGCTATGGAGATCGATTCTGTCAGCGAGTCTACCTCCCCGACGAAATCCTTTATTGCAGCCGGAAACGCAATGCCGCGGAAAGCTTTGCCGCGCGTTTTGCAGCCAAGGAAGCCGCCGCCAAAGCGCTGGGAACAGGCATTCAGGCTGGCGTTGGCTGGCGGGATATTGAGGTGGTTCGGGCATCGAGCGGACGGCCCTCCCTTGTTTTCCACGGACGCGCAGCCGCGATTGCCCGGCAGTTGGGCGCCAGCCACGCAGTCGTTTCGCTCACCCATACCAGAACTCAGGCGCTGGCTCAGGTCCTTCTGGAAAACGACCGCTAGCGTGGCATCCTCGAAGTTACCGATACGGTCGGGATGACAGCCTGGGTGAAGATCCAGTGGGGAACCAGAGGCTGCGTGAGATCGTTCCCAGACCCGCGGTGTCCTCTGCTATGCTCGACATATTCGGTTTCCTGGCAAGTGCGGCGGGCGGCTAAATAGTCTCGACTGAGTGGGAGAAATTGTGCCAAATCAACACGAGGTTCGTTGGTCACAATTAAAAGTCGGCGTGCTGGTGATCGTCGCCATTGCAGCCCTCACCGCGTTGATTTCTCTCATGTCCGGGAGCACCGGCGGCCTGTTTACGCGGCGTATCGTGGTGCATTCCTATTTTGAGAACGCCTCCGGCCTGAAGGCGGGCGCACCCGTCAACCTGCAGGGCGTCACCATCGGGTCGGTCAGCAAGATTCTGATTGTCCCCAAGCGCAAGCTGACACCTGTGGAAGTCATCATGAAGATCGGCTTGCGCTATGAGGATGGGCTTCACAAGGATTCGCTTGCGTCCCTCAGCACCGCCGGTGTGCTCGGAGACACGTTTGTCGATATCGACAGTTCCCACGCCACCGGGCCGGCACTCAAGAATGGCGACGAACTATCGACGACCGAGACGCCAAGCCTCTCCGATGTAATCAAGTCAAGCCAAAGCACCATCGAACAGGTCAACGTAATTCTGGCCAAGGTCAACACACTGGCGGACACACTGGGGACCAGCAAAGGATCTGCCGGCAAATTCCTCAATGATCCGGCGCTTTACAACAACGCAGTGGGAACCCTGACGCAGGCGCAGGACATGATCAAGCAGATAAACCAGGGCCGCGGCACGTTGGGAAAATTGATCGCCGACCAGACGCTCTATAACCACGCCAATGAGGCCGTAGCCCGCCTGCAGAGCATCATGGACCAGATCGATGCCGGCAAAGGCACGGTTGGCAAGCTGGTGAAGGACGACGCCCTCTATAACAATGTGAATCAGACCGCACAGAAGGCCAACACCTTGATGACGCAGATCAACGATGGCAAGGGTACGCTGGGCATGCTCGCCAAGGATGAGGCCTTCCGCAATAAGGTAAGTCTGACGATCGCCAATCTGCAATCGATTCTGAAGCGCGCGGACGAAGGGAAAGGAACCGTGGGCAAACTGCTGCACGACCCAACTCTCTACGACAACACCACTCAAACGACCGTGGAGCTGCGCAAGCTGCTGCTCGCCATCCGCCAGAACCCGAAGAAATATCTGGTCATCCGGCTGCGCATCTTCTAGGCGGAATCAAGCACGGTTAAAGATTGGGCCCGCTGGCACAAATACGCTGGGGCTTTTACAATTAAGGACGGAAGCAATCCAGACATCAAACCTGCTTTGGCAGTCCTCCGCGTGTTCCCCGCACTGGGAGGTTGAAGGATACAGATGAAGTTTTGGAAGTATGGCCGTGTTGGCTTGGCCTTGATCGGTGCAATTGTCCTGGGTCTTAGCATCACTTGCTGCGGCGTCTACACCTCCGGCTACGTATATGTGACAGGTTCACACTACAACCAGATCGGCGCATTCAAGATCGACCACGATTTCGGTTATCTCACGCCGGTCACCGGATCGCCCTTCTCCACGGGCAACAATCCAGTACAGGAACTCGTTATCCCGGGCGGGCGTTTTCTCGCTGTCCTGAATAAAGGATCGAACAGCGTCTCGATTTACACGATCGGAGGCGCCGGTGTGCTCTATTTCCAGCACACGTACTCCTCTTCCGGCACCAGTCCGGTCTCGATCGGGTTGAATCCTGGCGGAAATTTTCTGTATGTCATTGACCAGATAGCTCCGCCAGATGTCATCGGTGGTGTGGACATTAACGCTGGACGCGGAGACGTCACGGTATTTCAAGTCGACTCTTCCACTGGCAAGCTGACCCTTATCACCAACCAGAACACCTTTAATACGAACGGCTCGCAGCTGCCGTATTTCGCAGTCAATTACAAGCCTGTGCAGGTGACATCCAGCGGTGGGACTGGCGGCCAGTACCTATACATTCTGGATACGGCTTATCCCGCGAACTCAACCGCGGTAGGCATCCCCCCAGCTTGCATCAATGTCAATCCCGGGACGCCATGCACCACGCCGGATGTTTTCCTGTACCAGATCAACAACACCAATGGCCAATTGACTCTTACACAGAACGCGCCATTGACTCTGGACACCGTTCCCGGCGCGGCGAGCACGATATCCGCCAGCGGAAAATATGTCTATATCGCGGACACAGCTCTCGGCCAGGGTCCCGGCCGGATTCTGCCGTTCACGGTTGGCTCAGGCGGGGTGCTGCAGACACTGGTCGGCGGACCAGTGAGTAATTTGCAGAATACTTCGTTTCCAGATGCAATTCTGGCGAGTTCCAACACAAAGTTCCTCTATGTGGCGAACTTCGGACCCGGCTCGGTCCAACAGCCGAACAGCAATATTTCCGCCTTTACCATCGACACGTCCAACGGGCAGTTGCAGGCGATTGCGAGCGCTCAAAACCCCTACCCAACCGGATCGGGCCCAATCTGGATGGCCCTGGACCCGACCAACCAATACCTTTACTCAGTGAACTTTAACGACAACACGATTACGGGCAAGGTGATCGGTGCAACCCACGGTGAACTTTCAGACCTGATAAAAGGGTCCGTACAGACCCACACTGTGGATCAGCCGACGTTCCTTGCTGTTACCGGACGGACCTATTAGGCTGCCGATGGTTAGCCTGCCAATCGCCAGCCTGTCGATAGATCGGCGCTTCCGAGCGGAGGGATGGCAGAAGTCTGTCAGCCCTTTTACAATACAGACGGGAACAATCCTTAAAAGTTAAGGCAAAGCAGCGACCCCGTTGCTGAACGCAAAGCCGGGGTATAAAGGAATCGCATGAAGTGGAGTCAATACGGCCGGATACCATTGGCCCTGGTCGCATCCCTGGCGCTTGGATTGGGTATTACGGCCTGCAATCCAAGCTTCACCCTTGGATTTGTTTACGTGCTTAATACAAAGGGCTCCGCGGGCTCGATCAGCGCATATACGATCGATAGCGTTTCAGGAGCCATCACCCAGGTGGCGAATTCGCCGTTCGATTCCGGCGGCCAGTACCCCATTGCCGATGCAGTGGACAACAAGAGCAAATGGCTCTACGTCGTCCATGAGATCGACAATACCGTGGTCCAATTCACCATTGGGACAGACGGCAAGCTGTACAAGAAAGCCACCGTCAACACTCCAGGCACATATCCAATTGCGGTCACGATTGACCCCGCAAGCAAGTTTCTGTTTGTCGTAGACAGCTATGCGCCGGGCTTCAACGGCGTTGCGCCGCCGAATATCAATCCGCTGCAAACCAACACCGTGCCCACCCAGGGCTGCGTCGCGGTGTATAAAATCAGCTCTACCGATGGCACCCTGAGCTCCGTGGCGAACGGCGGCCAAAGCTGCTTCCCCATTGGCACTCCGGTGGTTGGCTCCCAGCCGATTGGAGTGACCGCGACCTCATTCGTAAATTATCTTTACGTCGCGGACCAGGGAACCCACTCAATCTTTGCCTATTCCGTGGACCCAGGTTCGGGCCAGTTGACGCCGCTTGCAACCAACAATTTTCAAGCTGGCGTGAAGCCCAGTGCAATCATCAGCGATCCCACCGGACGGTTTGTTTATGTCACCGACCAGTATCAGAATGAAATCCTTGCGTACAACGTCCTTTCAGGCGGCGCGCTACAGTCGCAGCTAAATGGACCATTTGCCACGGACCTCTATCCGTACAGTATGGCGGTAGACCCACGCGGAAAATTCCTCTACGTGACCAACTACAACGCAAACAATGTCTATGCGTATGTCATCGATTCGGCCACGGGAAATCCTGTCAGAGGAGCGGGCGGAACTTTTGGTACGGGCACAGGGCCAACCTGTATCGCCATCGAACCAGCCTACGGGCGCTATGTCTACACGGCCAACTTCATCGACAATTCTGTCACCGGATTCAAGCTGGATCCGCATTCAGGCGCGTTGACAACCGTGCTCAACAGCCCATTCCCTTCCGGCGGCCTGCCGACATGCATCGCAACCGCAGCCAACGGGACCCACCCAATTCAAAGCATTACTCCGTAAGGCAGCGCGCACCGAACCGTAAGCCAGAAGGCCCGCAAATGCGGGCCTTCCTTTTTCTGTCTGCTGGTTCTCCAACTATGAAATGCGCAGGGCAAAACGCTTCTGGCATTTATCCTAGCAACCATGGCGTATTACCTGGGGCTCGATGCCGGCGGGACAAAGACGGAATGCGTTCTCGCGCAGGAAGATACGATCCTTGCCCGTGCAACCGGAGGCACCATCAAGACGCTGCGCGCCTCCGTTGAAGAAGCAACCAAGAATCTGACCGATCTGTTACAAACGATCTCCACGCAGTCTGGAGTCCCCCTCGATTCGATCACCTGCACCTGCGTTGGGTTGTCCGGCAGTTCCGTGCCGCGTATCGTGACCTGGACCCGTCAAGCGCTCCACGCCCGTGTCGCTGGGGATATCCTGCTGGCGGGCGATGAAGAGGTTGCGCTCGATGCTGCCTTCCACGGCGGCGCGGGCGTATTGGTTGTGGCAGGGACTGGATCGAACTTCATCGGACGATCCACACAAAGAGAGCTCATCCATATCGGCGGCTGGGGCCCGGTGCTGGCCGATGAGGGCTCCGGGAATTGGATCGGAAGGCAGGCGGTTCGCGCCATCTTCGATGCCATGGATCGCAATGCCACGACATTGTTGCTGAACAAAGTTTTCGATTATTGGAAACTGGAAAACATCGGCGGTCTGATCGATCTTGCGAATCAACTGCCCAGTCCGGACTTTTCGAAACTCACATCAATCGTGGCCGAATGCGCCGCGCAAAAGGATCTCTACGCAAGCCGCGTTTTGCGGGAAGCCGGTAGCGCCCTGGGAATGTATGCCGTGCTCGCAGCGCAGCGCGTACAGGCGGTCGAGCCGGAGCATACTGGGTACCCAGAGATTGCCTTTACCGGCAGCATTTTGCGCCACATCGGGCCAGTACGGGACGCGATGTGCGCTGCCATCCGCAGCAAACTTCCTCAGGCACAAATTCAGTTGGAAGTCGTCGATTCCGTGCAAGGCGCGCTATGGCGCGCACGCCAGCATTCCAAAGCCCACCAGCCCACACACGTCACCGGCTCCTAAGACATAAAAATTTTTCCATTCAGCAGCGTGCCTTGCACTTTCCCCTCCGGCGACAACATGGTGATGTTTGCCGGCCGACCCGGCGCAAGCTCTCCGTAGGTCGCGGCGAAACCCGTCAGCCGTGCCGGATTTGTCGACGCATACCGCACTGCGACTCCATACGGCGCGCTCGTAAACTCGACAAAATTGCGGACAGCCCGATCGAGGGTCAACACACTGCCAGCCAGTCTGCCCTCATACATACATCTCCCATCGGCCACGGTCACTTCCAGGCCGCCAAGCTTGTACGCGCCATCCGGCATCCCGGTTGCGCCCATCGCATCCGTTATCAGAATGCCGCGGTCCGGCCTTTTCGCCCGATAAAACAGCCGTATCAGCAAAGGATCAACGTGGATTCCGTCGCAGATCAATTCGGCGAAAAGGTCTTCCTCATCGAGCACAACTCCCAGCAGTCCCGGCTCGCGATGATCGAGCGCTCGCATCGCATTGAAAGTGTGCGTTGCGCTGGTCGCGCCTGCGGCAATACCGGCCTTCGCCTGCTGCGTGCCGGCGTTACTATGGCCCAGGCTGACATGGATTCCCAGCCGCGTAGCTGCCTCGATGAATTCAAAAGCCTGCGGCAGTTCCGGCGCGACCGTCATCAGAACAATACGCCCGCCAGCGGCCTCCCAGAATCGCTGCAGCAGCTCGATCGAAGGATCCTGCAAATACTGCGGCGGGTGGACGCCGCGCTTGCTGTGCGACAGAAACGGTCCTTCCAGGTGAATCCCGACGGGCATCGCGCCGACAGTGGCAGCGTCACTCTGCGCCTGGGCGGCTCGTTCAATCTGCCGTGCAATTCCTTCAAGCGAGCGCAGCGTGTCGTCGACGGAAGCCGTTACTGTCGTCGGAAGAAAGGCTCCCACGCCGTGGCTTGCGAGGAATTTTCCGATCGCATCGAAAGCCTGATCGGTGGCCTCCATGACATCATGCCCCATTGCGCCATGCGTATGAATGTCGAAGTACGCAGGCACCAGAGTAGCGTGGGGAAAATCCAGATGCCTTGCATTCTGCGGAGCTTCCAGCGCCCCGCGAGATTCTATGCTGACGATCAATCCATCCTCAATGGTGACCTGCGGCTGATCGATTTCCGTCAGTGGAGTCAACAGCGTCGCTGCTGTAAGAACAATGCTCACATTCCCTCCGTTCCGTGTTAGTTCCGCCTGTATATCGTAATCCCCGCAATCCGCACCCAACACCAATAGGCGATCCGCTTTAGAAGCCAGATGGCTCTTAGCCCTGGGCGCAAATCCGGCAAATCTCATCGCCGAATTTTTCCGCTTTCATGCCGCCGATGCCGCTTACGGATAACAATTCTTCCCGCGTGGTGGGGAGTTGCTGGGCGATGGCGCGCAGGGTCTTATTTCCTAAAACGCAAAATGCGGGCACGCCGTGTTCTTTGGCTTCGGCCAGCCTCCAGATGCGCAGCTTCTCTTCCACCGCAGCTTCGCGTGGAGACAGCCGCGTGTTATCTGGCTGCGCCGATATGCCAGGCCTGGGCTGCGAAGATCGGGCGGCCGCCTTGCCGCTTGCTCTACCTTTGGACTTCGCGCGAGTACGGCCAGCACCTTCCGACACTTCCGTGATAACAAATTCGAGCGGCGCATCCTCCGGGTTATCGATGGCCTCGCTGGTCAGGCTTACCCTGCGATACGCGATGCTGCGATCATCTTTTTCAAACGTCAACTCTTCCATCCGCAGCCACCCGGCACTGGCCATCGCGCGCAGCAGGTTCTCAAATTCATCGCGCGGCACTTCTTCCCGTGGAAATATTTCCTTGTGCAGCTTGCCGGTCGAACCCGCCGAGCTTTTTTTCAAATGGCGGATTACCGTTCGCGCCGTTTTCATTTCGTTCTCCGTCGGCTGGCGGAAGCGTTTGGCCACGCAGCGGTCGGGAGCGCAGATATCGCATTGGCCGCACGTGCGCCGCGCATCCGCGTCATCTCCAAAGTGGCGAATCAGACAGGACATGCGGCATTGCGCCGTCTCCGCATACCGCATTGCGAGATCGAGCTGCGCCTTCCGGCGCTGCGACTCCAGCGCGTAGGAGTCGCGCCATTGCTGGTGCCCCTGGATCGCACCTTCGTCAAAGTCCAGCACTCCGCCGCCGTGGATTGTCAGCTTTTCGAGCGCCTTTTCAAATAGCTCCGAATCCATTTTCAATTTACCGCGAACTTCTTCCTTGTGTAGCGGCTCCTGCCCGAGACGACGGAAGACCCGGTCCAGCACGTCGACAGGAGGATAGTCGCGCTCGAAGAAAAATTCGTGCGTCTTGCGATCCGCATAGGAGTAGAGCAGCACCGCGCGGCTTGGCAGGCCATCGCGTCCCGCGCGGCCAATCTCCTGGTAATACGCTTCCAGGCTCCCCGGAAGCGCTGTGTGAACGATGGTGCGCACATCCGCCTTGTCGATGCCCATGCCGAATGCGACCGTCGCCACGACAGCCTGCAGCTTACCGATTTGAAATTTCCGCTGCACATTTTCGCGGTGCTGCGGATCGAGCCCGGCATGATAGGCAGCGGCGGGAAACTTCGTGGACAGCTCCGCCGCCAGCGCTCCCGCCTGCTTGCGCGTCGGCGCATACACGATTGCCGGACGGCGTTCGATATCGCTTAACAGGCCGGCAACAAAACCCGTTCGTTGCGAGGGAGCCATTTCAACCACTTCGATCGCAAGATTTTCGCGGCGAAAGCCATAGATGAATCGCGACGCTTCCGTCATGCCGAGCTGCGCGACAATGTCATCCTGCACGCGCGCGGTCGCGGTCGCGGTAAGCGCAATCACCGGCGCTGGCCGCAACGCCGGCAGCGACTGGCCCAGCATTCGATAATCCGGACGAAAGTCGTGACCCCATTGCGAAATGCAATGCGCCTCGTCGATGGCGATCAGAGAGGGCTTGCGTTTCGCCAGCATCTCGATGAAGCCGGGCACGCGCAGCCGCTCCGGTGCGATGAAGAGGAATTGCAGCGCGCCGGATAAATAGTCCGCGCAAGCCTGCCGCGAAACGGCCCGGTCCAGGCCGGAATGAATCCGTGCCACGGCGAACCCCAGCGATGCCAGCTTGGTTGCCTGATCGTCCATCAACGCAATCAGCGGACTGATGACCAGCGTCGTTCCGCCGCGCGCGATGCCCGGCAGCTGATAGCAGAGAGATTTTCCCGCGCCGGTCGGCATCACCAGCAGAACGTCTTTGCCGTCGATCGCCGCGCGGCAGACTACTTCCTGGTTGGCGCGAAAAGAAGAAAAACCGAAGGCGCGCTCCAGCAGCGAAACCAGCGCTTCACCGGATTGTGCGGAGATTGTAGCCACTATGGGGATGAGGGAAAAACGCGACCGACGCACCCAGTATACGTTGCGTGCATCGTGAGCCAAGCGAGGATCGTTCGCAGATTTTGTATTCCCTTCCAATCCCATACAATGTCGTTGAGACACGCACTACTGTGACTCGCAAGGAAAGGGCCTGTAGCTCAACGGTTAGAGCAGAGCACTCATAATGCTTTGGTTGGGGGTTCAAATCCCTCCGGGCCCACCAGAAACATTTTTCATCCAGGAATTTTTTCAATCTGCTTAAAAGTCCCTCGTTATCCGACTTCAACATGACGTCTTCCAGACGGCACATCGATTTCAATCCCAACCGCTGCGGCAACATACGAATTGGACGTGCCAGACACGGCACGGAAATAGCGAGCACGCATCCAGCCGAGTCGTTCCAGGCTGGACTTGCTTCGATGAGTCGCTGGCATCAATTCGCCGGCATTAATTCAAGGTGAAGTGGCTTGACCGACTCTCTTTGGATCCAAACCACCAGATCGGTGCTTTCCAGTCGGTGAATGTGTCCCGTCCGAAAGTTCTTTCCCCAAGCCACCGGTTTCCCATCGATCTTTAATCGTGCGCCTCCCTCTCCCCAGCCTTTAATCACGATTGCAGGATCAAAGACAGGCGAAGCATCACTCGCGGCAAACGTCGCCCTCAATGTGGCAAAAGACTTCTGCGATGTTCTGGTCAGCACGTACGCCCGCTGGGTTGGATCGTACCCGTCGTTTCGGTACCCCTCACCTTCCGCTTCCATCTTCGGCGGTGATAGCCATGACTTCGCCAGCGGAAGCAGCGCAGCGGGCGATTTCGTCGTCAATCCATTCATCAATATCTTCGTCGCAGTGTTCTCACCCGTTGCATAGGTTTTCCAATAGAGATGAGAAAGGGAGGAATGGGAAGCACGATCATCGGTCACGCACGGCCTGTCGCTGGAGGCAATCTGCGCCACCGGCCAATGGTTCCAGCACAAAAAATTAAAGTACGTTTTTTCGTTATTGTAGATGTCGGCGCTGGCGCCATCCGGTGATACAACCTGAAACGGCTTCCACTGGGATTTCATATTGACAATCTGGATGTTCGGATTCGGCGGACCAGTCACCGCCGGCGGCCCATTGGGCGTGGCAAAGTCGCCCGCGGGTTTCGGCCGCCATGTGTACGTCTTCGTTTCCCCGTGCATATTCTCGAGCGTGATTGCGTCCAGGTTGATATCGTCGTCCGGCGTGCTCCCCGGCTGATGCAGCACGATTGTCTCCTGCCATTCGTGCAGCCGGGCGGCCTCCGTACTATGAAGAACCTGTTTGCGAATGGCAACGCCGTCGGGATAAATGGTCCAATACTCATCGGCCCAATCGGTCCATCCGGTTCGGGGATCCGGCCAGGCCCCCTTGTACTTTTCCACCTCAGCGAGTGCGTAACGCCAGTGAACAACCACCCGAGCGTCGTTGTTTTCAAGGATGTTCACATGCGAATAGCGGCTTTGCTTGTCGGACATCGGTTCGCAATCGCCGCCCATCGGGCAGCCAGACTCCCACGTCTCCAGAAATTCGTTGGTGTACCACTTATCGTTTTCGGTCACCCATGCGGGAACGTAATTGGCGCCTTGCCAGAAGACCAGCCGGACCGGAGACTCATCGAACCGCACCACCACATCCGAGTCAGGCCCGATTCG
>JBEPVW010000090.1:0-12635 GCA_041690775.1 Acidobacteriota bacterium | reverse complement strand
CAGGCAACGCCGACAACTTCAAGGTCCTCGGACGCGGCGAATTGCAGCTCGCCATCCTGATTGAGATGATGCGCCGGGAAGGTTTTGAGCTGATGGTTGGCCGCCCGGAAATCGTCACCCGTATTGTCGACGGCAAGCTGATGGAGCCGGTGGAACTACTGACCATCGATATTCCTGAAAACTTTGTCGGTGTTGTGATGGAGCGTCTGGGACCGCGCAAGGCCGAGATGGTGAAGATGCACAACCATGGTTACGGACGCGTTCGATTGGAATTTCGGATTCCCAGCCGCGGCCTGATCGGCTTGCGCAGCGAAGTGTTGACGGAAACGCGTGGCACTATCGTGATGAACTCCCTCTTCGACGGCTACATGCCGCATCAGGGCGATATTCCGCAACGCACGACCGGTGCCTTGGTTGCCGACCGTTCGGGAACTACCACGACCTACGCTCTCGACGGATTGCAGGAGCGCGGCATCCTGTTTCTCGGACCAGGAAATGAAGTGTATGAGGGCATCATCGTCGGCGAACATTCGCGCGACAACGATCTGGACGTGAATGCGGTCCGCGAAAAGAAGTTGACCAACATGCGCGCCTCCTCGGCAGATGATGCAATTCGACTGGTGCCCTTCAAGCCGCAAAATCTTGAGCAGGCCATCGAGTTCATCAACGAAGATGAATTGGTTGAGGTCACGCCGAAGAACCTGCGTCTGCGAAAGAAAATATTGCAGGCCAACCGTCGCCCCAAACGCAACGCCGTGACTGCATCGGTTTAGAAATGATGTAGCATCGCAGGATATCTTGGCTGAACGTGCAAGCTGGACGGGCAGCTTCAGCTTGAGTTTTCAGCCTGGTCAATCGAAAATGCCCCATCAACACGACCTGTTTCCGCCGGAAGCTTTAGAAGCCGAGAACTCGCGCACGCCGCAGGCGGGAAAGCCGGCGAATCCTCCCGCTCCGGTGTGGCTGCAGCGTATGTCCATTGTGATTCTGGTTGTGTTTTGCTTTTATGTTGGGCTTCTGCTCTTCCTGCTTCCCTGGACGCGGTACTGGCAGGAAAACCACTATCTGCTGACTGTGCCTTCGCTCGGTTCGTTGCTGTACTCCGGCATCACACGGGGAATCGTTTCCGGCCTGGGATTGCTGGACATATGGATTGGGATTTCTGAAATCGTCCACTATCGCGAGCATCGCGTTTGATTTTCGCCGCCGATCCTCTTCCGAATTGGCCCGCTTGTTCCCTGTGCAAACGCACCATCCTTGCCTTGATACTCTCACAACGAGGTTGTAGATGAGCGACACCAAGCCAGCCCTGCTTGCCTATGAAGATCCAGCGTTCATCAACAGCCCCGATGGCCGCATGCTGCGAATTATGGCCGAATTTATGGAACCGCTATCGCATTTTCGACGCGAACGAATCCAGGACACAATCGTTTTCTTCGGCTCCGCACGATTTCGTGCGCTCGATGTAACATCGCGCGAGTTGGAACTGCTCGACTTTACCGGTTCAGCAAAACCCGCTCCGGCCGAGGAACAGCCAGCGGCCCCGGAAGAAGTTTCCAGCTGCGATGCAAGTCAACTCCGCCGAGCCCATGCCGAAGCTGCTGTCGAAATGGCCCGCTATTACGAAGATGCGCGCAAGCTGGCGTATTTGCTGACGCAGTGGACGATGACAATCAAATCCCGGCGCCATCGCTTCGTTGTCACTTCCGGCGGCGGTCCGGGCATCATGGAGGCGGCCAACCGGGGAGCCAGCGAGGCGGGTGGAAAAACCGTGGGCCTCGGCATTCGCCTGCCGCTTGAGCAGGAACACAATCCGTACATCACGCCATCGCTGAACCTGGAGTTTCATTATTTCTTCATGCGCAAATATTGGTTTGCTTACCTGGCGAAGGCGCTCGTCGTGTTTCCCGGAGGTTTCGGGACGATGGATGAAATGTTCGAACTGCTTACTTTGACGCAGACCAGAAAGCTCGCCAAGGAACTGACAATCATCATCTATGGTTCGCAGTATTGGAACGAAATCATCAACTTCGATGCATTAGTGAAAGAGGGAGCCATCGAGCCCCAGGACTTGAAGTTGTTCCACTTTGTGGACACTCCTGAGGATGCATTCGCCATCCTGAAAGAGAATTTAACGCGCGATTACCTGGAACCGGGCAAGAAAGTCGAACCCGCCGAGACAGAAGAGCCCGTCGAGATTGAAGAGCCGGTGGACGTGGAAGGCGAGATAAAATTGCGGCCTGAAATTACCAAAACCCGTCGCTAAATTTGGGCGTGTGCGTGAGAGAAGGCTATTGAACACTCCCGACGAAAACCGCGAATGGTGAGAGCGTGACGTGGCTCAAATCGACATTTCTGGTCAGGCTGCCGTCTTCGAGCAACGCGGTTGCGTGGCTGTTGTGAATGCCTTGCGGCTCCAGGTTGTATGAAACTGTGCGGGGTTGACCTGTGAAATTGATTGCGACCAACACCGATGAACCTTGACCGGAATTCTTTCTCAGATAGGAAAGAACGTTCTGGTCCGACGTGTTCACCATAATGTTCTGGTCATCGTGAAGCGCAGCATTGTTTGTCCGCAGATCGATGAGCTGCTTGTACCAGTTCAGTAGCGAGCCTGGCCGGCCGGATTCCACCTGCACATTGACGGTCTTGTAGCTGGCCGGAATCGGCAGCCACGTTTTATCCGCTGTGCTGAAGCCGGCATTTTTACCCGTATCCCACTGCATCGGCGTCCGCTCCCCATCGCGGCCTTTATAGTTTGGCCATCCCAGCTTCCCAACGGGGTCCTGCACTTCCTCGCGGGTCTTGGGCGGAGTGGTCAACATCCCGATTTCTTCGCCGTAGTACATAAGCGCAGCCGACCGGCTCGTAAGCAGGACAGTCCCGATAATCCGTGCGATCGCAGCATCGTTCCTGCCGTCTCCGTATCGGTTCCAACTGCGAACATTGTCGTGGTTATCAAATACGAACAGCGGCATATTGCCGTTAAGCCCAATCTCCGCCTGATTGATCTTCGTACGAAATTCGCTCACATCCAGTTTGTCGATAAATCCCACCTGCATGTCCATCGGAAGTTGCAGTTCATCGTTATTCTTCCCGTACCAAAGCAGTTGGTCGTGAATGTTCGACAAATAGGTCTCTCCAATTAACACGCGGTCTCCCGGATAGCTGTCGACCAGCTTGCGGAGTTCCTGCATGACGACATGCACTTTCGGCAGATCCTCCGTGAGAGAGTGGTCTTCATTGGGATCGCCGAAATCGTCCTTGCCCGGAAGAATTTTTTCATCGCGAAATTGGGGGTCTTCAAACAATTCAGGAATCGCATCGAGACGGAATCCCGCCACTCCCTTGTCCAGCCAAAACCGGCACGCATCGAACATGGCCTTCTGTACGGCGGGGTTCCTCCAGTTCAAATCCGGCTGCGCTGAATAAAATTTGTGATAGTACCACTGCCCGGTCGTCGCATCGTAGGTCCATGCGGAGTGGCCAAAGTCGCTCTGCCAGTTATTCGGCGGAACCCCCGGTCCTTTGCCATCGCGCCATACGTACCAGTCGCGCTTGGGGTTGTTGCGCGAGCTCCTGCTTTCCTTGAACCATGGCGACTGGTCGGAGGTGTGGTTCATCACCATATCCATAATGATGCGGATGTGGTGAGTCTTCGCCGTAGCTACCAGGCGATCGAAGTCCGCCATCGATCCATACACCGGGTCGATCGCTTGATAATTCGAAATGTCGTAGCCGAAATCGACCTGCGGAGAAGGATGGATCGGCGTCAGCCAGACAGCATTCACTCCCAGCCCTTGCAGATAACCGAGCCGTTGAATAATGCCGTTAATGTCTCCCACGCCATCGCCATTCGTGTCCTGGAAGCTGCGAGGATAAATTTCATAGACCACCGCATGTTTCCACCACGGAGCCGCTTTATTTGCCACGGAGTCAGAGACCGGCGGCGCGGCAGACGCGGCGTAGAGCGAACAGGCAGTTAGAAACGCCATCGTTAGAGCGATGGCCACTGCTCGCATGGCAGCGTGTGGGGCACCCGTCGATCTCCTATGCCAGTGTTCAAGTCTCATATCTTTTCCTCATCAAAATCTGCACTGATTTTTCGGTGCTACACGCTGTTGCGAACTTCTTTGGCTTGTGGAACCAGTTCAGTGCCCGGCTCCACGATTTTTGCCTGTACCTTTCTAAATCCGAACGCCACCGCAACCTGTGGCGCTACATAACGAGTCAGCCACATGACGAAGAGGATAAGCGGGATGTAGTGCCCCCATAGCTGCGGATGCACCGGCAGCAGGAGACCCGGCGCCGCAAACGCAGCGTACGCCACCAGAACCAGGCCCCACGGGCTCTCGCGGGCGTCGCCAAAAACGCCGTTCAGAATAATGAATGTAAAGAAATACAGGATCGGCATGACCACCACAATGCCAGACCACCCAAACTCCCGATATGCATCGCCGATCGGGGCCCACGCGACGGATGTCGTATAGTCCTCCGAACCGGTCTCGGCCGTTTCCCGCCCATAAATATTTCCCAGTGACAGGTTGACCCGTCCCTGCCATAGAAAATGGGGAATAACCATCTCAAAGCCTTCGATCAGGTATTTCGGGCCCGTGACACCTGCACGTTCTGTCATCTGGATTAAGCGATCATCCTGACAGATCATGGATTCCCGGTCGAGCAGCCCATGCGGATGGTCATAGCAGAGCGAGACCTGATTTACATCTTCATTCAGCTTCAGTGAGTCGGCGTACCACTGATACATCGCTGGAATTGTTTGCGGATTTCTAATCAGGTCAATGGTCGCATTCAGGGTCCCCGTAATCGTAGCCTGACGGGTCATGGAACGGGCATATTGTGCCCAGGGAAACATGAACCCCACAGCAAAGGCCAGCCAGCCGAGGATCGCCATCACCTGAAGCGGGCGGAAGCGATAATCGAGCGCCGCGCAAACCAGAAAATAGGAGAAAAATGGAGCGTACATCCCCTGCTTGGAGGCAGCGATGAAGCCAAACCCCGCCACGTAGAGAATGCTGGTCAACACGATCCAGTTCATGCTCCGCTGTCCGCGGCTGATACATATTTCGTAATAGGTCGCAAGAATCGTAGCCATGGGCACAAAGATGTTGAGCTGGTTCAGAGCTGCCCAGAATGTCCCGTTTGCACCTGTGTTGAAATTCGCCAGCAGTATCTGGCTGACCAGGCCAATGCCCAGCAGGCCCGCGGACGTGTTCTTGAGGTTTTCGAGGTCTCGTGCCGTAAAACGTACAATATTGCGCCTGGCTGAAAATCTCCGGCTAAGTGCCGCCGCCACCAGAATTCCTCCCCAGCCGATCGCGGTCGCCGTGATTGTGATCAAAGGCTGTTCAAAATGGCGGTCCGAGGGCTCCCAGGTAAAAACCTTAAGAAGAATCAAGATCACGAACGTCGGTATGGCGGTGAAGATCACGTAAGCGCCACTCACCGATCCCAGACCATTCAGAACGTTGAAGGCCAGGGCGCTGAAAACGATGGACACGCACGCCAGGAACGCGAAGACAGGGTCCGTGCCATCCAGCAACTGCGCAAACAACAGGAACAGCGTCGCGATTAACACATGGTTGATGTTCAGCCGGGTTGGATAGGGTATACGCATCTAGAATTAGAACTACAACGCTTGAAGATCGATCTAAGGTTGTACCTCTTAACGCGGCTCCTTATAGCGGGCGTGACATGCCAGGATCGTTCTTCTGGCCGCCTCCACGTCTTCCCAACCCACCGCTTGTGTCCGTTTGCCTTCCAGGTCCTTATAAATCGAAAAGAAATGTTCTACTTCCCTCCGGATTTGCGGATACACGGAAGTGTAGTTTTCAATCTGGCTGAAAGTCGGATTGGCGGTCGCGAACGCAACGATCTTTTCGTCTTCGATTCCCTGATCCAGCATACGGAAAAGCCCAACCGGACGGGCGCTCAGCACGCAGCCAGGGAAACTTGGGGCGTCTCCAAGAATCAGAATATCCAGCGGATCGCCATCTTTCGCCAGGGTGCACGGAATGAAACCATAGTCCCCCGGATAATGGACCGGGCTGTGCAAGTTGCGATCCAGCCGAAAAACATGAAGGTCCTTGTCGTATTCATACTTGTTGACGCTGCCCTGCGGAATTTCCACCACGGCGGTAACAAGCTTGGGCGCGTCGTTGCCAATGGGCAACTCAAGATAATTCGTCATTCTGGAAGGGCATTCACTTTCGGCAACAGGCAGACCAGCGATTTGCTTCCAAGGGCAAGCCCATTGATCTTGCAGCGAGTATACCAACCGTGACGGAAGCGGCTGTCCCCGCCAGCCATGCGATGCGACAATATAAATGCACTTCTTAAAAGCGCTTCGAGTCCCGACATCATGCTGCAACTAACGTCGGCCGGTAAACGTTTCGGCCACAAGCTCCTATTCGAAAAAGTCGACTGGCAGATCACCCCCGGCGAGCGTACAGGCCTGGTGGGCGGCAACGGTACGGGAAAATCCACGCTTCTTCGAATTCTGGCCGGACTCGATTCTTTGGACGATGGCTCGGTGGAGCGCACCGGCGGCATGACCTTCGGATATCTTCCGCAGGATGGCCTCCAGCTACGTGGACGCACGGTTTTTGAGGAATGCCTCTCCGCCTTCGACAAGACACGCGCATTGGAGCAAGAAATTCAAACACTGCACTCGCAGCTTGCCGACCTTCCGCCCGACGGTTCCCAATACGTGGCGTTAGCGGATCAGTTGGCGCGCAGCGATGCGCAATTCCATATCCAGGACGGCTACACCATGGAGGCAAGGGTTGGCATCGTGCTCTCTGGGCTGGGATTTGTGAAAGAAGATTGGGGCAGAAAAACCGAGGAGTTTTCCGGCGGATGGCAAATGCGAGTTGCCCTTGCAAAACTGCTGCTGGAAAAACCGGATCTTCTCCTGCTCGACGAACCGACCAATCATCTGGATCTGGAAGCCAGAAACTGGCTGGAAGGATATCTTCACTCCTATCCCCACGCCTACATTCTCATCTCTCACGACCGTTTTTTTCTCGATGTTGCGACCAACAAAATTGCCGAGTTGTGGAACCGGCGGCTATATACCTATACCGGAAATTACGAAAAATATCTGCAGCAGAAAGAGGAGCGGCTGACCCAACTGGAGGCCGCGTATCAGCACCAGCGGGAACACGTCGAACATCTGGAGGCGTTCATCAATCGCTTCCGGGCCCAGGCCACCAAGGCGCGGCAGGTACAGAGCCGCGTCAAGGAACTGGAGCGCATCGAGCGGATCGAGTTGCCGCCCAGGGAAACGGCGATTCATTTCACTTTTCCGCAGCCTCCGCCCAGCGGACGAACCGTGGTCGAAGCCCGTGGGGTCGGAAAAAGTTACGCTGCAAAACAAGTCTTCGCCGGTGCACAGTTCACCATCGAACGCGGAGACCGCATCGCATTGGTGGGGCCGAATGGAGCTGGCAAATCGACGCTGATTCGCCTGCTCTCGGCGATGGATACGCCGAGCTCCGGAGACATTCGGCACGGTCACAACGTGGTACTGCAATACTTTGCCCAGGATCAATACAAGGAGCTGGACGCGGATGCCCGAATGCTGGACGACATCGGCCGCAGTGCGCCCAGAATTCCGCAGACGGAACTGCGCAGCCTGCTAGGCTGCTTCCTGTTTTCAGGCGACGACGTTTACAAGCCTCTCGGCGTTCTCTCCGGCGGGGAGCGGAATCGCTATGCGCTCGCGCGGCTGCTGGTCAGTCCAGCCAATTTTCTGCTGCTCGATGAGCCCACGAACCATCTCGACATGCGCGCCAAAGAAGTTTTGCTGGAGGCAATCCGGAATTTTTCCGGTACGGTTGTATTTGTCTCTCATGACCGCGCTTTTATCGACGCTCTGGCGACTCGTGTTTTTGAGATTCGGGATGGTGCCGTCCACGTCTACACCGGCAACTATGAGGATTATCTGTGGCAGATTTCCCGACAGGCGGAATCCACAACCTCTGTGGATTTGCCTACAGCCATCAGCAAAATGAATGGGAATCTACCCATGGCCGTAACAACATCCGGAAATCCTGCGGATAGCGAGACAGCGCGTGCCAAGCGGATGAATCCAATCCGGCTCCGCCAGATGCAGGATCGGTGCAATACGCTCGAGGAAGAAATTCCCCGGATGGAAGCCGCGATTGAGACAACGGAGCAACAGATGGGACAGTTTGTCTCCGCGGAACAATATCAGATGCAGACCAGTCAGCTTGATGCGCTTCGGGCGGAACATGCGGCATTGCTGACTGAATGGGAAGAGTTGATGATGCAACTGGAGGAGCAAGCTGCCATTTCATAGCCGTCGGGAATAGGAAACTGTTCGCGTCTCCTGCATAATTCAAATATCTATGGATCTCTTGTGGAAACCGGAAGACTGGCGTGAGCGCCTTGAGGAATTGCAGTCGTTCGACCCTGAACGCAAAGAAGCGCCGCTGCGGCGCGACGTACGTTCGCTTGGGACCTTGCTGGGTCGCGTGCTTCGAGAACAGGCCGGAGATGCCCTGTTCCAGGCCGTCGAAGACCTGCGCAGGTTGACCGCCGAAAGCCGGGAAGCGCGCCTGCAGGGCAACATACAAAAGGCCGAGTCGCTGCTCAATCAGGCCATCGCGCGCATTGGAAGTTACGACACCGGGTTTGCCGAACAGTTAACGCGGGCATTCGGCTTTTATTTCGAGCTGATCAATCTTGCCGAGACAAATCATCGCAAGCGCCGTCGCAAGGCGCACCGGCTACTCGGCGGCCACAGCGCTCCTCAACCCGGTGAAATGCGAGGCACGCTGCGGCGGATGCGCGAGGCGGGTATCAGCGCCGCCGATGCAATGGAGTTCCTCGCGAAGATTTGCGTTATCCCTGTTTTTACCGCGCATCCCACCGAAGTGGCCCGTCGTTCCGTGTTGTTCAAGCGCCGCCGAATCGGTGAAGCTCTCGAAAGCCTCAACCAGATTCCGCTGCCGGATGAAGAACTGGCTGCCAGAGAAATGGACATTCTCGCCGAAATCACGGCGCTCTGGCAGACCGACGAAGTTCGCAGCTACCGGCCAACGGTGCAGGACGAGATCAAGCTCGGCCTCGATTACTACGACATCGCAATCTTCGAAACGCTGCCGCAGTTGTTTGAAGAAATTGCGGGCGCGATGCGCGATGAATATGACCTCGACGTCGAAGCGAACGATCTTCCACAGGTGGTCCGGTTCGGCTCCTGGATTGGCGGCGACCGCGATGGCAATCCCAATGTCACGCCGGAGGTGACGTGGGAAGCCATTGCCATGGCTCGCCGCAAGCTGATTGAACATTACAGTGCCCGCGTGCAGCTGATCGTGGACCTGCTGACTCCCTCCGTTCAACGGGTGGGGATATCCTCCGCGCTGCGAGAGAAATTATTCGCATACGAATCGCAGCTGGAGCATTCGGGCGCCAGTCTCGGCGACCGATTCCCTCACGAATTGGACCGCCGTTTCGCGCTCTGCGTCCTTATGAGGCTCCAGGCAGCCGAGATTGAACCGGGTGTTGCAGCGAAGCCGCCGGCCCTGTCGGCCTACCGCTCTGAACAGGATTTATTGGATGATTTGAATCTTCTTCGAGCCAGCCTCGCGGAAAACAAGAGTCTGCGCCTGGCGCACTCGTTGCTCGACCCGCTGGTTCGCGAAGTTCGCACGTTCGGGCTGCATCTGCATACGCTCGATATCCGCCAGCACGCCCGCCAGCATACCCAGGCCTTGATCGAAACCGAACAATGCCCGACCGAAAAAAACGGAGAGGAGGATTTTGCAAAACCGCTGACTCCAGAGACCGCGGACGTTCTCGCGACTTTCCGCGCCATCGCACAAATCCAACGGGACGAGCCGGCGGAAACAATTCGGCAATACGTCATCAGCGGCGCAACCGGAGTAGAAGATATCTGGCGCGTCCTGCATCTGGCGCGGACGCATGAGGTCTCTTGCACGGCGGGAGAAAATCGCGCCGCGATCCAGGTTGTTCCGTTGTTCGAATCGATCGAGGATTTGCGCGGAGCCGCCTCGATCTGCCGCGAGATATGGACTGCACCGGCATATCAACCTTTGCTCGACTCCTGGTCGCGCCGGCAGGAAGTGATGCTCGGCTACTCCGACTCAAACAAGGACGGCGGCATGCTCACCAGCACATGGGAGCTCTACAAGGCGCACCGCGCTCTCTATGCCGTTGCCCGCGAATGCGGCGTCGATCTGCGGCTGTTCCATGGCCGTGGCGGAACCGTAGGCCGCGGCGGCGCTCCCACGCATCGCGCCATCTACGCGCAGCCTATCGGCGACTTCAATGGCGAAATCCGCATCACCGAACAGGGTGAAGTTCTGCACTGGAAATATTCCGATGTTGTCTTGGCGGAGTGGAACCTGGAGCTGATGGTTGCTGCATCCCTCGATGCGCTGGCAAGGCCCGAAGCCATTCGCCCGGGCGGTCAACGCACCGGAGAGATGATGGAGGGCTGGGAGGAAGTCTGCGAAGAACTTTCAACCGCTGCGTATGGCTTTTATCGCAGGAATATCCCGGAGGATGAAGCAGTGCTGCAATACTTCGCCGAAGCCACCCCGGTCAACGAACTGGAGTTTGCCCGCATCGGCTCGCGTCCTGTCCGCAGGAAAGGGAAAGCGAGCTTTGCCGATCTTCGTGCAATTCCATGGGTCTTCGGATGGATGCAGAGCCGCCACGGAGTGCCCGGCTGGTTCGGCGTTGGACATGCCCTTCAGTTATCCATCCAGAAGGGAAATTTGCCGATGCTGCAAAACATGATGCGGGAGTTCCCCTTGTTCATCGACCTGATCCGCAATGTGGAGTTGGCGCTCGCCAAGGCCGACTTTGAAATCGCCCGCCAATATTCATCGCTGATTCAGGACGCCGCCTTGCGCGAGTCCGTTTTCTCCCGCCTGGAGTTGGAATATAACAACACGCAACAGGCTGTGCTCGCCGTCACCGGGCAGAAAATTCTGCTTGAAACAAACCCTGTTCTTTCGCGGTCCATCCGTTTGCGCAACCCGTATGTTGATCCCATGAGTCTCATTCAGGTGGAGTTGCTGCGCCGCAAACGAGCCGGTGATACCAGCGAGTCGCTACAGCGCGCCATTGCAGCCACCATCAACGGCATTTCCGCCGGGCTTCGAAATACCGGATGATCGGGGTCGAGGCGACCTTTCAGAAGAATTTAAGATTGCACCCGCAGAATGGAACAGCATGGCTCAGTATCGATGCCATATCGCCACAGATGCCGGGCACTGTCGAGCGCAGATTGCCGCTCTACAAACGCGCCCCGCTGTAATTCTGTTATTGAGTGTTGCCCTGTCGATCGCTTTTCTCCTTGCCCCGTCGAGTCGCTTGACAGCCCAGGAAAGCCCCCTACCCGCAGCGCAGCTGAGCGCCAATCCGGTGAACGTCTCCGCAACCGGTGCCCCAATACAAATCACGCTCGCCGAGGCTGAACAACGCGCTCGCAAGATCGAGCCGACACTGCAGGCCGCCCTCGCCGCTCGGGGCACTGCCGGTTACAACCACTCGATTGCGCGCTCCGCGCTGCTGCCACAGGAAACAATCATCGGGGAGTATCTTTTTACGCAATCGAACGGCACAAATCTCGGTGGAACGGAACCGAACTCCTCCGGCCCGGTATTTATTGCGAATAACGCCGTGCATGAATACATCAGCCAGGGCCAGGCGACCGAAACGCTCAGCCTTGCGAACGTCGAACGCTATCGACAGACCGGCGCGCTGGCGCGTCAGGCAAAGGCACAGGCGGAGATCGCGTTACGCGGCCTTCATGTCGTGGTCACACAGGCCTATTACACGGTCGAGTCGGCGGCGCGCAAGCTGCAGGCCGCACAAGAGGCCCAGCAGTCGGCGCAGAATTTTCTGGATTTAACCAACAAGCTTGAAGGCGCGCGGGAAGTGGCGCATGCGGATGTCCTGAAGGCGCAATTACAACTGGAACAGGCGCAGCGCAGCGTATCCGATGCTGAATTAGCTGCCGCCGACGCGCGCCAGTCTCTGGGTGTGCTTTTGTTTCGAGATCCCGCCACTCCTTATGTGCTGGCGGACCCGCTGGACGCGAATCCCGGCACTGGAAGCAACATCGAAGTTCCCGCTGAAGACGAAGTTCGCACGCTGGCCGCCAAGTCGAACCCGGATTTGCGCAGCGCGCTCGAAGCCTTGAAGGCGGCGGATGCCGACGTCACGGCATCCCGCACCGGATACCTTCCCTTGCTGACCTTGGCCTACAACTATGGCCTCGATGCACCGCGTTTTGAAGAGAAGGGGCTTCAAGGGCAGCAGTTCCTCGGCTATTCCGCTTCCGCGGGTATCAATATCCCAGTGTGGGATTGGTTCGCGACGCATGACCGCATCAAACAGAGCGAGCTATTACGGGCACAGAGCCGTACTGCCCTGGATTACACGCAGCGGCAATTAATCGCGCAGCTCAACGCAAGCTATGGGGAATTGAAGACGGCAACCGCCAATCTCGCTTCACTCCAGACAAGCGCGCAGGAAGCAAAGGACAGCCTGCATCTCGCGGTTTTGCAATATCAGGCGGGGCAGGCGATCGCGCTCGAAGTTGTGAATGCGGAGAG
>JBEPVW010000089.1:0-12774 GCA_041690775.1 Acidobacteriota bacterium | reverse complement strand
ATTGTCATCGCGCCGTTTCGGAGTTCGTCAGGCCCTTGCGGTCCGAAGTTCCATCTGGCCGCCGGCCTGGGCCGCAGCTTCCGCCAACGTGCGGTGGTGGATGGTAAAAAGGGCTAGTTCCAACCGGTCCGAAACACCAGTTTTGTCGTATACGTTTCGCAGGTAATTTTTGATCACCTGTTCTGTCGTGCCAAGCTGGTCTGCGATTTCCTTGTTCTTGTATCCCTGCACAATCAGCGCCACGATTTTGATTTCTTTTACCGTCAGCCGGTCACGGACGCGCGCGCCCACGGCGTCGACCTCCTCAGTAAGAGAACGCCCCGATTTTTGCTGTAGATGTATCTGACCGTTATAGACGCTGTTGACGCATTCGACCAGTTCACTCCCGGTGACGTCGCGGAAAACTACTCCGTCGAATCCGTGAGAAGCGTAAGTGTGCAGCGATTCCGAATTTTCCGCGATGACAATCAATTTGCTACCTGCGCTCTGCGCGGCTTTGATCAGACCCGGCATGTCCGGCTGCAGGGAGGACGCGAAAACAACAATTGAGGATCGGAAGGTGCGTATCGCCTGCGTCAGGCGTTCATTATCCATACATTGGGCGACGATGCGGATGTCGTCCTGTAGCGCCAGCGTCTTCGCTACCCCGGCTCGAAATATCGATTGATTATCGGCGAGAATGATTTTTTTCATAGCAATATTTCTGACACACGAGAGGCTATTTCTCCTTCTGCATCCCGTTGGGCTGACATGCCAACCAGAAGAGAAAAGAGATTAGTCAATGTAGATCTGTTTCTTGTATCGGCAATAATTCCAAGAACTTCGACTGCCAATTACTTTGACCCGCAACTCCTGCTACCTTTGGGGAAGGCTGCATGAATTGTCGAACCAGGGCATATCCATTGCGGCAAATTGTGCAAGATCTGAATCAAGTTGTGCAAGAGCTGCATCCACAGAGTAGCGCGTTTTAGAAAGCTTTTTTAAATTGTTCTGGACGAATTGCCGAAGCCAGCCCCAAATCGGAACACATTCGCAACTTTGGTTTTATTTGGAAAAACGATCGAAGCGCATAAATTGAATATCTATGCAAAAACCAGTCCTGTTGACCGTTGACGATGACAGTAGCGTGCTGGAAGCACTGGTACAGGATTTGCGCCGGCACTATGGCAGCCGTTACCGAATTATTCGCGCCAATTCCGGCCAATCCGGTCTCGATGTCTCGGTTGAACTGAAACGGCGGGGCGAAACGATCGCTCTGCTGCTCTCCGACCAGCGGATGCCGGGGATGTCTGGCGTCGAATTCCTTGAAAAGAGCATCGGGGTGTTTCCCGAAGCCAAACGCGTTCTGCTGACTGCATACGCCGACACCGATGCAGCCATTCGAGCCATCAACGCGGCAAAGATCCATTATTACCTGACGAAACCGTGGGACCCGCCGGAAGAGCGGCTTTATGCGGTCCTTGACGATCTGCTGGAGTCGTGGAACCTCAATTATCGGCCTCCGTTTGAAGGTCTTCGAGTCATAGGTTCCCGCTGGTTGCCGGCTGGCCACCAGATTCGAGAATTTCTATCGCGCAACCATATTCCTTATCGCTGGCTCGATCCCAGCCTGGATTCCCCAATCGAACCCAGCAACAACAAGCCAGTCGCCGCTGGCAGTACCGACGGCGAGAGCTCGAGATTATTTGCGCAATACCATCTGGACCCGTCCAAATTGCCCGTCGTGTTGTTTCAGAATGGAGAAGCTCTGGTTCAGCCAGGACTCTCTCTGCTCGCCGAGAAAGCTGGATTGCGGGTCCAGGCGGAACGCGATTTCTACGATCTGGTGATCGCCGGAGCTGGCCCGGCCGGTCTGGCGGCAGCCGTCTATGGTGCTTCCGAAGGGCTGAAAACGCTGGTGATTGAGCCCGCTGCCCCTGGAGGCCAGGCGGGCAGCAGTTCGCGTATTGAAAATTACCTCGGCTTTCCCGCGGGTCTCAGCGGCGAAGATCTTGCTCGCCGGGCGTGGGTACAAGCGACCCGGTTCGGAACCGAATTTTTATCCCAGCGCGCCGCAGGAATCCGCACCGAAGGGCAATATCACTTCATCCAATTGGCTGGCGGCAATGAGGTCGCCTGCCACACCGCGCTGATTGCGACCGGTGTCGATTACAGGAAGCTGGAATCGCCGAATCTGGAGCGGCTTACGGGCGCTGGGGTTTATTATGGAGCGGCTTTGACCGAGGCGATTTCGTGCAAGGACGAAAATGTAATGATCGTCGGCGGAGCCAATTCGGCGGGACAAGCGGCTGTTCATTTCGCCCGTTACTCGGCGAAGGTGACGATGTTGATTCGCGCGGATTCGCTGGAAAAGGGAATGTCCCGCTATTTGATCGATCAGATTCACACCGCGTCGAATATTGAGGTGCGAACGCGAACCGAAGTGATTGACGGCAACGGAGACGGCCATCTCGAATCGGTCCGGTTGCGCACGCCGCAGGGCGAAACTGAGGAGCCCGCGTCGGCCCTGTTTATTTTTGTGGGTGGAGAGCCGAAGACGGATTGGCTGCCCCAGTCAATTTTGCGGGATGCGAAAGGTTTTGTGCTGTCCGGCCCGGATTTGCGACTCGCCGGAACTTCATTTCCGTGGGCCCTGGATCGTCCTCCGTATCTGCTGGAGACCAGTGTGCCGGGAATTTTTGTGGCCGGAGATGTTCGCTTTGGAAGCGTGAAACGTGTCGCTTCCGCTGTCGGTCAGGGTTCGATTGCGGTCCAGTTTGTTCATCAGTACCTTGCAAGCTTTTAGCGGCACACAATGAAGAGTCAGGGAAAATTCGCCGATCTTCCGCCCGCCGAGCAGCAGTCGTTGCTTGTATCGGTGCGCCGCATTCCTGTGTTTGCCGACCTGCAGGATGACACCGTGCGATGTCTGCAGAACGCCGAGTTAATTGTGGCGGATGCAGGAGATTGCGTTCTGGCCCAGGGCGAAATGACACACTCGTTCTGGATTTTGCTTGACGGCGAATTTCGTGTTGAATCCGCTGGCCCAGATGGTGTGCGCCGAACGCTTGCCATTCATCGCGGCAGCGAGACATTTGGCGAACTGCCGCTGCTCGCAGGTTCGTCCAACCGTGTCGGCTGCATTATCAGTCAGCCCAGCCGCCTGCTGTGCCTGGATGAGGATTCCTTCTGGCTTTTAATGACCAGTTGCCCCACGGTGCGGAAGGGTATTCTTGCGAACATGGCGCTGCGCCTGGAAGGGTTGCAGGTCCTGGCGATGCAACGCGAGAAGATGGCGTCCTTAGGGACCATGGCAGCCGGCCTGATGCATGAGCTGAATAATCCGGGCGCCGCGGCCCGGCGCGCCACCGTTCAACTACGGGAGACGCTAACGCGCCTGCAGAACTTGAGCCTGCAAAATTGCCGCATGGGATTCGATGTCGAGGAGCTGAATTGCATCGCCGAGCTTCAAGAATATATTCTGCAACCCCGCAATCTGGTAGCTACCAGCTCTCTCGATCAAGCCGATGCGGAAGAGGCCCTGGCGCAGTGGTTGGAGGCCGCGGGAATTGAAGATGCATGGAAGCTGGCTCCGCCGCTGACGGGCGTTGGCCTCACCGCCGAAAAATTGTCATGCGCGCAGTCGAGCTTCCGCCCCGAGGCGCTCTCAGGCGCTCTCCACTGGGTGGAGGCGCTTGTTTCGAGCGTCCAGCAACTGCAAACGATTGAAGAAAGCATTACACGGGTCACAGAGCTGGTTTCCGCCGTGAAGAGTTATTCGTACGCGGAAAAGAACTGTCAGCACACGATCGACCTGCATGAAAGCCTGCAAAGCGCGTTGATTATTCTTGGGTACAAGATCCGGCAAAAAGAGATTCAGGTTTCACGGCAGTTCAGCTCCGATTTACCGGTATTGCAGTTGAAGGCCAGCGGGCTTGGCCAGGTATGGACGAATCTGCTGGACAATGCGATCGACGCAGCACCGCAGCAGGGCCACATTACTATTCGCACCTGGGCTACGGATAAAGACATTTTCGTCGGAATCCGGGATGACGGCCCCGGAATTCCGGAGCAACATCGACCTCGCATTTTCGAGCCGTTCTTTACCAGCAAACCAGTGGGCGTCGGCACAGGCCTGGGTTTGAGCATTGCCTACAAAATCATTACCGTGCACTTCGGTGGCGATATTCGATTTGAGTCGCAGCCGGGCGCAACCGAGTTTATCGTCCGGCTGCCTCAACCCGCAGCAGCCACTCCCGCTCCATAAGGTGGGTTGTTCCATCGAGAACCCACATCTCAAAATCGAGACGTGGGACACCCGCTTTCACGTCCTAAAAGTTAAATGAGGTCTGGAGGAAAATACTCCGGTTGCCCGCTGTCGAAGGCGAGAAAAAGCCGTCTGCCAGCGACTGCGACTTCCCGAAAAACGGAGAAGACAGGGTGCCATTGGGAGTTCCCAGATTCTCTCTGTTGAACAGATTGGAAGCGTAGGCGGACATTGTGAGACTGTATTTGCGACGCTCGCTCGCATCCAGATTCCCTGGGCCGGCCTGATTTCCGCTCAACCCTCGACCACGCAGACCGCCGCCATGGCCATGGTCGCCGCCCCCGCCGTGGCCTTTCGTCCGTGCTCCAAACCCGATCACCTTGCTGATGCGCAGGTTCAGACTATAATTCGATGGCCCGGTACCCAGGTCGAAAGGAATGATCTGTTCATTGGTGCCGACCGGATTGGGGTTCAGGCAGTAATTGCCAAAACGAACGAGTGGCGCTGTGCAGCCCGCCGCCGGATTCGCAAACGTGGGCCGCGCGTTGAATTGGTTGTTACCCGTCAAGTCGCTGCCGGTGGTGATGTTATAGGGTCTCCCGGAGTTGTACACGAAAATCGGGGCAATCGAAACCGCATACGGAGCGGTGAAGTCTCCCAGCAGCAGGAATCGGTTATGGATGTCGAAACCGCTGCGCCCATAGTCCTGGCCCGGATCGTGCGCATTGGAAGGGAAGCTATCGGGACTGTTCGCATCTCCCTTGGCATTGCTGTAAGTATAAAAGCTGAAAATACTGAAGTGCTTCAATCGCGCATTGATCGTGGCAATCACCTGATTTTCGCGGTAGACCGTCCCGGATTCAAATTCATAGATGTTGGAAGACGGCGGCAACAGCGGAGTGGTCGGATAGGTATTTGTCGATCCGTCGAAAAAGGGTGCGCTGATGTTGTTTGAGAGATACTGGTGGACTCCGCGGCTAAACAAGTAGGTGACATTGCTCGTTACACTTTTTGACACCTGATGGTCGAGCCCGATCGCCCCTTGCATGTCCAGGGCTGCATGGAAATTGGGCGCGATCGTGTAATAGGTTGCGGCTGGCGTTCCTGCACCCAGGGTAGGATCAGGTGGCTTGATGGCATTGCCCGGACTTGTTTCGGCATACGCCGGATTGGTGACGATATAGATCTGCTGGTTCGAAGGCGTGGACGGATTTGCCGGAAGATTATGGTGGATGGTGTTGATGATGTACGGAGTGCCCTCGGAGCCGTTTGGCACTGTGAATCTTTCGTAGAACCACCCGTAGCCCGCACGAAGCACGTTCTTGGGTTTGCCATGCTTATGGTCCAGCGCATAGGCAAAATAGAATCGCGGCGCCCAGTCGCTCTTATCCTTGATCTCATTTTGTGTTTCCCAGCGGAGGCCATAGCTCAACGTGAAATTCTGATTTACTTTCCAATCGTCCTGATAAAACAGTGCCGCGTCGAACGGAGTGGCCCGTGCCGTGTATTGATTGTTGTTGACCACGGTGACCTTGTACTTTTGCGGAGTGCGATTCAGATAATCCGCGGTTGACTGAAACGTATACTCGCCATTGGTGCCCGCATTGGTGTAGTTGGAATCTTGATAAGCGCGCACCCGAGCCCCGAAGTTCAGCGCATGGTTGCCTTTGGCTCCGGTGAAGTAATCCTGGAATTCATAGTCGTTCTGCGTGTCTCGCAAAGTGCCGGAACTATTACCACCGGAGTTGAACGAGCCTTGCACATTCACGCTCGGTGTCGTGTATTGCGCCTCCTCCGTGTTGCCGACCCGGCGGAATTGAAACCGGATACTGTCGACAAAATTCTTATTCAGCACGATATCGTCGCTGGCCTGTAATTCGTTCTCGATGTCATGGCTGTTATAGCCTTGCGTGGGCAGCGAAAGCTCACCGATGCCGCTATTGGTATGGGAGGAACGATAAAACGAATACCGCACGGTCACGCTGTTCGATTGCCCGAACTGGAAATCGAAGCGGGGACTAATGTCGATTCGCGTGCTTGGCTCGCTGACGGCTTCGTTCAGAGGCAAACCATTCGGAGTGGCTGGCGTGATGCTTGCCGGATCGATGGCATTGACGACACTTACGTTCTGATTGTTCCGATTGAATATGTTGAAGAAATACGATGAATGGTCATTGATCGGGCCGCCGACATTGCCGTACAGGAAATAGGAATAATAGCTAGGCTCCTTAATCGGGGCTTCGCCGGGAGCCAGGTTCGAGTTCAGAATAGGATTCTGCGCGTTGAATCCCGAATAGTTGCCGCGAGAAAATATGTGGCCGTGGAGCTTGCCTGTTCCAGGCTTGGTCAGGATCTCAATCCGTCCATAGCCCAGCCGATCGAACCTGGCAGAAAAAGGATTTTGGTTGACGCGAATTTCTCGAATGGATGACTTGGGAGGAATTTGCCCGCCGCTGAAGCCATCAATGTAAATCTGGCCGCCGTTGGGTCCCGCGGACGGACCCGCTAAAGCCTGGAGTTCGCTGGACAGTTCGTCGGGATCGTCAGAAAGCGCATCGAGATCCTTTCCTTTGATCACGACGGAGTTGGCATTGGTGTCGGGGCTTGTATCGATCGAATTGCTTTCCGCGTTCACCTGGACCTGCTGCTGCTGGACTGCCAGTGACAATGAGATGTTGAGATTCTTGTTCTGGCCAGCTGCGATGGCAACGTCCGGCAGTTCATACGGTGTGAACCCATCAATCGTCGTGGTGACGCTGTAGTGTCCCGGGGAAAGTGAATTGAACCTGTAATCGCCGGTTCCTCCGCTGGTTGTGTTGATGGTTTTGCCGTTATTGGAAAGCACGATAGACGCACCGGGAATGATCGCGCCGGAAGGGTCCATCACTTGCCCATGCAGACTGCCGGTGGATTTTTGCGCGAAGAGGCCGGCGTTGAGGATCAAAGGCAGAACAAGCAATGCAGAAATTCTGGAAAATCGATAAGGCACAGATAGTTCCTTGGGAAGGGGATTGATACGTTCTCTAGAGTAGAGACGCATTAGCCTCTCAAAAAGCTTCACGAGAAGTGCAGAAATCGCACTGAATTCATTCAGCGAAACGCACCGGCTGTCAGGGCGATTTCTTCAGGATATTTTCAGATGCGGCAAATAGAATCATTGTTTCGATTTCAGGAAGAGAATTATTTTTGCAAATGATGAGGGCCGCTAATGCGATGTTAGGGCGGCGGCCAATAATTCCGGCTCCACATTCCCGCCACTCAATACTGCGCAGATTGATTTGTCCGTGGCCTGCAACTCCGCTACGTGATAGAGCGCCGCAGCCATCGCCACCGCACCGCTTGGCTCCGCCACCAGTTTTGCATCCAGCAAAACTGCGCGCATGGCGGCGGAAATCTCGGCTTCTGTGACGGTGATCATGCCGTCCACAAAGGCTTGGAGATGGACGAAATTGAGCTCGCCAATGTGCTGGGTGCGCAGACCATCGGCTTGCGTGCGGCTGGTTTGCTCCGCCGTGTAGCTGACAATTTTCCCCTTGGCCATGCTCTCGGTTGCGTCGGCGGCCAGTTCGGGCTCCACTCCCCAGACCTGCGTGGCGGGGTGCTGGTGCTTGATTGCCGCTGCGATGCCACTGAGTAGACCGCCGCCGCCGACCGGAACCAGCACCAGATCGACATCCGGCAGATCTTCAAGAATTTCAAGGCCGCAGGTCCCTTGTCCGGCAATGATCGCGGGGTCATCGTAGGGCGGAATGATCGCGTAGCCGCGAAGGGAAGCGAGTTCTTCCGCCTTCGCTTTTCGTTCCACGCTCGCCGGTCCCACTGTGACGATCTCCGCCCCCAGCGCTTCCGTAGCTTTCCGTTTGACCGCACCCGCATTCGATGGCATCACGATCACAGCCTTTGTACCGAGCGCGCGGGCGGCGTAAGCCACTCCTTGAGCATGGTTGCCGCTGGAGTACGTGATCAGGCCTCGCCGCAGAGCATCCGGCGACAGCGATGCGGCCTTGTTGTAGGCTCCGCGCAATTTGAAGCTTACAATCGGCTGCATGGATTCTGCTTTGAGATATAGGCGCCCTCGGCGGCTAAATTCAGCCGCGATCATCGGAGTGCGCCGCGCGATGCCTTGCAGCCGCTTCTGCGCCGCCCGTAAATCTGCCAGCGAAACCAGCCCGCTGTCTTGGGCCGGCTGCCTTGCGTATTGATTCAGCACCAGCATGGCTTTCTCCGGATTGTTACGGATGCATCCTGCCAGCACGAACATGCGTTAAGAATGATCGATGCTCAGCGCGGCCCATCACCTGGGCCAGCAAATGAACTAACTGCCATTCGTCCCACCAGCCGGTCTTCTTCGCATCGGTGCTTACATGAACAATAAGCGGACTGATCAAAAGTTCCTTCAGCGCTCCATGGGGCAGATCCTGCGCAAGCCACTCCGCCTCGGCGAACGGAATCAAGTTGTCGCCACGGCCATGCAGCAGATAGACCGGCACATGCAATCCAGCAAGATTCCCATGGGGCGAAACCGCGGCCATTTCGGCGGCGTGCTTTTTGTTTGATATCGAGAGCGGCCAGTCCTGGTGGGCTGTATCGAGAATTCGCGCGTACTCCGCCTTTTGCGAGGGCGTCAGTTTCGCGACCAGCGTTTTTTCCAGCGTGGAGTCGTTATACAGCCGCGCGCGAAAAGCGGCACGGATCGCCTCAGTATCCGCCGGAAGCGTGAAATCTTCCAGATGTTCGTATTCGAGAATCATTGGCCCGTAAGGATTCGGCGTGTCGCGCTCAACGTCTCCGTCCGGCAGCGGATCGGTGCCGGTCACATAGAAGGATGCTACGCGGTAAAGATCGTCATGAGCGCCGACGGAAAAAACAAACGATACTTCATTGGAATACGGCGGTTCGGCGGCGGCCAGCAACGCAAGTCCACCAGCAAAGCTCAACCCCATTAGGCCAACGCGGCGGCCAGTGACGCGCTGCAACCACTGCGCGGAGTCGCCGATTGTCGTAATGTCAGAGGGATTGATCCGATAGTCGTGGCTATCGGGCAGATCCGGAGTCAGCACGCGCAGGCCGCAGGCCGCCATCGAGCGAGCGAAGGCAACCAGCCGCGGTTCGTTCATTCCCAGATAATGAATGCCCGGAACCAGTACCAGGCCCGGTGCATCGGGCCGGTTGGCAGGCGTGTACAACCGGGCGGAAATAATTCCCGCCGAAGAAGGAATGTTCAGCGTCCGCTCTGTGAGAGGCATGGCTGCAATGGGCCGCAGCAGTCGCGGTACAGGCTGGCCATTCAGTTGCATCAGAATGGCAACGGATTGCAGATAGGCCCGCGTCTTTGGCCAGACAAGGACCAGCAAAAATAGAACCGCCGCGAGAATAGCGACGGGCCACAAGAAGAGGTTTCTTATGGTTTGCGACGAGCGTCCGGAGGGCGGCGAAGCATTCACGTCTTCAGTTCTACCAAAAGGGCCTTGGAAGCAGCGTTATATTTCCAGGATCACGGGCATAATCAACGGACGCCGGCTGGTATTTTTCTGGATATAGCGCTTCAGGTCCTGGCGAATTTTTTCCTTAATGACGCCGTAATCGGCTTTTTCTTCTGCGCTCGATGCCTCCAGCGTAGCGCCGACTACCTGCCGTGCCTGCTCAATCAGCGCTTCTTCACCGGCTGCAAATCCGCGCGTCACAATCTCGGGCATGCTCTCGACGCGCCCCGTGGTTTGGTTGATCGCGAGGATCGGCAGCACAATCCCGCCTTCACTCAAATGACGGCGATCGCGCATCACCACGTCTTCGACCACACCGGCGGTCGAGCCGGCATCAATACAGACCCGGCCAACGGCCACTTTACCGTTCTTGCGGGCGGAATCGCGAGTCAGTTCCAGAACGTCGCCATTTTCCAGCAGATGAATTTTTTCCACCACGCCCAGCTCGGCTGCAAGTTCCGCGTGGAGCTTGAGGTGCCGGTAGTCGCCATGCAGAGGAACGAAGAATTTCGGTTTCAGCAGATGCAGAACAAGCCGCAGCTCATCCTGACTGGCGTGTCCGCTGACGTGGATCAACCCGGCTGTTCCATCGTCGTAGATCACGTGGGCATCGCGCCGATACAGATGGTCGATCATGCGGAAGATGCTTTTTTCGTTGCCGGGAATCACGCGCGAACTCAGTACGACGGTATCGCCCGATTCGATTTTGACTTGACGATGGTTATCAACCGCTGCGCGCGTCAGTGCCGACATGGGCTCGCCCTGCGTGCCGCTGATGAAAACGCAGACTTTCTCTGCTGGATAATCTTTGACCTGGCCGGGCGAGATCAGTTGATTGTCCGGAACATCCAGATAGTTGAAATCCTGTGCGATCTCGAAGGAATTCTGCATCGAGCGTCCCAGGATGGCAATCTTGCGGCCATGCGCTGCGGCCAGATCGCTGGCAATGCGCAGCCTGTGGATTGAGGAAGAAAAGCAGCTGAAGAATAGACGCTGCTTGGTGCGCGCAAATACCTCATCGAGCGCTGGCTGCACCGCCCGTTCGCTGGGCGTGTGGCCGCGGCGATCGACGTTGGTGGAGTCCTGCAGCAGCGCCAGCACGCCTTTTTTCCCGTACTCGGCAAAGGCATGCAGATCGAACGGCCGTCCGTCGGGAGGCGTCAGATCAATCTTGAAGTCGCCGGAATGGATGACAAGGCCGGCGGGTGTGTCGATGGCGAGCGCGACGCAGTCCACCAGGCTATGTGTAACGCGGATCGGAGTGATGTTGAAGATGCCGAGCGAAAAAGTCTCGCCGGGAATCATTTCAATCATGTCGGTTTCGTCGAGCAGGCCGTGCTCTTCCAGCTTGCCTTCAACGTAGGCCAGGGTGAACTCTGTGCCATAGAGCGGCACCTGCAGTTCAGACAAAATCCACGGCAGGCCGCCAATGTGATCTTCATGCCCGTGCGTCAGCACAATGCCGCGCACCATCTTGCGGTGTTCGATCAGGTAGGTGATGTCGGGCACCACCACATCCACGCCGAGCAGTTCTTCGTCGGGAAACATGAGGCCCGCGTCGATCACGAAAATGTCATCTTGCCAGCGAATTGCCATGCAATTCTTGCCGAATTCGCCCAGGCCGCCGAGAGGAATAATCTGTAACTTGCCGTCAATCATAGGAAAGACGATGCTAGCACGGTTTGGGGAGGCATTTCAGGCGTCTGCTTCATCCGCACTGAGAAAGCCCGAAAAAGCCCTGACGAATAAAAAGTATCGAGCCAAACCTGCGCGGAATCTTAAAGGAGAAAAAGGAGAACACGACAATGGAACCTCGTATCGACTACACCAAAGCATCGCCGGAAGCGTACAAGGCGATGGCGCAGTTGGAAGCTGTTGTGCGCCGCAGCGGACTCGACCCAAAGCTTCTGGAGCTAGTAAAAATTCGCGCCTCCCAGATGAATGGATGCGCCTTCTGCATCGACATGCATACAAAAGACGCACGCCTCAAAGAGGAAACAGAGCAGCGGATCTACGCGCTCGACGCGTGGCGCGAGACGCCGTTTTTCACCGAGAAGGAACGCGCCGCGCTGGGCTGGACGGAGGCTATCACCAATATCCAGACAGGACACGCTCCCGAGGCGGTGTATCAGGAACTGAGTAGACATTTCAATGAGGCGGAGATCGTCAACCTGACGCTGGCGATTACGACGATTAACGCCTGGAACCGCATTGCCATCGGATTTCGCCTGGTACCGGGCAGCTATCAACCTGCTGTCAGACAGTAGATTTCTTTCCGGCAAATGTCTACCGCAATAAATCTTCCAGTTCCAGCGATAGCTCCGTTTTATCGTCGCGATATTTCACAATGACCGGCGTGTAGAGCGAAAGGCCCCACTCCGCTGCTTTCCCGCGGGAGATGGCGCGCGCCCCCGCCACGACTACGGCGTCCTCGGGAATCATCAGCGGCGAATCTGCCGAAGCCCTAAGAATTTCGCCGCGCACGATGTCATAAACCGGCGTCGCCCGCGTCAGGATGACGCCAGCGCCCAGCACGGCGCGTTTCCGCACTAGCGTGCCTTCATAGATGCCGCAATTGCCGCCGACCAGCACGCCGTCTTCGAGGATCACCGGACTGGCGTTTACCGGCTCCAGCACGCCGCCGATCTGGGCCGCGGCGCTGAGATGAACATTGCGCCCAACCTGCGCGCAGGAACCAACCAGCGCGTGCGAGTCGACCATCGTGCCTTCGTCTACATAGGCGCCCACGTTGACATACATCGGCGGCATGCATACCACGCCCGGAGCAAGGTAGGCGCCGCTACGCACAGAGGAGCCGCCCGGCACAACCCGGACTTTTCCATCTGTCGAAAAATGTTGCGCCGGATAGGTGTGTTTGTCGACAAAGGAAAGTTCGCTGCCCGTTTCCTCTAAATACCCGATGCGGAAGCCGAGCAGGATGCCGCGCTTGACCCACGCATTGACGCGCCAGCCGGAGGGCTGCGACGCATCCGGCTCCGCGGCGCGAATAGTCCCGCGTGTCAGAGCCTCGCGCAACTCCAGAAA
>JBEPVW010000088.1:0-12848 GCA_041690775.1 Acidobacteriota bacterium | reverse complement strand
AAGCCGTCGGCAAAGAAAAAATCCGGTAAATAGCGCGAACTTTTTCTGAGTGGGAATAGAAGGACATCCGCGTAGGTCTGCAACGATGAAAATCGCGTCTCTGGCATTGCTGGCATGGTGCATGTCAGCCGCATCCGCGGTGTGCGGACAGAGTGTCGCCGCTCCCACGCACGTCTATGCAGTCGAATCCGGCAATACGACCGCGGTCGTCTTGTGGGACTCCTCGCCAAACGCCGTCAGCTACAACCTCTATCGCAACGGGGCACCGATCGCTAACGGGCAGACTGGGTCTGTCTACAACGACTCCGGCCTGACTACGGGTTTCGGCTATGGCTACACTATTGCCGCCGTGGACGCTGGACACCATGAGTCCGCACAAAGTAGCGCCGCAATTACCGCCACATCCATATCGGGAATCTCGGCCTGCCCCACGACGGGAGTCTCTGGAACGAAACCGTCGTCACCGATTGTCGCCATTGTTGCTGCGCTCCCTGCGTGGCTGGCGGATGTCGAAAAGGACGAGGGTGCAATCGCCGCCCGCCATTACCGCTCCGTCAATACGCTGGCGGCACAGGACGCCATCAACTTCATCGACATGGCCAGCCAGATGATGCACAGCGTCTTTCCCTACACGTATTGTCAGCCGGCCCTGTTTACCGGTACCAATCCTGTCCTCACAAAGCCGATGTTGCAAAACATTCACGATGCCGCGCAGGACGCCTATGCCCACCTGATCGCGGGAACCGATACGTACGCCGGCAAATTGTCCGGTTATATAGCTACCAAAGGTTTCGACGGATGGAACGGCTGGTACTACTACACGCTTCCGTCCTCCTACAACCCGTCCCGGCCATACAAACTCGATATCCATTTACACTGGGCCACCAGCTGCAGCATCCCGATGCAGGGCACGAGCGAAGGCTATGGAACAAAGACACCAGGGCGAGAACTTCTGATCGCTGCCCCACCGACGATCAGCAACACGGACTCTACGGACACTATCTATGTCGATCCCTGCGAAAGAAATGTCTACGCGGGCCCGGCGCAGCAGAGCACGCTGGACACAATCGCCGACATAGAACGTCACTTCAACATCGACAAAGCGCAGATAACCATCCATGGCGAGAGCATGGGCGCAACCGGAAGCGCAAATCTCTCCGCCGTTCATCCCGATCTGTTCAAGGGCGTGGGGTTGTTTACCGGAGGCACTGGGTATCAAATGCCGGGATATCTCCACGCCGACGGCAAAGTGCCCTCCGGGCCTGGCGACCCGCGCTATGACGCGCAAAACCTCTGGCAGAACATGGCGCACACCCGGGTCGTAATCTGGGGAGCCAGCGACAGCTCCCCAAGTTCCCATGGAGGAAGGTTTAACGTGCAAGGCTCTCCCGCGCCCACTCCATCCTGTGACATTTCGATTCCGCCCATTCCCGACGGAGACACTTCCTGGACTGAGGTGTACTTCCCAAACGAATGCCGGGATAAGCTCGCGTTCGATCGTCTTCAGTCCGCTCATGCCGGTCTCTATTCGCATATGCTGGCTCTAGAGACCGATGGACACGCCCGCCACGGAGTGATCGATCAGACCACACAACTCAAGGGCTATGATCTTCTTTATTCGGCGCCACCATCTCCGCAATATCCCAGCTTCGTCAACTACCTAACCGCGGTGGAAAAATATGACGGCGCGTACTGGGTGCACGGCCTGCGGCGCGCGCGAGTGGAGACCGGCTCTGTCCCGATCACAGGAAGCATACAGGTCGATACATCGGTCGCGGCCATCGCAGTCACAACCCATAATCTGGCAGGGTTCAATCTCGATTTGACGGCCTCTAATTCTCTCTTCACCGGGCGGCCTTCAGTTACGGTCACGATCGACGGCGGCAATCCGCTGAAGGTCCCAACCGGATCTGTGCAGTGGTTTAATAAATCCGGATTGGTGTGGTTCGTAGCATCCGCTCCCAGTTCTTTTGTGAAAAGGGCAGGAGTATCAGGACCACTCCTCGATCTATTCAGCGGGCAAACCATCTTCGTTTACGGTACCGGCGAAGGCAACACGCCCATCATGGGACGCGCCCTGACGGAATCCATATTGAGCGGGTTCCTGAAGGAAAGAGGCGTTCCCAACCCCATCCTTCAGTACGGCCCTTACATCACCAAAGCGGACACTGCGCTTACGCCCAGCGATATCCAAAACTACAATCTGGTGCTGATCGGCACGCCGGCGCAGAATTCAATCATTCGCCGCATCGTCTCCGCTTACCCGAACAACATGGCTTTCCGATTTCACAAAAATGGAAGCGCATACGATGGCGTGACGATCGATAACACCACCTATAACGCTGCCAACTCAGGATGGTCGATCCTCAGCCCCGATCCGCTGAATCCCTCCCACTACGCACTCTTCGCATCCGAACACTACAATTCCGGTTCGCAGCCGGACAGCAATGGCCGATCGACGAAATTCGGCGGCATGTTGTCGGATTGGGTCATCATGGGCCTTGTATCCGGAAATCAAACGACCCTGCATTCCGGCACGTTCCCCGCAAATTGGAATTTGAAATCCCCGGCCAGTCCTCGCCGGAACGTTGGCAGCGGATCCCTTCGTGGCCCGTTTTTGAAATGACAAATAGATTTGATCTTTCCTCGCACGACCCTCTCCTGTGGCGTAATCCTCCATGCGGGAGAAGTAAAATTGAGATGGGACACTCCATTTGAAAATAATTTCCAGGCCCATAAAGCATTTTTCGGAAGCTGGAAGAAGCTGGGTATTTCTGAAAGGGCAAGGCTTTATTTCCGCCGCGAAACCGGAGTTTTTTCTTGAAAGACGCGACTCCGGTTCCGCAGTAAAATCCCATTGCGCCCAGTGTTTTAGCCCTCGGGGAGATCTCTAACAACAGGAAACTCATTTCCGTCGACAAAAAACACGTTTTTTCAGCACTTTTGAATTTCTCAAAAAGTCGCAAAAAGTGGTATCCAGGTACCAATAAGTGGTACCCAGATACCCACATCCAGCCTGCGAACACCTCAAATGTGGTACCCAGATACCACATCCAGCCGTTTTTCAATGAAAAGAGCGCCTTTACAGCCAATGAAAGTCCAACTTTTGGTAACCGGGGAATCGACCTTTTACCGGTGACAAAAGTCTCCTCTAGTCGCCTCCGCCGTCAGCCATCACGGCAACGACTTCGGGCGGAAGGATGCCTAATTCCCGATAGACAGGACGAATGTGCAGGCGGATATTCGGCAGCTGCGTAGCGAACCATCCGGCGGCTGCGATGCATAAAGCACCAGTGATGATCAGGGTCACGGGAGCGCTGACAAAATGCGCCATGCCGCCAGCCAGCAGGCTGCCGAACGGCGCCATTCCGACGAAGGCCATGGTGTAGTAGCTCATCACGCGGCCACGCTTGTCTTCCGGAACAACGGTCTGAATGATGGTGTTGCTGGCCGCCATCTGCTGCATCATTCCATAGCCGGTGAACACCATCAATAGGAGCGAAAGCCACAACAGGCGCGAGAGGCCGAAGGCAATCAACCCTGCGCCGAAGATGGCGGAAGAGATGGCGATTAACCTGCCCAACCCCAGCACCGACTTGCGGAATGCCAGCGAAATTGCGCCGCCCAGTGCGCCAGCGCCCAGCGCTCCCATCAGAAAGCCCAGCGTATGCGGACCGCCATGCAACACCTTCGCGGCGAAGACGGGCATCAGCACGGTGAACGGCATGCCCATCAGGCTGATAACTGCGAACAGCAGCAGGATGGTTCGCACCGGCGCGAATTTCCAGACGTATGCCCAGCCTTCCTTCAGTTGCTCCGCCATGGGGACGATGATGGTCTGCGCGGTGAACTGAGGCAACCGCATCATCAAGAGCGACGCGATCACGGCGATGTAGCTAATGCCGTCGATGAGAAAACAGTAGCCTTCGCCGAAGCCCGCAATGACCAGTCCAGCCAATGACGGTCCGAGCAGCCGCGCCATGTTCACCATCGACGAATTGAGCGCAATGGCGTTGCCGAGGTCCTGGCGGCCTTCAATCATCTCCACCATGAAGGCCTGACGGCCCGGCATATCGAAGGCATTGATGAAGCCCTGAAATACGCTGAGCGCGATGATTTCCGCAATGGTGATCCGATGGCTAAGGGTGAGCGCGGCCAGTGCGAGCGACTGCACCATGGCCAGTGCCTGCGTGACGACGAGAACGTGCCGCCGGTTCAGCCGGTCCACCCAGACACCGGCGAAGGGCGCCAATAAAAATGTCGGAATCTGCCCTGCGAATCCTACGATGCCTAAGAGCAATGCCGAACCGGTCAGCGTGTAGACCAGCCACGCGGTGGCGATCCGCGTCATCCAGGTGCCGATGAGCGAAATGCTTTGGCCGCCGAAAAACAAGCGGAAGTTGCGATGGCGCAAGGCACGCCATGCGAGCGAGATGCCGCCCTTCACCGGCGCGCCGGTTGTGTTCTCAATGGGAGGATTGGATTCTGGCACTGGATCGATGTGCGCCTCATCTTGCAGAGCGCATTTATCTTAGATGCTCTCCGCTTTGTGAGGGTGCGGATTTTACCGCACGCGTGGACACCCAGGTCAGTAGATTTCCTGTTACGCCAGCGGTTTCAGCCGCGATTTCCTCAAGGGAATTCTTGTCGACCAAAGCAGCGTACCATTCTTCCTCTCCCGCCGACTAGAATTAGAGATACGAGCATGGCTGAATTTACTCATCTACACCTGCACACGGACTACTCGCTGCTGGACGGAGCATGCGATGTCGAGAAGCTGCTGAAGCACGTCAAAGGCATGGGCCAGAAGGCCGTTGCCATGACGGACCACGGCAACATTTACGGCGCGGTGCAGTTCTCCGAGGCGGCGAAAAAATACGACATCAATCCGATTCTGGGCTGCGAACTTTACATCTGCCAGAAGGACGACCATCGCGCCGACCCGCAGGGCGATGCCTACCATCATCTGCTGGTGATCGCGGAAAACGACGAGGGGTATCGCAACCTGGTGCGGATCACCTCGGAAGCCTCGCTGCATGGTTTTTATCGCAAGCCGCGGGTGAGCAAAAAGTTTCTGGCCGAGCATTCGAAGGGGCTGATTGGATTTTCCGGCTGCCTGGCGGGCGAGCTTTGCGACAACCTGATGAAGGGCAACTACGAGGTCGCGCGCTCGACGGCTAAGCAGTATGAGGATATTTTCGGGCGCGGCAATTTCTTTCTGGAGATACAGGACCAGGGGCTGGAGCTGGAGAAAAAGATCCATGCCGATCTGTTCCGCCTGGAAAAAGATCTCGATATTCCGCTGATTGCGACGAATGACAGCCACTACATAGGCCATGACGACCATCATGCGCACGATGTGCTGCTGTGCGTCCAGACCGGCACCACGCTGAATGATGAAAAGCGCTTCCGTTTCGATGGCGACCAGTTCTACGTAAAGTCCGCCGAGGAGATGCTGAGCGTTTTTTCGCAGAACCCGGAAGTGGTGGCGCGCACCATGCAATTTGCGGAACGCTGCCACGCGAAGATTGGCAAGGTGGAGAATTCGTTTCCGCAATTCGATGTGCCGCCTGGATTCACCATCGACAGCTATTTCGAAAAAGTCTGCCGCGAGGGCTTTCGACATCGCCTCGATACATCCATCCAGCACATGCGCAACGCGGGAATTCTGCGGCATACGACTGAGGAGTATGAGCAGCGGCTGCAGCGCGAAATAGACTGCATCCAGCAGATGAAGTATTCCGGCTATTTCCTTATCGTGTGGGACTTTATTCGTTACGCGAGAGAGCAGGATATTCCCGTCGGGCCGGGGCGCGGATCGGCGGCGGGCTCTCTGGTTTCCTACGTGATGGGGATCACGGGCATCGACCCGTTGCAGGACGATCTGCTGTTTGAGCGCTTCCTGAATCCCGAGCGCGTGTCGATGCCGGATATCGATATTGACTTTTGCATGAACCGGCGTGGCGAGGTCATTGACTACGTCACTCGCAAATATGGCCGCGAGCAGGTGGCGCAGATTATCACCTTCAACACCATGGCGGCGAAGGCGGCGATCAAGGACGTGGGTCGTGCGCTTGCGATGCCGTATGGCGAAGTGGACAAGATCGCCAAGCTGATTCCGGCAACCATCGGCATGACCATCGACGACGCGCTGAAGGAATCCCAGCCGCTGCAACAGGTGTATGAGAGCGATCCGCAGATTCGCGAGCTGATCGACATTGCGCGCAAGCTCGAAGGTCTGGCTCGCGGTGCGGGCGTGCACGCAGCCGGCGTGGTGATTGCGCCGGAGCCGCTGACCAATCTGGTTCCACTGAGCCGCACGAAGAACGACGAAATCGTCACGGCGTTCGACATGAAGGCCATCGACAAGATCGGCCTTCTGAAGATGGACTTCCTGGGGCTGACGACCCTGACAGTGATCCATGAAGCGCTGCGGCTGATCCGCGTGAACCGCGGCATTGAGCTCGACATGGATACGATTCCACTCGATGACAAGCTGACCTATGAGCAGGTGTTTCATCGGGCGCTGACCTCGGGCGTGTTCCAGTTTGAGTCCGGCGGAATGCGGGATGTGCTGCGTCGCTACAAGCCGGACACGGTGGCGGACTTGACGGCGTTGAATGCGCTGTATCGTCCGGGGCCGATCCAGGGCGGCATGATCGACAAATTCATCGACTATAAATGGGGCCGACAGACAATCGAATACAAGCTGCCGGAGCTTGAAGTGCTATTGAAGGAGACGTTGGGCGTCATCCTGTATCAGGAACAGGTGATGCAGATTGCGAATGTGCTGGCGGGATTTTCGCTGGCGGAAGCCGACCTGCTGCGCCGCGCGATGGGGAAGAAAAACCCGGAGGAGATGGCCAAGCAGCGCGACCGGTTTGTGGAGGGCGCGGTCGAGAAGAAATATCCGCGCAAGGTGGTCGTCGAAATCTTCGACCTGATGGAGCGGTTTGCCGGGTATGGGTTTAATAAATCGCACTCGGCGGCGTACGCGCTGCTGGCGTATCACACGGCGTACCTGAAGACGCACTATGCCAAGGAATTTATGGCGGCGCTGCTGACCTCCGAAGTAAGCAAGCCGGACAATGTCGTCAAATACATCAAAGAATGCCGCGAGATGGGGATTGCCGTTGAGCCGCCGGATGTGCGTTCGAGCGGCGCCGACTTTACGCCGCACGGCGAGGCGATCCGCTTCGGGCTGGCGGGCGTAAAAAATGTCGGCCGTAACGCGATTGACTCCATCCTGCAGGCTCGCGCCACGGTGGAGAAGGACGGCGGGGCATTCACTTCATTCTGGGATTTCTGCGAAGGCATCGATCTGCGAGTAATGAACAAGCGCGTGATTGAGTCGCTGGTGAAGGCCGGGGCGCTCGACTGCTTCGGGCCGCGCGCGGCGCTGATGGCGGCGATTGACAAGGCGATGGAACGTGCGCAGAAATCGCAGCGCGACTCCGCCGCCGGACAGCACGGCTTGTTCGGGCTGTTCAACGACTCGCCCGCTGCCGGACATGCGCTGAAGCACGAGCCGCTGCCGAGCGTTGCGGATTGGGATGAGGTCGAGCGGCTGCAGAATGAAAAAGACGTGCTCGGGTTTTATATCTCTGGCCATCCGCTGGGGAAATATGCAGAGAAGCTGCGCAACCTGACCGGCGTTGTGAATGCGCAGATGGCGCTCGAAATGACGCCCGTGGCAAGCACGGGCCGCCGCGACCAGCAGAGTGAAAATGAAATTTCCATTGCCGGAATTATCGTCGGGTTGAAGGTGGCGAAGTCGCGCAAAGGCGATCTCTACGCGCAGGCCGCGCTGGAAGATTTGACGGGCCGGATCGAGCTGATCTGCTTTCCAGAGGCTTACAAGAAAATGGCGGACAAGTTGAAGATCGACGTTCCGGTGCTGGTCCGCGGCGTGCTCCGCGGGGAGGAAGACAGCGCGCCGAAGCTTGCTATTTCAAACATCACGGCTCTCGAAGATGTGAAGATGAAGCTGCCAACGAGCATGAGGATTCGCATCCCGCTCGACCGCTCCAACGAAGGTGTGCTGGCTCAGCTCCACGCCATGATTCTTGGCGCGCCGGGGGCGGGGAAGATACTGCTCGACTTTGAGCAGAAGGATGACTATCTCGTAGTGCTTGAGCCGGAGGGTTTTGGCGTTGCGGCGGATAAGGGATTTGTCGAGCGAGTGGAAGAACTGGTGGGTCCGGGGTCGGTTCGGATTATCAATTGATCACGGCTTGTGTATAGTCTGCGGCAGGCTGGAATGTCGAATCATCCAAGAGGTTGTTGTTGCCGTAGCGAAAACAGAAATCATCAAGCGCACCGGACTTCATCTTTGAGGGACGATGATCAAAGTCGGAAGGAATGACCCCTGTCCTTGTGGAAGCGGAATCAAGTACAAGCGTTGCCATGGCTCCGTTATAAAAAGCTCAGCAGAGATCGATGGCAATGTCCCTCTTGAGACCTCGCAGGAGCGTGTCTCCCTGGTAGGTTTCCCCGGCACCTACCAAAGCCTCCATCAGCTATATCGGTTCAAAGGTGATGACCCGCGGAATTCTTTGCCTCTGGGAGGCTCCCCTGGGCAGTATGAAGTGACGTTTATCCTGCATCGTCCGGGTTACAACCTCCAGCCGGAAGGCCATCTCTCGTTTGCTTCTGGGTTGAGAGGTGATTCGCATTTGGCGATTACAAAGCCGGCGTACACACCGCCAGGCAATCCGGACGCATGTGAAATACGAATTATGGGACAAACTGAAGATGGGAGTTTCGAGTTCGCGGGTATTCCTAATGCAAGAGGTTTTTTAGGTAAGCTGATCAGCGTTCCCTTCCATGCAATGAATCGAGGACACGCCGAGGAGATTGCCTATCGAGCAATTGCGACCTCGCTAAGTAACGTGAGTCTCCATCTCGATATTCCGCTTGAGATTGGGCACCGTGAAACGAAGGAATTGGCTACGGGAAGCGCCCAAATCAGCTTCGTTTCGCCATACTTAGAGGCCCCGATGGCGATTAACCCCACAGCGACATACATGCCCGAGTTTCGCAGCTACGCTGCTCTTTACCGAGAAGCACTTAACACGAACAGTCCGGTCTATGAATTCCTGTGTCTCTTCAAAATCATCGAGTCCCTTCGTGGCAGAAGAACCAGGTTAGCGAGAGCTGCGAAGAAGAACCATGCTACTTACGCTCTGCCGGCTGAAGTTCTCCCCAACACAACTGGCGAGATTAAAGCCTGGCTAGAATCTCTCTTCTATATTCGCCGGGATTTCGACCTTTCAACCTTTGACTCTGCGGTTCCGCTAGATCTTCGAGGCCGTACGGCCGTAGACGTAATTGACAATGTCTTAAATCCATTACGTATCGATGTGGCCCATGCGCTCTTTCGCGGAGGCGAGTTGCCGCTCTCTTCGGATGATCTTCTCCATACGCACAAAGTCATCCACCGCTTGCTAGTCAGCAAATGCCTCGTTCGTCGCATGCTCAAGAATGACTTCCCAGGTGATTTCCTGAATCATCTGCCTGATTAGCCATCTGCCTCACTCATCCTTCTCACTGTCTGGCTTTATGTCGGATAGGAATTCGGAATCAATTACGCACGCCCCGAAAACTCCCCAGTCTCCGTCGTCACTTTGACCTTTTCTCCTTCTTTGATGAAGGGAGGAACGCGGATTTCCAGACCTGTCTCCAACCTGGCTAGCTTGGTTCCGCTGCCGCTGGAGGAGTCGCCGCGCGCGGCTGGTTCCGTGTAGGCGACGGTCAGCTCGACAAACATGGGCAGCTGCAAACCGATGGGGTTGCCGTTGTATTTCAGCAACTGAAGCATCGCTCCTTCGATAAGCAGGTCCAGCGCGTTCCCCATCATTACCTTGTCGAGCGTAAGGGTCTCGTAGCTTTCCTGATCGAGGAAATAAGAGCCATCGCTGTCGCTGTAGAGATAGGAAGCCGGGACTAACTGGATGTCCGGCTCTTTGAACTTGTCATTCGCCTTGAATGTTTTTTCAAAGACGGCGCTGGTGAGAAGATTCCGCATCTTGAGGCGCACCAGGGTCTGGCCGCCGCGGGCGGTCGGCTTGGTGATATCTGAATCCAGACAGGTATAGGGAGCGTCTTCAAACTCAAATAAAATCTTGCGCTTGATGTTGATAGCTTCAATCAATACGGCCATATCCGTATCCTACCTTGCCTGTAGAACGTAGTGGCCAGGCTGGTTTAGGACGACGGCTGCGCGCGTGCTGTCGAATCGCTTGGAGTTTTCCTCTACCTTGCCGTTGACGAGGACCTGCTGTTGGCCGCCAGTGGCGGGGACGAGCACGGTGGCTTCAACGTTGGGTGGAAGATCGATGGTGGTCTGCAGGCCCTGTTTCTCTTCGAGACTTACTTTCAGCAATCCATGCGGAGTGGGTTCTGCGCCCTTGGCCCACGTCAGGCCGGCAAGATCGGGCCGAATGGTCACCTTCGAAAACCCAGCCGCAGTCGGCTTGATGCCAAGGATCTGTTCCATCATCCACGCGGTCGGTCCGCTCGACCACCCATGCGCGAGGCTCACGTAATATCCGGTGCCATCATCGGCCTGCAGGGAAGCGTGAAAGTCTTGCTTGGGCCAGCTGGGATAGTAGGCCTCCCAGAAACTGGTCGCGCCTTCCGCAATCATGCCGCCCCAATAGGCACGAATCCAGTCCAACGCCTGCGGGCGATGGCCGGTTTCCGCCATGGCGGAGATGATGTAGTAGTTGTAATACGGACTCATAAAGAGCGCCGTGTACTTTGTGGTCGCTACGGTCGAAAGCACGTGGTCCCAGATCGGCGCGTATTGCGAAGGACTCGCCACACCGGAGAAGACGGCAATGGCGTTGGTCTGCCAGCGCGGGCCGAACGTATCGGTCGAGGGATCAAGAAGATATTTCTGCGCAGCTTCCTTCAACAGCTGCGCGCGTTGTTCAAAGTGGGCAGCGTTGTTGCTGTCGCCTAATTCGCGCAGCAGCGACGCTCCATCGCGATAGGCAAGGTAATACTCGAACTGGGTGGCGCGACGCGCTTCGGGCGTGTCGCCATTCAGGTCGGGTGACCAGTCAACGAAGGCCCAGGCTTTTGTCTGGTCGGCGTAGAGGTTCTTCGCGTCAACCTCGGTATCCATAAAGTTCATAAGCTGGACCAGCTGTTCATGCAGGCTTTGAAGATATGGAAGCGATCCGGTGTGCAGGTAGTACTGATTCACTTCGCTGATCCACCACGCGGAATAGCCTGCGATGCCATTCACATGCCCTTTGACTGGAGCATTGCCCACGAGGCGCGTCATCGTGTCCTGCATCAGGGAATGGTCGTCGAAAATGTCTTCGATGACACGGCCGCTTATGTCGAGATCTCCCGCCCAGCGCATGCGGTCGCGCTTGGGAGCATCCCAGATGTCGTCCTGCATGCAGAGGTGCGAAGTGTAGGCGCCGACCTCCCAAATCTGATTGAGAAGCGGATCGGAGGATTCAAAGGAGCCACGATACTCAACGGGATAGTAGATGTCATCGAGCGCGATGGAGTGGAAGCGCAGGGTCTCGCCGTCGCCGACAAAACGAACCTTCGCATAGCGGAAGGCAGCTTTCAGTCCATACGCGGTTGCGTGCGGCAAGATGGTCAGCGGAGCTACGCCTAGAAAGGGCTCGTTGAGAGTTTCGGGCTCGGACTCACCGTATTGAATCGTCACCTGAATCGGGCGATCGGAAGCGGAGACCAACTGGAGGCGTCCGGTAACTTCTCTGCCAAAATCCAACAGAAGACTGGGCGCCTCCTGCTCCGGAACATTGGCCGAGGCGAGATGAACGGTGAATTGTTTGTCAGAGTTGGCTGAAGGAAGCTGTGTCAGTGCGTCCAGATTGCTGTAACTTCCGCGGCCGGAATAGACCTGCTGCACGCTTTTGATGGGAAGAACGGTGTGGGCCAGAAACGAGGATGCTCCAATGTAGCCGGGCCAGCGATAGAGGCCGGCGTCATCGTTTGCCTGATAGAAATCGATCGAACTTTCAATCGCACCAAACGCACGGACTGGTTTCCACGAAGCATCGCTGAATCCCGGCGCTTGCCAATTTGCGCCAGCCTGCAGGGTTGATTTCCAGCCGGGCCCGCTGATCAGGATCGCCGCCGCATCCACTCCCTGGGCGCGCGGGACAATTTTAGCAACAAAATACATTTCGTCTGCGCTGAGCCATGGCCGAGGAGTTAGTTTCAGCGCCAATGTATTTTCGCCCGCGTGTAATAGTCCGTGAAGGTCCGTTGCATAGACCGTCATCTTCATCCGAGAGGCCGGGTTTCTCTGATTCTTATCCGCGAGCTTGCCGTTCACATACACTTCCAACGTGTCGGGGCCCGCAATATAGAGAGTCGCTTGTTGCGGAACTGCCTGTACTCGAAAGGTCGCGCGAAAGTAGCGTGGAGCCATGCTGGCAGCTTCCTGCTCCGCGTCGGTCTGTCCAGTCGGGTGCGGATCGGCGTTCCAGATGTACTGCTCCGGCAATGCGGTATGCCCTTGATCGATCAGCTGAGGAGAGGTGATGTTTCTGGTGGGGTCCAACTGACCCGGCGCGAAGTTCGTTTGTGCTATAAGGGCGGCGGAGAAACAAAACAAGGACACCATGCAAAGGCAGGGCAGAGACTTCGATTTCATGCAGTATCCCTCAGGTGATGTATCGACTTCGCCGAGTATATTTCACGGTGCGAACACTTTCAATTCATAATTCGAAATGTTAAGTTCAGCGAGCGGAGATTTTCGCAAACCGGATGGCCTGCTTGCGGCTGACAACTAAATAGAAGCTGTGTCGTTCAGGATGCGTTTCCCGCCGCTGTTGCCGTTTTGATATTTCTCT
>JBEPVW010000087.1:0-12981 GCA_041690775.1 Acidobacteriota bacterium | reverse complement strand
ATTGCCTTTACAAAATAGCCGACCAGGTTCGGCTCGGGTCCACTCAGCGAGGACCATGCGGCCCAGTGCAAGCAGAGAAACCACGCCGCGAAACTGCCCCCCAGCATTGCGATGCGGAGCAGCTGCATGGCAACCAGAAGCCAAGGCGCGGAGCGCAATGTGTGGTCGTATCTGCGCAGTAGAAGCGAGCGGCCAAATCCCGAAGCAAGTGCCCAGGCCACCGCCAAAACGGGAATCAGCCACTCCGCGACAGCGCGAACAGGCGGAAGAAGAACGTCGACGGTCGCTGAAAGAATCTGGGCGGCGGCAACGGTATCAATCAGGGAAAATTGATAGATGCCGGTATGCGCCAAGGAAACGCTGGAGAGAATCCTGAAGCCTTCCCAACACAACAAAGCCAGCGCGGGAATGCCCAGTCCCCATCGCCAGAGCAATTCAAGTCCCAGCAGAGAGGGCCTATGCCAGCACCGCGCAATCGCCCCCAGGAAAGATTGCGTTCCGCGAATGGGCGGGGACGTGGGCTGCTGGACTATCTCGCGTTGCGCGGATTCAAGCTGCGTTGTCATGGCGATATTTTTGTTGATCTACAGAATGTTGAACACACAATATAACTTTGTCATCCCGACCGGAGCGTAGCGGAGTGGAGGGACCTGCGGTTTACCGGCAAAACGCGAGGTCCTTCGCTTCGCTCAGGATGACAAATTTTATAGTCCTATCATTTATGAAATGATCCCTAAGCCGCGTCAGTAGACGGCGTAGTTGGCGAGGTGGCCCGGACCACCAGGTTGACCAGCTTGCCCGGCACGACGATCACCTTTACGACCTCTTTGCCGGCGATCGCGGCCTGCACCTTGGTATCTGCCCAGACCGCAGCCCGCAAATCCTCTTCGCTAATCGCAACCGGGACGGAGATCAGCGCGCGCAGCTTGCCATTGACCTGCACGGGAATCTGAATCGTGTCTTCCGCCGCGAGCGCCTCGTCATAAACAGGCCAGGGTGCACGCAGCAGCGGAGTGTCCTCCGCCATCTGCGACCAAAGCTCGGCCGCGAGATAGGGTGCGAACGCCTGCAGCATCAAGATTAAATTGCGCGTGATCGAGTAGAGCACGGCCGCATTGACCGCGCCCTGTCCAATTGCACTTTCCTGTGCGGTCAGGTCGTTCACCAATTCCATAATGGCGGCGATGCAAGTGTTGAAATGCCAGCGGCCTTCAAATTCCTGGGTCAGACGACGGATGGTCTGGTGCAGCTTTCGCAGCAACTGCTGCTCCAGCGCATTAAGCTGCTGAGGCAACGGTTGAGCGCGGCCCGCATGGGCCTGCGGCATGGCTTGCGTGGCAAAGCGATAAACGCGCGCCAGAAACCGGCTGATGCCCGCGACACCATCTTCCTGCCAGTCCAGATCGCGGTCCGGCGGCGCGGCGAACAGGGCATACATGCGCGTAGCATCGGCGCCGTAGCGGGCGATCATGTCATCGGGCGAAACCACGTTGCCTTTCGACTTCGACATCTTCGCGCCGTTTTTGATGACCATGCCCTGGGTGAAGAGCCGCTCCACCGGCTCGTCATTTTTCACCATGCCCAGATCGCGCATCATCTTTGTCCAGAAGCGCGAATAGATCAGGTGGAGAATTGCGTGCTCCACGCCGCCGATGTATTGATCGATGGGAAACCAGTAGGCGATCTTTTCCGCTTCGAAGGGCGCGTGCGAATTTTTTGGGTCCGCGTAGCGATAGAAATACCAGGAGGAATCGACGAACGTGTCCATGGTGTCGGTCTCGCGCCGGGCGATGCCGCCGCACTTCGGGCAGGTCACGCGCGCGAACTCCGGCACGCGGGCCAGCGGCGATCCACCCTCCTGCGTGATATCGATCTTCTCCGGCAGCAGGACAGGAAGCTGATCTTCCGGCACCGGCACCAGGCCGTCCGTCGCGCAGTAGATGATCGGGATCGGAGTGCCCCAGTAACGCTGGCGGCTGATCCCCCAGTCCTTCAGCCGATAGGTAACGGACGGCTTGCCGAAGCCCTGCTCCTCGGCATAGGCGGCCATTTTCTGCTGCGCCTCCTGGCATCCCAATCCAGTAAATTCGCCGGAATTGATCAGCAAGCTGTTTTCTTCCGTGTACGGCAGTAACGGTTCCTTCTGCACGCCCTCCGCATTGTTGACCTGACGAGGCAAAATGACGATTTTCGTTTCCAGTTTGTATTTTTTGGCGAATTCAAAGTCGCGCTCGTCGTGAGCGGGAACGGACATCACCGCACCGGTGCCATAGTCCATCAAAACGTAGTTCGCGACCCAGATCGGAATGGGCTCCTTGCTAAAAGGATTTGTGGCGAAGTGACCTGTCGGAAAGCCATGCTTTTCCAGGTCGCCCAGGACACCCATTTCGCGGGCTCGCTTTTGTTCGTCCAGCAAACCCTTGATATTTTTCGCAAGCTCCTCGCTATGCGCAGCAAACTCAGCCACCAGAGGATGTTCCGGAGCGAGTTGCAGCGATGTCGCGCCGTAGATGGTGTCGATCCGGGTGGTAAAGACACTGATCTTTACAGCCTCAGGCTCGGGCTCCATAAACGTCTCGGTCAGGTTCAGCTTCACCGGATGGAAGCGGTGTCCCCTGCCGTCTTTTTCATCCGGAACAACGGTAAAATCGACCAGCGCGCCTTCGCTGCGGCCAATCCAGTTGCGCTGCATGGTGCGGACTTTTTCCGGCCACTCCGGAAGCTTATCGAGATCGCGCAGCAACTCTTCCGCATAATTCGTGGTGCGCAGAAACCATTGCTCCAGCTCCCGCTGCTCCACTGCGACCAATTCGTGACGCCAGCAGCAGCCGTCTACGACCTGCTCATTCGCCAGCACCGTTGCACAGGAGGGGCACCAGTTCACTTTGCTGTTCTTGCGATACGCCAGGCCGCGCTCATACAGCTTGAGAAAAAACCACTGATTCCAGCGGTAGTACTCCGGCAGGCAAGTGGTGATTTCGCGCTGCCAGTCGTAACTCAGCCCCAGCCGATCCATCTGGCGACGCATGGCGGCAATGTTGGCCAGGGTCCACTCGCGAGGCGGAGTGTTGTTTTTCAGCGCCGCATTTTCAGCCGGCAGACCGAAGGCATCCCAGCCCATCGGATGCAGCACGTTATAACCGCGCATCCACATGTGCCGCGCCAAGGCATCGCCAATGGCATAGTTGCGGACGTGCCCCATGTGGAGCTGGCCCGAGGGATAAGGCAACATCTCCAGCACATAATATTTCGGCTTGCCGCTGGTGGGCGGCTCCGCGGCATAGAGTTCCGGCTGCGCATCCCACGCTGCCTGCCAGCGCGGCTCAATCTCCGCAGGGTTGTACCGCGGCGAACGCTCAACTGCGGGAGTATTGATGGGGGCTGCGGTTACAGCCATTTTGCTGGTTTCTTCTCTCGGCATACTGTTTTGATTCTAAATCTGCGCAGAGGATCGCAGAAATTTCGGCATGCACTTCGCCGATCTTGAGAGATTTATTCGGGATAGAAAACCAAGGTCCCAGAGTAGAGACTTTGGGCACCCGGCCCTCCAGAAGTCCTTCGTTCATCTAGCCAAGGCTCGCAATACCTCTCGGTCGTCGTGCATGATGTCATCTGCCAATTGCATCTGGCGCGCAAACTCAGGATCGTCATGCGTTACACGGCAGATCTGAGGAGATCCAATCAAGCAGGCCGCTTCCTCTTTTCCGGATTTTCTGTTGAGCATCGCCTTGATATTCATAATGAACCTGAGCATCGCAATTCCACCTCAACATAACGAACATTATAGGGAGCAGATTAGGCCTGCTTGACATATTCCTATATGGGTATATATTGGATTCATGGCACGAGCCGCGACAACTACCGATGTATTCAACGCAATCGCCGAGCCTCGGCGGCGCGAGATCCTTGCCGTCCTAGTAGACGGCAAGGATCACGCCGTCGGCGACGTGGTTGATGCATTGGGGATGCCGCAACCGGGGGTGTCAAAGCATCTTCGCGTGCTTCTCGAGGTTGGGGTCGTGTCGGTAACGAAGCAGGGCCAGCACCGGCTGTATCGACTCAACCCAAAGGAGCTGAAACCGGTGCACGACTGGATAAAAACGTATGAGCGCTACTGGACCCACCAGATCGACCGAATCAAGGAGCGGGCCGAGCGCAAGATGATGGATCGAATCGCTCGCGAGAGCGAACCGAATAACAAGGAGAAATGACCATGCCAGCAAGCACGTCAGAACAGACTATTCAATCAATCGAAATTATCAAGGACGAGCAAATCGCGGCGTCCATCGACGTTGTGTTCGAGACGATTCTCGAACAGATCGGGCCGCTAAACGAGACGCCCGATGGAACGTCGTTGTCCATGAAGCTGGAGGCGTGGCCGGGCGGCCGCTGGTTCCGCGATCTGGGCAACAATACCGGTCACTTCTGGGGGCATGTGCAGGCCATCAAGCCGCCGACGCTGCTCGAAATCTGCGGACCGCTCTTTATGTCCTACGCAGCCGTCTCCAACGTGCAGTACCGGTTGTCGGAGGAAAACGGCGTGACGCGATTGCAGTTCGCGCATCGGACGATGGGTCAGATTCCAGCTGACCATCGGGAGAACATGGGCAAAGGATGGACCGCCATCCTCACTAGGATCCAGCAGGCTGCGGAGCGTCGAGGCGATGCCGTCCGCAAGGGCCGTTAGAAATTTCAGCGCAATTTGAAATAAGGAGAAGATCATGGCCACAGCGGTATTGAACAGAGTCGGCGAGATCGAAGTGTTTCGCCATAGTGCAGGCGTCATTCACAAAGTCGTTCATCTCAATGTGGACGATATCACTCAGGAGGAAAGTCTGATCCAGCCTCAGCCTGGCGGAAATTGCATGAATTGGGTCGTCGGCCATCTGGTCTGCGTTTATGACAAACTGCTGCCGTTGGTGGGACAAACGGCAGTCATGGAAAAGGGCCGCTTGCAACGATACGATCGGGGCACACCTCAGCTTCGGGACGCGGCCGAGGCGCTTAACCTGAAGGAACTGATGACGGCATTCGATGAGGCGACCGCGCGCATGGACACGGGGCTCCAGGGCCTTACATTCGAGACGCTGGATGGGCCGGCTCCCTTCTCGCCCGGCAATAACCCGGAAGAGACGGTCCGTTCGCTTCTGAATGTGATCTTTTTCCACCAGGCCTACCATGCGGGCCAAACGGGACTTCTGCGCAGGATAGCCGGGAAAGAAGGCGCGCTGCGCTAACGGAATCCTGGACGGTCACAGCAGTTCGCGGAGCGCATGCACATTCCGTTCCTCGTCGCCGGGGGCGTCCACAGGCGTCTCCGCGATGAACGCCGCGTGGGCGAATTTCGGCTCGTGCAGCAGACGCCGGAACGGTTCGCGGCCAATCTGCCCTTCGCCAATGTGCTGATGCCGGTCGAGCTTCGAGCCGCGAGCGGCCTTGGCATCATTGCAATGCCACACGCGCACGGCGTCGCATCCAATGGTGCTCTCTATCTGTGCGAGCGTGTCGGCCCATCCGGCATCGCTGACGATATCGTAGCCCGAGACGTGGGTGTGGCAAGTGTCGAGGCAGGCCGCGACCGGCGCGTGTTTGCGAAGCTGGCCGATCAGTTCCGCGACCTGCTCAAATGAGCCGCCGAGCGAATGTTCCGCGCCCGCGGTGTTTTCGATAAGGATATGAAAATCGCTTCCCTGCCACGGCAATCCGTCGATTGCCTTTCCAATGGATTCCGCCGCGAGCTCCAGACCCTGCTGCCGCGTCATTCCACGGTAGGAGCCGGGATGGATCACGAGATATTCCGCGCCCAGCGCAAGTGCGCGCTCAATTTCACCGCGGAACGCGAGGACAGATTTTTCGCATATTTCAGCCGACTGGCTACAGATATTGACCAGATAGCTGGTGTGAATGACCAATGGGCCGATACCGAGCTCCGCTCGTGCAGCGCGGGTCTGCTGCGTCTGCTCCGCTGAGATCTTCGATGCACGCCACATGCGGGGACTCGATGAAAAAATCTGAAGCGTGTTCGCGCCCATTGCCGATGCACGATGGACCGCACTCGCCACGCCGCCTGTGGTTGAAACATGCACGCCGATCAAGCGGTAATTGCGGTTCATGGATTCCACTTTGCTCGGCTGGGGACTGGAAGTTTTTGCCATATTGATATGAGGATATTCCACTCCGTCCGAGTGCAGATCGCTGGCTATTTAGTGTTGGCCTTTACCGGCGCAGGATTTGCCGCAAGGAATTCCTCGATGCGCGCAATCTCGTCCGCCTGAAGCCGGAACGTTGCCGCGCCGATAATTCCGTCTACCTGCCTGGCGCTGCGCGCGCCAACAATCGCGGCCGTTATGGCGGGCAGGCGAAGGGTCCACGCAATTGCAACCTCGCCCGGGGAGCGGCCATGCGGTTGGCCGGTTTCGCGCAACAATTCGGCTACTCGCAAATTGCGGCTGAGTTGCGGCTCCTGAAAACGGGCATTGTTGCGTCGCCAGTCATCTGCCGGAAATTTCGCGACTCTTTCGTGTGTCATCGCGCCGGTCAACATCCCGGACAACATCGGAGAGTAATTGATCACACCGATATTATGTTGTTCGCAGTAGGGCAGAAGCTCCTGCTCCACCCCGCGATTCAGCAAGGAGTAAGGCGGCTGGAGCGCAGTGATGGGGGCGATCTTTGCCGCTCGCTCCATTTGCGGCACGGAAAAATTGGAGACTCCAATGTGACGTACTTTGCCTTCCTCTTTCAGCTTGGCCAGGGTCTGCCAGCCTTCTTCAATGTCCTGATCCGGGTCGGGCCAGTGGATCTGATAGAGATCGATCGTCTCCAATTGCAGGCGACGCAGGCTCGCTTCCAGTTCTTTGCGGATGGAGTCCCGCTCGAGGCTGCGGCTGATTGCGCTGTGCTTTTCCCCGGGATTCTTGTGCCACACCATCGAACACTTCGTGAACACAAATGGTTTGTTCGGACGGCCTTGAATCGCGCGGCCAACGACTTCTTCTGAATGTCCCAGCCCGTAAATTGCGGCCGTGTCGATCCAATTGATGCCGAGATCGAGCGCATGTTGAATGGCCCGGACTGATTCGTTGTCATCCTGTGAACCCCAGGAAAATTGCCAGTCACCGCCGCCAATCGCCCAGGCGCCAAAGCCAATCGCCGTCAACTGCATGTCAGAGTTGCCAAGCTGCCGCGTAGGTAAATGAGCATCTCCGGCGCTCTGCGTGGATTCAAGTCGTCCGTTATGCATTCTTATTCGATTCCCCTGCGGGCGCTGCTGGACCGCCGCTTTCCTGAAATATTTTTGATGATATTTCCACCCGTTTTGATGATACTTCCTCTCCTATAGGCAAAGAGTCTGCTTTATGAGAAGCTCCTTGCGGAGGCGTTATGGATCGTTCAAGGCACATGGCAATACCCCCAATTTCGATGGTGCTGGCCTTCCTGCTCACTCTCGGACTTTCCGGTTGCGGCGACAGTTACCACTTCGGACCTCCGCCGGCAGATTCCATCACTTTTCCCACTGCATCGACCCAGGGATGGCTGGTGCAATTGGGCACGCCGGCAGCCGGTTCAAACCCATACCGCAGCGGCGACGCAGCTGCCGGAGTGGCAACGGACTTCCAGGGCAACGTGATCGTTCTGGACCAGACCTACGGCGCCTTCCCCGGGTTCACCAGCAACAATCAGTCGCAGTTCGCGATTTTGAAATTCGACAGCGGCGGCAATCCGGTTTGGACCCAACAACTCGGCACCGGCTCCGGAGACGTTCCCTACGCCATCGCTACGGACACGCAGGGGAACATCCTGGTAGGCGGCAGCACGCGCGGAGCCTTTCCAGGCTTCACCAACAACTCGGGTACGCGCCAGAGCGTCGTCATCAAGCTGGACCCGTCCGGCAACGTGCTCTGGATCCAGCAATTCCCCGCAACCAACGGCCCGGGTAAGGTCACCAGCCTGGCCACGGACTCGCAGAGCAACGTGATCGTCGGCGGCAATTACAAAGATGCACGGAATAATCTCTATGGATATGTGATGGAACTGGCCCCCGCGGACGGAAAGGTTCTCTGGAACCAGAGCGGCGGCAGCCTTCTGGACGTAAGCAGCGTCGTCGCCGACCCGCAGAACAACGTCGTCGCAATTGGAGATTTCGGCGCGAGCGGCAGCAGCTCCATCTACATGGCGGCGAAGCTCAACGGAACCAATGGACAGACGCTGTGGCAACAGCTTCCTGTTACCTTCGCAAAGTTCGGTGCGCAGAACCTGATTTATACAAGCGCCGCAGTCGACGCTCAGGGCGACGTCTTCGCCGGCGGCCTGAACCAAAGCAGCGGCTATGCCCAGTGCGTGGTCGCGAAGCTGGCCGACGATACGGGCGCACCGCAGTGGCAGCAGCAGTTCGGTGCGGTCCAGGATTGCATTCCTGGCAGCATCGCCACCGACACGTCCGGCGATGTGCTGATGGGCGGAGGAAGCCAGTCTCCCTTCTTTCCGGGTTCCAGCCCACCGAAAACGGATGACATCTTCCTCGCCAAGTTGGACCCAAGCGGTACCGCGGTGTGGCTGCAGCAGTTCGGCACCGGCAACGACGGGGCACAGAACTCGACTCCGCTGAACGCGTTGATCTTCGTGGCCGCCGATAGCCTGAACAATGCCTATGTTGCCGGAACCACGTTCGGCGCATTCCCCGGCTTCACCAACGCAGCAGGCGCCTCTCAGGTATTCGTGACGCAGTTCGGCCAGTAGGAAGTTTCAAAGCGCGACTCGCAAAACGAAAGCCGTCATCCGAGGATGACGGCTTTCGCCTCAAGAAATGGATTGGTATTATCCAGCTTTTTCGAGCAGGAGAGACACAGACAGATCGCGCTTCTGCACCATGTCCGCAGTGATCTCGATGTCCCTCACCTTCTTGTTGCTGGGCAGGTGATACATCAGATCGAGCATCAGTTCTTCAAGGATCATGCGCAGGCCGCGGGCGCCGACCTTGCGATGGAGCGCCTCCCGCGCGATCGCCGCCACCGCATCTGTGCTGAAGCTCAAATGCACATTCTCGTACTCAAACATGCGCTGGTACTGCTTCATGATTGCGTTGCGCGGCTTGACAAGAATTTCCACCAGGGCCGCCTCGTCCAGTTCATCGAGAATTCCAATGACCGGCAGACGTCCGACGAATTCGGGGATCAGGCCGAATTTGATCAAATCCTGGGGCTCGGTCTGGCGCAACAGCTCGGTGTCCCGCAGCGACGGAACGCCAGCAGCAACCTGACCGTCGCGGTCGCTGATCGCTTTGAAGCCCAGCGCTTTTTTCCCGGCGCGGCGGCCAATGACGCGTTCGAGCCCAACGAATGCTCCGCCGCAAATGAACAGAATGTTCGTCGTGTCGACCGGAGTAAATTCCTGGTGCGGATGCTTGCGTCCGCCCTGCGGCGGCACGTTGGCGACGGTGCCTTCAAGAATCTTCAACAACGCCTGTTGCACGCCTTCACCGGAAACATCACGGGTGATGGACGGGTTTTCGTCCTTGCGTCCGATCTTGTCGATCTCATCGATATAGATGATGCCGGTCTGCGCGCGCGCCACATCTCCGTCGGCGGCCTGCAGCAATTTCAGAATGATATTTTCGACGTCCTCGCCGACGTAGCCGGCTTCGGTCAACGTGGTAGCGTCCACAATGGCGAACGGCACATCGAGCATGCGGGCCAGGGTTTGCGCCATCAGGGTCTTGCCGCTGCCGGTGGGGCCGATCAATAAAATATTCGACTTGGTAAGTTCCACATCGCTGGTGCGGGCGCGGTTCATGTGGATGCGCTTGTAATGGTTATAGACAGCGACGGCCAGCTTCTTCTTGGTCGTTTCCTGGCCGATCACATACTCATCCAGAAACGTCTTCACTTCCTGCGGCTTGGGCAGGTGTGCAGGAGCCGCCGTGGGGCGGGCTTCGGTCTTGTCATCTTCCAGAATGGAGTTGCAGACGGCAACACACTCGTCGCAGATATACGCCCGAGGATAGTCGCTGGGTGAGGAAATCAGCTTGGCCACAGCGTCCTGCGATTTATGGCAGAACGAACAACGAAGTACGTCGTCGGTACCGGCGCGTGTTTTCATCTTGCGTCTCCTTCTGCCACTACTGCCCCAGTCCCGTTCGATCCGAGCCCGGTTTCAGTCTATTCCCTCTGCCGCTTAACGTCCGAAGGCTAAGCCTTGGGACGCTCCAGAGGCCGATCGATGATTTCATCGATGATGCCATATTCTTTCGATTGTGGCGCGTTCATAATAAAATCCCGCTCCACATCGCGTTCTATACGGTCTATCGGCTGACCGGTGTGTTTCGACATCAGGCGATTGGTAATTTCACGGATGCGCAGAATTTCCCGCGCATGAATATCAATGTCCGTCGCCTGGCCGGACAGGCCGCCCATCGACGGCTGATGGATCAGAATGCGGGAATTCGGCAGCGCGAACCGCTTGCCCTTGGTGCCGGACATCAGCAGGAACGCTCCCATGCTCGCCGCCTGGCCGATGCAATACGTCACCACGTCGTTCTTGATGAACTGCATGGTGTCATAGATCGCAAGGCCCGCGGAGATGGATCCACCCGGAGAATTGATGTAGAGCTGCAAATCCTTGTCCGGGTCTTCGCCAGAGAGAAACAGCATTTGCGCGATGATAAGGTTAGCGACCTGATCGTCGATCGGCGTGCCTAGAAAGATGATGTTGTCGCGCAGCAGACGGGAGTAAATGTCGTAGGCGCGTTCGCCCCGACTCGTCTGCTCAACCACCATTGGAACTAAACCCATACTGTGTGTCCCTGTGCCTGCCTGTAAGGTTCTTCTGTCAGCGGAAGAAACTACGCCGCCAGCCTGTCGAAGAGCTGGTTCACGGTTTTCTCTCTACGGAGTTGTTCTCGGATTCTAGCTAGCCCGCCATCGTCCGTCAAACGCTTCCGTAGTGTCTCAATCGATTCCCGTGCCTGATACGCCAACAGCTGGAGTTGCGCCTCGAACTCCTCATCCCCGACTTCCACGTTTTCCGTCTCGGCGATGCGATCGAGAATCAAGGAGCTTTTCACCTCGTTCAGTGCCGAATCACGCTGCGCCGTGCGTAGCCGCGCGAAATCCAACTGGCGCATCTGCTCCGTGGTCATGCCCTGGGCGGCCAATGCACGCAGTCCGCGATCCAGTCGGGCATCAATCTGCTGCTGCAGCAAAGATTCCGGAACTGGGAATTGGAAGCGCTCGACGAAACCAGCCAGCATCTTATCCTTCGCTTCGGACTCCATCCGGCGGCGCTTGTCGTTCGCCATGTGCTCGCGCAGTTTTTCCTTAAAAAGGTCCAATGTCTCGTACTCGCCCATCTGCTTGGCGAAGGCGTCGTCCAGCTCGGGCAGAATCTTTTTGCGGATTCCCTTCACTTCGACGTCGTAGGCTACCGTCTTGCCCGCCAGGCGCTGTTCGGTAAATTCGGCGGGGTACGTGACTTCGAAACTCATCTGCTGACCCACCTTGGCGCCACGCAGCGCGCTGGTGAAGGCCTCGACGGTGTTGGGTCCGCCTATTTCCACGGTGGCATCATCGCCTTCGATTGGCTTCGGCGCCTGGTCGCCTTCCGTGCCTGCGGGTGCATCGTCGTGGACCAGCCCGGTGAACTGAATCTGGGCGAAATCTCCGTCCGCCAGTGGGCGATCCTCTTCAACTGGCTCCATGGTGGCGTGCGATTCGCGAACCTGGTTCAGTTCGGCCTCAAACTCGGCATCGGAGAGCGTCGTATCGGGCCGCTCGACCTTCGTCTGGTCGTAACCGGTTATATCGATGGCAGGCAGAGCTTCGAAAGCCGCCTGAAAACGCATCGGCTCGCCATCTACCAGGTGAAGGCTGGTCACCTGCGGCTGCGATACCGGTTGCACGCCCTGCTTTTCGATCGCCGCACGGAACTGCGCTGGAAGAAGCTGTTCCAGCACATCCTGGCGAATCGCATCCGCAAACTTTCTGCGGATCACCGATTCCGGAACCTTGCCGGCGCGGAAACCTGGAATGTGGGCCTGGCGGCGGTATTGCTTGACCACGCGCGCATAGACGCGGCTTACTTCCTCCGCGGGCACCTCAACATCGACCTGACGCGTGCATTCCGGATTCAGGGTGGGCCCATGGGCAGGCCCTATCTCCGAGTGTTCGTGCTGATGGTCGTTCCCGGCGGCGTGGTTGTGGCTAAGTCCCTGATTTTCCTGAACGGCAGTTTCTTCCGATTGCGGAGCGCCGTCGTCGATTTGCGGAGTGGTAACAGATTCTGGGGAACTCAAAGGGCTATGCCTTCCAAAAGGTGAGCTTATCGCTCCTCAGGTCCACAGACGCGACAATGTAAGTCGCTGCAATCAGACAAGGGAGTGCGATCTTCCTATCTCTATGGTAGGGCGTTCCGAATGGCTGGTCAAACCGGGGAACCAACGGAACGAACATTGGATTTAACGCTTGATGGTCCGCCGGTTGGAAGGCGCGCCACGCTGCTCGTATACTTGCGGCATGGTTTCGAGCATGGTTCAGAGCACGGTTGATACGCGGCAGGCCACACCCGAGGACGCACCCATTATCGCGCGCCACCGCCATCGCATGTTTGTCGATGCGGGCCGCGCCGACAATAGCGCCCTGCGGCGTGTAACCGACGCGTTCGAGGCCTGGGTCGCGCCCATGATGCGCGAAGGCAAATACATGGGCTGGCTTGCCATGCATGGCGACAAGGCTGTTGCCGGCGCAGGCCTGATGATTATGGATTGGCCGCCGCATCCGCTGGACCCGGAGCCCCACCGCGGCTATTTGTTGAACGTCTACGTAGAACCGGAATTCCGCCGCAAACGGATCGCCAGCAATCTCATCGAACTCGCCCTGGCCGAGGCCCGCCGGCGAAAAATCAGGGTCGTCTCGCTGCACTCTACCGAAGATGCTCGCCGCATGTATGAGAGCAGCGGATTTCGCCGCACCAACGAAATGTTCTATG
>JBEPVW010000086.1:0-13096 GCA_041690775.1 Acidobacteriota bacterium | reverse complement strand
AAAATCGCCGCGTGGAGATTATTGTTTCCGGCAACGTGATTGGCACCAAGATCGGTGGCGCGCGTTAATACGGCCAGCTGCGGGCGTACCCTGTCCGATTCTGAGACGTGGGACTGCGCCCCATTTGGAGTCCCGTTTATCCGCGCAGATTTGCAGGCGGATGGCTCACAGCAGAAAGCTCATCGTATGCCGCCTGCGGCAACTTGCGCCCTGCCGCAGCAATGTTTTCTTCCAAATGCGCGACCGACGACGTTCCTGGAATGGGCAAAATCACCTTTGACCTCTTGAGCAGCCACGCCAGCGCGACTTGGAGTGGAGTGGCACTGAGTTCCTTGGCAACCTTCGATAGAGCACTATGCGCCTTTTTCGCTTGGCCCAGCGGGGCCCATGGCAGGAAGACAATGCTGTTCTGTTCGCAATAATCGATCACATAGTCAAACTCGCGATCGGCAAAACTATAGCGGTTCTGCACCGAGACTATGGGCACGATCTTGCGAGCACGCTCGATGTGCTCGCGTGTGACGTTGGAGAGCCCGACATGCCGGATTTTCCCTTGCTCACGCATCTTGGCCAGTGCTTCTACTGATGCCTCGTAGGAAACGGCATTGTCGACAGCATGAAGTTGATAAATATCAATCCGGTCGAGACGCAGGCGCTTGAGGCTGCCTTCGAGCGCTTCAGTGAGATGTTTGGGGCTCGCATTGTGGGTCCACAGATTTGGACCTGGCCGCTCCCATCCACCTTTGGTCGCGATGATCAGACCAGTTGGGTATGGATACAGAGCCTCGGCAATCAGCTCTTCCGATGCACCAGGACCGTAGGAGTCGGCTGTGTCAATAAGGTTGACGCCCAGTTCAATAGCTCTTCGCAAAGTTGCGAGCGCCCCTGCCGGGTCAGTAGGCTTTCCCCAGATGCCGGGTCCTGTGATGCGCATAGCTCCGTAGCCGAGGCGGTTGACGATGAGTTCCCCTCCGATCGTCACGGTTCCCGCGCTTGCAGCAGTTATGGCTTGTGTCTCGTTCATTCAAATCTCTCCCAAAATATAAAGATGAAAATTTTTACGGCCGATATTCAAATCTAGCCCCCACAACCACTTCCTCGCCCGAAATCTCACCTAGACCGAAAACTTCAGCACAATCATCTTGTCCTGCGTCATGTCTCGCATGGTGTAAGGAATGCCGCCAATGCCGAGTCCCGATTGCCGTGTTTCCGCTGTAAAATCCCGTACCTTTAACAACCGTGTTTACCGGTTACAAAAAGGCTCTGTTTCGTGAGCTGCAACAACTCTATTTCGTCACGATTTCCTCGCGAAAGCGCCGAATGTGGTATCTGGGTACCACATTTGTGGGATTCGGATGCCAAATGTGGGTACTTGAGTACCACTTATTGGTACTTGGATACCACTTTTCCAGAATTTTCGGAAAATGCAAAAATGCGATTTGCAACCATCGAAATCGAGAAAACGCCTAGAAACTTGTTTTTCAGATGGAGTGCTCTCATCTCTATTTTATCGATCCGCGGGGAGGAATGCGCCACTGGAGATATTTATAAAAAACAAATCTTATGTACGAATCTCTATCACTCAATCGTTATCAGTTAATTCGTCGGCAAACCGCTACAAGCTGGCGCTGCACCGCGGAACTGAAGGCTTCTGCCTGGGTGCTGGGTGATGAAGACCCAGCTATATGGAACGTGCTCCCGACAGAAAATAACACACGCGAAATCCTGGGCCGAATCGGGTAGATTCGTCTCAAGGCGCATTCGTGCAATCGCAACCGGGCGCGAAAAGCCGTCTAGATTTAGTCGCGGACAATTGGCATGGAATGGTTCAGCTTCAATACGGCAGCGTCGATACGATTCGGCTTTGGCGCCATCGCGGATCTTCCCGCCGCATTCAAGCTGAATTCCGGGAGCAAGGTTCTTGTCATAACCGATCCCGGCATCATCCGAGCGAATCTCCTGGACAAGCTACTTGCACCGCTTCAGACGGCCGGCATCGTTCCCGTCGTCTATGACAAAGTCATCGCAGATCCCCCGGAGCAGATTGTGCGGGAAGCGACAGAGTTGGCACGTTCCGGCGGAACGAATGCAGTCATCGGTTTTGGTGGCGGATCATCTCTCGACGTTGCCAAACTTGTCTCGCTTCTTGCAAACAGCGAGGAGCAGCTTCAAGACATCTACGGGGTCAATAATGTAAAGGGACAGCGTCTGCGATTGGCGCTTCTTCCGACAACGGCTGGCACCGGCTCAGAGGTAACGCCCATCGCGGTTGTGACCACGGGGGCAGCAGAAAAAAAAGGAGTGGTGTCGCCGGTTCTGCTTCCCGATCTGGCGTTGCTTGACCCCGAGCTCACCTTAAGTCTTCCGCCGCTGGTCACCGCGGCGACCGGGATCGACGCCATGGTTCATGCGATTGAGGCGTATACCTCGATCAACGCCAACAACAATCCTGTTTCAAAAATTCTCGCGCGGCAGGCCTTATCACTCCTGGCCGGGTGGATCCGAACGGCCGTAAAGAATGGCTCTGACGCGACGGCTCGCGGGCAGATGCTTCTCGGCTCCATGCTGGCTGGGCAGGCTTTCGCCAACTCGCCGGTCGCAGCCGTTCATGCTCTGGCTTACCCATTGGGCGGGCGCTATCATCTGGCCCATGGAATCACGAATGCGCTTGTATTACCGCACGTCCTTCGGTTCAACGCTGAGACTTGCAATGATGCCTATGCGGAGCTCGCCACAGCCGCGTTCCCGCATCTGGCCGCTCGCCCGCTGAACGAACGGGCGTCCGCGTTTATTGATGAATTGGTCAACCTGACAGGTGAAGTGGCTGTTCCGCAGCGGCTTCGCGACGTTGGCGTCGAGCGATCCCAGATGGCTGCGCTTGCAGACGACGCAATGAAGCAGACTCGACTTCTGGTCAATAATCCGAAGCCGCTCACGCTCGCAGACGCGTTTCGCATATATGAGGCAGCCTGGTAGAGATGGAGAGCATGAAGGTTGATGGTTAAATCCAGACCTCCCGCCACTGCTAACTAAATCCTACCCAGTTGACACAGTACCTCAAGTATTTTTTAGCCAGTCCAGGTAACTTTCCTGAGAATCGCGCACTGGCTTTATTAGAAAGCGCAGCGTTGCGAGTGCCGGCGTTTCATTTTGCATGTAGCGGCTGTACTGTCTATGCAAGTATTTCTCTGAAACTATTTCCCCGTTCGAATCGACGCCATTCAGGATCCAACACGGGCGAGGACTTAGCCCGGCAGCAATGTCGGGAAGGTCGAAACTGCGCAAAATGCCAGGCACGAACCACGACAGTTCTAGTGAGTAGCTTTCGGACTCTACTATTGACGCGTAGCTTACAAGCGTCTGATCTACTAGAACAGAGCGCGGACGATTATCCAGGAACGCTGCCATCATTGCTGCTATACCCGCGCCTCCGACACCTATGATTCTTAGTTGAGCGGGATCGACATCGGGACGGCTGACCAGATAGTCAACGGCTCTCATCGTGTCCCAGACTCTCTGGCCAATCACAGGTATGCCCATCACTAAACTGGTCCAGGCAAATCTTTCATTTAGATGGACGCTGCCGTTGTAATAAACCGGCCCGCTATTTGGGAACTGGGGCAGAGTTATGCCCAGCCCCCGCAGGCTGATCGCACACACAGCATGGCCGGCAGCTACCAAACGGTCCATCGATCCCGGTTCCGCGACAACGCCGTCTCCTCCGTCGTCAGTGAGGTAGAGGACGGTGGAACGACGGCTGCTCGCAGATGACGGTGCGACAAACCAGCCCGGAATACGCATTCCCGGTTCCGATTCAAATTGAAATTCCTCGATCACGACACTTTTGCGCGGATTTGCGGAACGAATCCGTGAATTGAGAGGCATTCGCTGCTTCGGTAATGCAAGTAACTCGCTTAGTTCTTCTTGAGCCTTTGGTCGAAGTGTTGTCCCATTCATCGAACTGTTTTGAAATGGGCTCTTCTGCATTACTAGCCGGGCGCGATCGGTGTTCAGCTGAACTACAGAGCGTCCGCGAAGAGAAGTTAGCACCTGTCCTGTGCTGGTAGCATTCAGCTGTTCCTCCGGAAAAACTTCGAGTTCAGCTTCTTCAGTTCCCGCGGTCGGATTATTCAACCATTGGTTAAACCACGCGTAGGTCTGGGTTCGATTAAAGAAGTTCAGGCTATGTGGAAGGTGCGAAGCATATAGTCCCACGTGATCCTTTGCTCCGAACAATCCATAGGCGCGTTGTAACTCTTCGTAGATATGCGTCGTCGATTCTTCGTACACCGGAGAATATGTCACACCCTCATCGTGGGTCGTGTAACAAATCAATAGCGGCTTGGGAGCAAATGCCAGAAGCAGATCTCCGCGATCGATCCCGAGCGGAAGGCCGCCGACAATGTTCTGTTCCGCGTCATCGGTAGCTCCTGGAGGGTCAAAGAATGGCCCAGCAACATTTTCAGAATTTCCATCGCTCACGACAGCTGCGCTCAATCGCGGTTCCAGAGCAGCGAGGTACATCGTCATTGTGCCGCCGCCGGACTGGCCGGTACATCCCAGGCGGCTGGCGTCCACCTCGGGACGGCTGACGAGGTAATCCACTCCGCGAATTCCATCCCACGCGCAGTAAAGGGCGAAGCTCTCGCCGAATAAAACCATCGGTCGGCCAGCTTGCGAATGCTCTCCGGTTGGTCCATAGAGAGACCGGCCTGTTTTGGGATCGATGTATTGGAACCGCTCTCCCTGTCCGAAAGGATCGAATGCAAGAACGACATAGCCCTTGCGCGCGAGGTTTTGGTAAAGATGCTGATAGTAGTGGTAGGCCTTTCCGTTGTCAGAATGGCCGACAGGAGCCAGAATGGCTGGATATGGAGGCTTCCCCGAAGTAGGAAGATAGAGATTGGCGGTGACGTAAACTTCCGGGAGACTTTCGAATACGATTTTTTCAATCCGGTATTGGCCGCGATCCAGGGTGCCGTTAACCTGCGGGTTGAGCGGCGTCTTTTCCAGTGGGCCGCCGATAAGTTCCCAGAGCTTGGAACGAACCAGGGTGGCCCGGTCTTTCATTTCAGCAACAGAATGAATTCCTGCCAGAGTCGCAAGGCGCCGGTCTCTCGCCTGGTTCATTTCAGCGGTAAGGTATGCAGGCCAGTCGCTCCAGAAATTGCGGTCTGAACGAGCCGGATGAGCAATAGCCGTGGCGGACGCGGAGTCGCTCGGCTCAGCAAACATCCGAGTGGGACTGGCGGCCAGTGCTGCTGCGCCGATCAGGTTGGCTGCAAGAAAATTTCGTCGTGTGGTCATCGCTCCGCTTTCCAGTTTCCGTTTCTGAGGCTGCAATCGCTTGGACAAAATCGGCGCTGATTTGTGAACCATCCGCACACCGCTAGTTACCTCGACAAAGAATCGGCAGCGCTATTTTTAAGAATGGCCTTGAGCCACAGAATGGCCATGATCCGGTGATAAGGCTCCGTCTTGTGGATGCCATCCATGGCGGGGAACGAGTCATGGCCGGGAGTTGCATTGAGAATAGCGCGAGAGGGGACAGTCTCCGCTCCGTCCTGCTTCGCCATCAGCGTCACCTGCCGAATGCGCGCCGGGTCCAGCTCGGCGTCTGTCCACTCCACATCGTCAAACCGCAGCACGCGAATCCCCGCTGCGCGGAAGCCCTGGATCATCGCTTTCATGGCCGCCATGTCCTCGGGGGTGTGGTTCTCCACGACCAGCAGCACAAGGTTCGGCTTCCAGGCGACAACATCGGCATAGTAGTTGCGATAGGCCCGCGCGAAGCCCAGCCCGCCGTGGGACCACTGCCGGAACTGGACCCGTGGATTCTCGCGTGCGAACATCGCCGTCACGATGGGCGGAAATGACGATGGCGTGGACCAGTGCTCGTCCATTGTGTAGGAATCCCCAATAACAGCGATCCTTTCAGCCTTCATCGCTTTCATTGCCGGGATAAGCGGAACGACCTGCGGGTCGGCCAGCATCTCCGTGGCCATCGTATTCACGTCACGGACATGCAGATTTTTTTCACCCCAGTTCCAGACCTTTCGTCCGGCAATCTGCCAGGCGGGAACAGAGAGGTCCACTGGCGACGCGCAGGATTTTCCATACAACTCCCGCGCAGCCGCCAGGAAATCGGCATCGCTCCCCGGCAGCCCCAATTGGCCAACGTATACCGGCAATTTGAGCGCGATATAGAAACGATACATATCTTGCAGAACGGTGCCATCCCGTTCCAGCTCGAGCACCGTCTGATAGAGATTCGCGACGGAGCGAATATTTTCCCTCGGCTGTGTCGGGGCTTTGGCCTGCAGGTATTGGGTGAATACGTTCACTGGAAGCTCGGGCGAGAGCGTCAGCCCGGCATGAAGCAACGGCTCCATGTCTTTCGCCGGGTCGAACGCGCTTTGCTCCGAGTCGGCCCATTTGACGACCTGTGCCGCGGGTTCGGCTAAGAGCGACTCCTGATGTTTCACCAGGTTCTGCAGTGCCGCTGTGTCCGGTGTACCCGGATAACATGTGCTCGGCGCATCTCCCGCCTGACGAGAAAGGATGATCTGATAGGCCTGGACAGCGATGATATTCGCCTCGACCAATTGGGTGCGACGCGATTGGGTTGTTTGTTTGGCGGAGGGGGATGTGTCGGATGATTTTGCTTCGGCGGCGGATGCGATCGTCAGGCAGGCCAGAGCGAGGACAATGCTGGTCTTGCGCAGCGAAGAATAAAACTGTGTTTTCCGCGGAAAATGGGTACTGGCAACGGCAATGCTCTTAGTCGGATTGTGAAAATGCATCGATCTCCCCTGTTTACAAACTCGAACCTGGAGGCGACTAACATTAGCAAACATTTCGTGTTGCGATTGCGTTTCACTATTTTTCGACTGTCAGCGAGCCCATGTCATACCATCCATCCGCCTGTCGTCCCTCGATGGCGAAGCGTATTGCAGGCTGGTCTGTCCTGGGATCCAGCATTGCGATGCGGAATTTATATTTCCCCGGAGGTAAGTGATATGGGATAAAGAGCGAATCGTCGACGACCGCATCTCCCGGGAGCCACGTTCTTACATTAGCTGGGGTCCGGATAATGGTTTTTTCGTTAGCGGACTTGAGCTCTACTGCCAGCCAATACTTGCGGTAGATTGGAGCGACTCCCGCATTCAACCACCACATGTGCATGGGCATCATTTCACCGGCCTTCACGGTGTTGGGATATTCCAGGCGGCGCAGGACAAAACGATATCCCATCTTTTTCTGAAAATCGTCAAACTGGCTTCGCCATTCGGGAGGGATAGGAGAAGATTTCACATTCACCGAACTGACGTGCCAGCGCAAGGCCTGCGCAAGGATGTAGGACACGTCATAACCGTCCTTTTTCCAACTCGCCGGAGTGCCACAGGTTTCGAGCGAAACTGGACTGCGTTGCCATACATTCTGGATTCCAGAGCGCACCACTTGCTGCGGGTAGATATCGAGCATCTCCGGAGAAAAGTATTTATCGTTCGACCTGGTGCGCAGGTCGCCGAGACAATCCAGCCTCCACCCGGCGCCGTTCGCAGTGCCATAAGTCAACGCCTGCGGTTCATCGAAATTCATCAACAAAGGCGTACGCCGAAAAGCCTCAATCCAGATATCGATGAGCGGCTTCTGAAAAGAAAATGGCGGCATGTACGGACTCCAGCCTTCTCCCCAATAACCCACTGACGATATATCGACGCTGTCGAGATAGGGATTGCCGTCATAGCGCTTCCCCGCCTCAGCTACCAATTCCCCCCAATACTTTAGATAAAGCGGGTCGGTGAAATCCGGCTGCCAGATCTCTCCATCCTTGTCTGTAGGCTTGTTGGCACGACGCGCACCCGAGTTGCGATACCAGGCCGGCAGCGGATCTTTATTGGAATATGGCATCAAGCGAATCGCGAGGGTCTGTCCATGTTCGCGTGCCTGCTGCAATGCCAGATCAATGATGTCCCAGCGAAACTTTCCCGGTTCCGGTTCAAGAACGCTCCAGTACCATCGGCAGTAGGAAATCGAAGTGTCGGGGAAGTCCGGCTTTGTGGCAGCTTGCGGCAGATTGGTGACGGGTCCGCTTTCCGACCATGTCAACTGCGGATTCAATGCCTGGCCGTTAAACCGCTGGAAGGTGGTGATTCCCATGCCCGGGTTCACCAGCACATCCTGGATCTCTACGGGACGGATAACCGTATCGGTCTGAGCATATCCCTGGATCCCCACCGCCAGAATGAAAAGAGCACATAGACACCGATAGTTCTTCATTGCACCTCTAATTGCCATCCACAATTTACGCAGCATTCAGCAACTCATCGCGTCCATCGAAGTCGATTATTTTTCTCGAGAGCGAAAGATATTTTCAGGATTGGCACTGACCTAAGAATATCTGCGATAAAGCGAAAGTATGCAAGAGTGCCTTACTATTGGTTATTCAACAGTGCCTGGAATGCCGGTCACAAGAAAAATATGTTCCGCCTTTGGTGCGGCAAGGAATGGTTTTGAGATGAGACGACGAGAATTTTTGTCCGGATTGATTGCTTCTTCGCTTGCCGCACCTGCATTGGCGCGCGCGCAGTCTCCTGGGCGGGCACCAAGATTGCTGATCGCGGAGGAAGATCCGTTTACCGGGCTGGCGCTGCTGAAAGCACGGTATGCCGCGGGGTTGCGCCCCTCCGACGACATGGTTGGCTCCGCGCTTTCCTGGCAGCTTACCGGGAAGGATAGCTTCGCCCATCGTGCTTTAACTCAAATGCGCGACACCCACCCGCCTGCTGGGGGCAGAGCCTCGCGAACCTGGGTCGATTACACCAACTGGTCGCTGGCGTTTGACTGGCTTTTCGCGCATCCCGACTTCGACCACGCATTGAAAGACCGCATTGCAAATGAGCTGGCCGACGGCGCGGAGAAAATTTTGAAAGCACCCGAGCTCGCCAACCCCAAGCAGGTCTCCTATCAGAATTATCCCGTGCGCTACCTGTCGCTGGCCGCCTTTCCATTGGCCGCGCTGAAAGGGTATGGCGATTTCGACCGGCGCTGCCGCCCGTTACGCGCTCAGGCGGACGAGGCTTTCGAGAATATTCTTCAGCAGACCGATTTCGTAACTCCCAAGGGCAGCTATCACGAATCCATGGACTACATGCGGATCACATGGGCTCCGATTCTGCTGATGGCCGAGTTGCAGCGAACGACGACAGGGATCGATCCAGCTCGCGGACACTCCATGTTTCAAAATGTCGGAGACACCTATCTCTACAAGCTACTGCCGAATGGAACTCCTTCGCGCGAAGGAGACAATGAATATCCTTTGCTGGACACCCGGGACACCGCCGTCATCGGCTATGCGGTCAATCGCTTCAAGGACCCTTACAGTGCGTGGTTGCTGCGGAAGAGCGGTTTTTTCGTAAAGGACTGGGTGCTGCCCATTTTGGAGTTTCTATGGGATGACCCGGAGGTCGTACCGCGCAATCCCGCCGATTCGAGCGAAAATGATCTGCCGCGCCAGCGCTATTTTCCGGGAGTCGGCCATCTCGTAATGCGCGACGGTTGGAAACCAGACTCCACCTGGATTGAGTTCGACTGCGGCCCCTATTTCGCCAAGCACCAGCACCTCGATCAGAACCAGCTCACGATCTATCGCAATGGATATCTGGCGATCGATAGCGGAGCCGATTACACGGAATCAGAAAGTCCGCACTACCTGAATTACTATCGCCGCACCGTCGCGCACAATTCGGTGCTGGTCTACGATCCTGCAGAAAAATTCTTCTGGTCCTCAGATGTTCTGGCTGCGGCAAACGATGGCGGCCAGAGGATGGACTCTTCGCGCTACTGGAACACAATTCGCAGCATCGAGGACTGGAACAATACGCGCGACCTGTGGAACCTTGGCTGCATGCGCGTTGTTGGCTACGTGCCTGGTCAGTACCACTACGCAATGGGCGATGCAACGAACGCATATTCCCGTGAGAAGCTCAGCCGGTTTACTCGCGAGGTCGTCTACGTTCCAGAACGCGACTTGCTGTTTGTCTTCGATCGCGTCCATAGTACGAATCCAAACCTCCGCAAAGCATGGCTGCTGCACGGAGTCAATCGGCCAACTGGAGACAATGATGCTGGAAGCGCCGCCGCGGGCGTGAGCGCCTTTGCGAACGCGAAACAATTCTGCTTCAACGAAGGATCCGGAGAACTGCGCGTGCATTCGCTTCTTCCGGGCGAACGAAGCGTCACCCGCCGCGGCGGCGCTGGCAATGAGTTCTACACGCCCGGCAATGACCATGGCGGAGCATGGGGTACCGGAGAAAACTGGCCTCTCGATCCAGCCGCAGGAGGTCCACTGCCCGATGACCCACGGCTGCTCCATATGTGGAAGACATTCTGGGGCGAGGATGTTTCTCGCATCGAGCCTTCCAATGAGAAAAATGTAATCCCAGGAGCCTGGCGCATAGAGGTCTCCCCCACCGCGCCCGCGAATGAGGACCTGTTCCTCCATGTTTTCGAGATCGGAAATCGCGGTGCCACAAGCGGAAAGCGTGTCGAGTTGCTGAAAGGGGCGAACTTCGCCGGGGCTGCGTTTGAGAAGGGCCCGGCAGTATTGTTCAGCACCGCCGGTCCGGCTATCACCGAGGGTGAGATATCCTTGCCCGATCTGGCCTGCGATTTTCTGTTGATCACCAGCCTGGTACCGCATTCAGTGTACGAACTGAATTTCACTGGCTTGAATGTTTCGAGCTCGGCCTCGGCCGTTCCACCGGGCGCGCCCGCGCAACTGGTTCGATCGCGAGCCAACGGAAAAGGAATTCTTCGCGTAGACGTGCGCCAACTCGGCAACCTCAGCCTTCACATCCAACGGGTTTAGAGAGCTTGTGCGTACGTAGACCGGTTTTTGCTTAGGTGTCGAGCAAAAACCGCAGGTCTCTCCACTTCGCTACGCTCCGGTCGAATGACAGAATTGTGCCGTGCATGAATGACTCATCACACTGCTTTTTCCGTAGTGCCGGACGAACCGACGCTCTCATCAGCGGCCGGGTTGGAGCTCTGGCGTTGCGATATCCTGCGGTCCTGATTTTGCGTTTGCATCTCCATGCCAGACGCCTCCTCCGTAGGTCGTTATATAGATTTTTCCGGCAGCGGTTGGGTCGGGAATTACGCGGTGCATCCACTTGAAGTTCGGCCCGGCAATGTGTGTCCAGTGCTCGCCGAGATCGGAAGATCTCCATGCCGACGACTCAAAACCGGAGGCGTATAAGACATCGGGGTTGCGGGGATCGATCGTAACGTCATAGATATGCTGGTCGTGATCCAGCACATGCTTCCAGCTCTTGCCGCCGTCGCTGGAAACATAGATACCGCCGCCCGTTCCATGCGTTCCGACGGCACGCGCCCAGGCGGCAAGATAGAGCCGCTGCGGATTTCGAGGATCGATAGCGAGTCCATTCGGCCCATTCACGCCGGATGGAAGCGCCACTCGTGTCCACGTCTCGGCTCCATTGGTTGACACATAAAGTGCGCCGTCGCCGCTGTTGCCGATGGTGCCGTCTTCCGACCGCCGCGCCACCACGAGATAGAGGGTTCCGTCGCCTGCCCGCGCGAGCCGCCATGCGAAAGGATTTTGTTGCGTGATGCCGGTATTCTTCAGGCTCCATGTGGAACCGCCGTCACTGCTCTTGTACACACCGCGGCCAAAGCCGGTTACGTAGAGGACGCGTGCCTGCGGAGGACTGGTGGGATCGAGCAGGATATGAGTGGCGGCGGTTTCCTCCATCCCCGCATTGGATTTCTTCCACGTGCGCCCGCCATCATCGCTGCGGCACACGCCGCCCTTGAACTTATCGACCGCGGTATGACGCCACATTTTCGGCCGGGGCAGATCGTGCGTGCCGCTGTTGACGCTCCACATTCGTCCGCGCACCTTCGGATCGAAGACCACCCAGTAGGTGGTGTTCGACCATTTGTGCGGAACTCCGCGAGCGCTGCTCGCCCAGGACTTGCCCGCATCTTCGCTACGGAAAAGGCCGATGTCCGTGTAAGTAATGAACTGGCGTTTGGTGTCGAACGGATCGAAATGTATCCCATAATCACTGGTGACGTTCAGGCCAGTGGTGATCCACTCCGCATCGGGCACTCGCCGCGAATATTTTGCGGTCCAGTTCCTGCCGCCATCGGTCGTCGCCAACGTACGTCCAAAATCCGTGCCGTAGCAAAGGTCGGGGTCCTGATCCGCCACACCTAGCATCAGCGGGTTTTCACCCCAGTCCGTGCCAAAGGTCGGCGTGATCCATGCGTCATGCACGTTGGGCGCGGGGGCCGCACTTTCTTTCCACATCAATTGCCAGGTACGTCCTGCATCGACAGTTTTGGCGACGCCCTGCCAGGTTTCGCCGCCAAGCTGGAGATGACTGTAGGAGATGTAGGCGGTCTCCGGATGATGCAGGCTGGTTGCGACGGCGCGCACTCTTGCGCCTGTCCCCGGCAGCGTGATGGCTTGCCACGAGACAGCTCCGTCTCGTGAGACGAAGCCGCCTTCATCCGATGTGGCATAGAGAATGGATTTTCCGGGACTGGCGAAGCCCTCGGTCGAGTCCGTCATGGCGGCTGAAACGGAGAACGCGGATTTTCGAATGCCAGTTGCATCTCTTGTAACGACAAAGTGCGCTCCCGCGACAACCAGCGTTCTCGATGCGCGCGGCGAGTACGGGTCAACCCAGAGATGCCGTGGCGTTTCCGGCAGAGCCGCCTCCTTTTTCCATGTGTCGCCGTAGTTATGGGAAACGAAAAGTGCCGGTGCATTTTTTTCGCCCGCCGCGATATAGAGTATGTGCGAGTCGGCGGGATCGATCGCCAAGGCGGCAATCGTGCCGACTGGGTCTGGCCGGGTAAGGATTTTCTCATCCGCATGGTCGGAGGACATTTCGACACCCTCAACCGCTGAAGGCTTCGGGTAAACCAACTTCCAACTTTCTCCGCCGTCGGTGCTTCGCCATAGCCCGATGGTTTCCGCATACATCGTTTTTGGAGCCAGGGGATCGAAGACAAAGAAGCGTGTCGTACCTCGCAGGTTGAACATGCGCCAGGAATGCCC
>JBEPVW010000085.1:0-13116 GCA_041690775.1 Acidobacteriota bacterium | reverse complement strand
AAGGGCAAGTTCGAGCAGTACATCAAGGATGACCGCGAGTTCGTCAACGTGATGGTGAAGCGCGCATCCGACGGGATGGTGGTGCGCTACGGCGCTGGCGCGAATACTTTAGAAGGCGCGGCGCTGACCCGCTTCATGGGCCACCTGAACGAGTATCTTAGCTTCTTCGAAAAAGTGGACAAGCGGCTGCGCAATGAAGAGGTGACGACGCTGCTGGCGAAGCTGGAGCTGTTGAAGCGTACCGACTTTGAAGGCACGCCGGATGCTGCTCCGCAGAAGATTGTGAAACTGCATAAAGCGCTGACTGGGCTGGTTGCGAAATACCAGTTCAAAGCGGTTGGCGAGCCGGTGTACGACGAAGAGCACCAGAACTTCTCGCTGCGGTTCACGGATGCACAGGGCGCAGAGCGGCGTATCGACTGGACACTGGCGACATCTCCGGAATATCGGCAGATGATGTCGAAGTACACCCAGATCAAAGATCAGTTGGAAGGGCCGTTTCTCATCGAGTACGCGAAGAAAACGGCGGCAGCTGAAGACGCCGAGGCGGAAGGCGCGGAGACAATTGGCGAAGCCGCGGATGAAGCCATTGCGGCTCCCACGGGTAAGCAACCGGCGAAGCGTTCCGCGAAAGGCCCGCAGGACCCGGTCGAGAAGCAGTCGCCGCGCGAGCTGTTCGAGTATGTCATCGAGCAGGGGCGCAAGGATTATCAGGTCCAGAGGTACAAGGGCCTGGGCGAAATGAGCGATGCGCAGCTATGGGAAACCACCATGGATCCCGAGCGCCGCACGCTGTTGCAGGTGAAGCTGGAAGATCTGGCGGAGTCTGAGCAGATATTCTCCACACTGATGGGCGAGGATGTGGAAGCGCGGCGCAAGTTCATTGAGGATAATGCGCTGGATGTTAAGAACCTGGATATCTGATGCGGCTACAACAGTGTTTCACGTCAGTTAATTTAATTGCTATAGCAGTTGCGCTCTTCGCATCAACGGGTGCGGTTTCAACCGAAGCACAGCAGAAGCACTATCTTGATGGCCGTCCAACGGCGACTCTCCGTTACGAGGCTAAAGATGCAGGCGTTGTGCTTCGATACGGCAACTGCCCGGGCAACTGTGATGAATACGGCGCGCGAGACGTGTGGGTCTTCCAGGACAAAAACCGCTTCTATATGCACTACGATGCGGCGGGGCCGACGGGCTGGCTGGTTGCGTTGGCGACGAGCCGCGATCTTCGCCATTGGAAGAAGCGTGGAACGGTGTTGAAACTGGGTCCTCCCGGATCGGACGATTCGGCAAGCGCAAGCTATGGGACTACCTATTTCGATGGCAAGCAATGGCAGATGTTCTATCTGGGGACGCCTCATGTCAGCGCGCCGCCGGATCGCATACCGGAATTCCCCTATTTGACGATGAAGGCAGTGTCTCAAGCTCCCACCGGGCCATGGCGCAAACAGCCTGATGTCATTCCCTTTCGTCCGCAACCGGTGACCTATCATTCCGCAACGGCGAGTCCCGGCCAGATTATTCGACAAGGGGACGAATACCTACAGTTTTTCAGCGCGTCTACCGATCAACCTGTACGACGGACAATTGGCATCGCCCGGACGAAAGACCTGAACGGGCCCTGGCGCATCGACCCCAACCCGATTTTGCCGCTGAGCGAGCAAATCGAGAACAGCTCTCTTTACTTTGAGCCGTCAAACAAGACCTGGTTTTTATTTACCGATCACATCGGCATCGACAAAAGAGGAGAGTACACCGATGCGATCTGGGTCTACTGGACGAAGGACCTGAACCACTGGGACCCGCGGAAAAAGGCTGTGGTGCTCGACATCCGGAATTCGACGTGGTCAAAGCGTTGCATTGGACTACCGTCCGTGCTGCGTTTTGGCAATAAGCTGGCGGTCTTCTACGACGGATCTGGAAACGATAGTAGTTCCAATATGCATCGGAGCATCGGTCTTGCATGGATGAACCTGCCGCTGGTATCCCCGAAATAAGCCGAAGTTTAATCTTGAGAGTGTTTCCCAAAGTGGTTCGCAAGCCGGTGGAACCACACCACCTCATCGAAATGCGTTCGCTTGTTCGCCAAAACGGGACTGACTTGATAGCTTTTCATGGGAAGCTGGGACCACGATGAGTTATGACGTACTGCATTTGATTGGCAGCAACGTGGTTGGCGGGCCTGAGAAACAAATTCTTCACCATGCAGCGGATATGCAGTGTTCCGATTATCGGATCGCGATCGGGTCGTTTCATGATCTGGATGAGAGGCCGGAAGTTCTGGTCGCTGCCGAGCAGAGAAATATTCCCACGCTGTGCCTGCCGGGTGGAGTTCGCCTGGATCTTGTAGATCGCTTATCGCAAAAGTTGAAGGAGCGAAAGGGATCGCTCCTGTGTACGCATGGCTTCAAGGCAAACGTGGTTGGGTATCTTGCGGCGCGACGGACCGGCACTGCCCATGTGGCTTTCGTGCGCGGATTTACTGGGGAAAATAAGCGCGTTATCTTTTACGAAATGCTGGAGCGGCAGGCGCTGAAACGTGCCCAAAGGGTGGTATGTGTCTCGCAAAAACAGGCGGAGGAAATTTCCCGCCTGCGCGGCAATCGGCGTAAGCCAGTCGTTGTGAAAAATGCGATGTTGCCGCCTTACTCCCGCGAACATGATGGAGAGGCAGTTTCGAGAAGCAGCATCGGAGTTCCCGACGATGCGTTTGTCTTTGGGTCGGTGGGAAGGCTCAGCATAGAAAAAGGCCATCGCTATATGGTCTCCGCTTTCCACAAGTTGTGCGCAGCGGCCGGGCCTGACGCGAAACTATTTCTTATTGTTGTTGGCGATGGCAAGGAACAAGAAGCGCTGGAGCAGCAGGCTGCACAGCTCGGTATCCGCGACAAGATTTACTTCGCCGGTTTTCAGGGGAATTGTGCGGAGTGGATGCAGATGCTCGATTGCATGATCCAACCTTCCTTGACGGAAGGAACGCCGAACTCTGTACTAGAGGCCCTTTGCCTGCGGGTTCCCGTGATTGCTACCGCGGTGGGCGGCGTTCCCGATCTGATTGCCGATGGACGGAACGGTCTGCTGGTTGAGTCGGAAAATGTGAGCCAGCTTGCGGCGGCTATGGAGAGGATGCGAAATTCTCCCGAGCTGCGAAGTCAACTGATTGCGGGTGCGCAGGAGTTGACGCGGGAATATTCTCCTGCCCACCAGCGGCAAAAGCTGATCGAAGTCTATGAAGAGGTGTTTCAGGATGAGACGAGCTGGCGCTGTTGACATGCTCTGGCAGAATGAGTGTTTGTCTTCCTGAGCGGAACGAAGTGAAGCGAAGGATCTCGCGGTTATCCGGCCAACCGCGAGATCCTTCGCCTGCGGCTCAGGACGACAACCGTTGGTGGCAGAAGATGTCAACAAAGCCAGAAGCACTTTACTGCTTCGTAGAACCCAATAGCCGGCTGAGCTGTTGCATGGCTTTGCCGAAGTCTTCCCAATTCCCTTGCTGCATCGCCTTCTGGGCCGCGGCTAGCTGGCTTCGCGCCTGGCCTAACTGCGGCTGCTGTTGCGGCTGCGACTGTAGAGTAGACGCGAGCATTCCTCCCGCTTTTTGCGGTTGCTGTGCGCCGAAGAGGTCGGCCAGGGCGCCGTCCAGTGTGGGCTCCATTGAAACCTTGTCCGCGGTGATGGCGATGACGCGCTTGAGCTGGGGGAAGTTTGTGCCCTGCGCTTTCAGATAAAGCGGCACGACGTAGAGAAAGGAATTTTCAATGGGGATCACAACCAGCTTGCCACGGATGACCTGCGAACCTTTCTGGTTCCAGAGCGTGAGTTGCTGAGAGATGGTGGTGTTCTGATCGATCATGGCTTCGATCTGGTTGGGCCCGTAGATCAGTTTCTCCTTGGGAAGCTCGTAGAAGATCATCTTTCCGTACTCAGGAAAATCGCAGCGCGCGGCTACCCACGCGATCATGTTGTCGCGGTTTTGCGGAGTGAAGGGAGTCATCAACAGATACTCCAGATTGCTACTGCCGGGGAGCTTCATCAGGATGTAATACGGGTCCATGGAAAGCTCATTACCGTCGTACTCTTCCTTGGGAGAGTCCCACAAATCTTCGCGGTTATAGAACACCTGTGGATCGGTCATGTGAAATGTTTTGTATTCGTGGGTCTGGATGGCGAAGAGATCCTCGGGGTAGCGGAGGTGACTCTTCAGATCGGGCGATAGCTGGCTCAGGTCTTTGAAAACGCCTGGAAAGGCGCGCCGATAGACGGCCAGAACAGGATCGCCTGGGTCCATGACGTAGAGGGAAACAGTTCCGTTGTACATGTCCACAACGACTTTTACGGAGTTGCGAATGTAGTTCAGCTCATCAGTCGACTCCGAGGAGTAGGGGCTGGAATAGGGAAATTTATCCGAGGTGGTGTATGCATCCTGAATCCAGTACAGCTTGCCGTCGCTTAACACCGCGTAGGGGTCGCGGTCGAGGCTGAGGAATGGCGCGATTTTCGACACGCGCTCCTGGACGGTTCTCCATATCTGGATGCGGCTCTCCGGGCGCAGATAGGAGGTAAAGAGGATGTTGACATCTTCCTGGGTCCAGGCGAATAACAGTCTTTTCCAAAGGCTATCGAGCGGTATGCCTCCGGTTCCGGCATAGCTGGTGTAGACGTTTTCATTCCCCTTCGGATAATCGAACTCCTTGATGCCAGTGGCGACGATTCGGTATCCGGGCATCGCCTCGCCGAAGTAGATGTCGGGCTGTGAGACTCGCACTCGGTAGTCGGATTGGGGCGGGATGTTCTCCATCAGGTATTTGGGGAAACCACCGCCGATGGTCTGGGTGGCGAAGCTCATCACCAGACCATTGCCGTGGGTGAATTGGAGATATTGATTGACCCAGGTCTGCGCCTGCTCCGGCAGCTTTGGAGAGAGTTCGCGCGCCGCCAGCATCACCTGGTGGTAGCCATCCGGCAGGTGGTAGCGGTCAACATCGACATTGTAAAACTGGTAATAGAGGCGGATTGCCTGGGTCTGCTGGTAAGTCTGGAGCAGCGGCCGTGGATCCCACAGGCGAATGTTCTGGATCGTGTCCTGGTTTCTTGCGATCACGTCGGACGTTAGGTCGGGGAGCGCAGGGTAGGAGGTTTCCTGGATCGCATCCAGTCCGTAAGCCTTGCGGGTGAACTGAATGTAGTCCTTCAGGTAGGGCGCTTCCATGCTGAGTTCGCTTGGCTGCACGACGAACTTCTGGAACAACTGCGGCAGGGCGATCATTCCAACGACATATAGTGCCGCGTAAATGGCGAGGCCAATTACGAGAGCTTTCATGCGGGGCCGAAAGAAGTTGAGTACGAGAAGGATGCAGCCGGCGGCTGAAGCAGCGACCAAAATCCACAACACAACTCGGGTGATGTGGGCCGATGTGTAGCCTGCTCCGTAAACGACCCCGAGGGTCGAGTAAGCGAGATCGTAGCGGCCCAGGTAGAAGCCCCATCCCCAGGCAGCGAGCAGGATGAAAAGAAGCACGGTCAGATGCTGCGCAATATTTCCGCGGACTGTGATTGTTCTGGTGGGGCTGAGGCCCAGGAGTCCGAAGAACACGTAGGCAATGACCGCCACTGCGAGAGCGATGATGGTTACGTACGCCAGACTGCCCTGCAACAGCTCATAAAACGGGAGCCGAAAGACATAGAAACCGACTTCTCTTTTGAAGAGCGGATCGATCAGCCCGAAATTCCCGCCGTAGCAGTAGCGGAGGAAGGTGTCCCATTGGCTGGAAACCCCGAGAGCGAACAGGAGGGAAACGAAGGCAGCCGCGACGCCAATAATCAGATCGATGAAACGAGGGTTGATGTCGAAGTCGATTTTTCTTGTGTTCGATGGAGCATCGACGAATGCGACCCTGTCGATTGGATTTCGTCGCAAGGCACGGATGGTTTTGCCGACAATGCGGAAATTGATCCACAGATAGACGAAGGCGAAAATAAAGGCGATGCCGAACATTCCCCACTGAAGCGATAGCAGGGTCCAGAACACGCCGACGTAGTGAAGTTGCCGCATCCACAGCCATTTTTGGATGAGGCCTGCGATCACTGTGAGGACGACAATTACGGCGATAATTGCAATCCAGAGGCGGCTGAGCAGGTGATTGCGGCGGCGGGGCGAGGGCGGCTCGGCGCCTCCATGCTCCATGGCGGCGCGCCTCAGCTTCTCGATGAATTGCGCATTCGGGTTTTCATCCCTGTCTTCATACATGTTCAGAGGTTCCTCACTCACTGGTCTTCCGCTGTCTTCAACTATCGCACTATTCGATCTTCCGGTGCTGCGAACCTGGGTGCAACAGAGACGTAACGCAGCAGGGACAGGGCGTACTTAGGATAAAGTAATCTAAGATTTCTTCAGAATAAGTAGAAGAGTTTTCGCTGCAACGGAGAGCCGGGATCGAAGTGGAGATGCCGTCCAGCAGTTTGAATTGCGAAGTGACGGGGTCTGACGCCGGCATGCAAGTCCGGCGGTTGAAAGTGCTGGTGCTGGATGAGGAAATTCCGTTTCCTCTAAATTCCGGCAAACGGATTCGCACCTGGAACCTGCTGCGCCATCTGGCTCGCGATCACGAGATTACGTTCCTTTGTTATGGAAAGCAGGATGAGCCTGGACGTTCCCTGCTGGAGAAATTTGGCATTCGCGTGGTGCTTGTACGAGACCTGTCCCCATCGAATTCCTTCAGGTTTTACGCAGGCGCGCTGGCGAATATTTTTTCGCTGTGGCCATATTCTGTATCGCGCCACCACACTCGCCGCTTCTCGCGTGCTGTGCGGCGGTTGGCGAGAGACGAAGGTTACGATCTGGTGCATTGCGAATGGACTCCGTACGCCAGCTACATACCCGCTGTACGTCGTTTACCGATGCTGGTGATGGCACACAACATTGAAACGACGGTTTGGCGGCGGCGCGCCGAGCACGCTGCAAATTTGTTGGAGCGGATGTATATGGGTGCGCAGGCGTGGAAAATGGCACGGTTTGAAAAGCGCTGCTTTTCTCAAGCCGCGCGAGTGGCCGCCGTCAGCGCAGAGGAACAACAGACTGCGAAGGAGTGGGGAGCGCGGGCGACATCGCTGATCTCGAACGGCGTCGACACGGATTATTTGCAGCCGGTTCCCGAAACTACCGAGCGCAATTCACTGCTGTTTCTCGGCTCATTAGACTGGCAGCCGAATCGCGACGCCCTGCTTTATCTTCTGCGCGAGATTCTGCCGCAGATCCAATTGAAAAATCCTGCGGCGACTCTTCGAGTGGTTGGACGGCAGGCAGCGACAAAGTTACGCGAGCAGGTCGAAGGTTTGCGCGGGGTCGAATGGATTGGAGAAGTACCCGACATCCGGCCATATTTCGCGCGCGCCGCTGTTGTGCTGGTTCCATTGCGCATTGGAGGCGGAAGCAGAATCAAAATCCTCGAGTCGCTCTCGATGGGCAAAGCAGTTGTGACCACGCGAGTGGGGGCGGAAGGACTGGACGTTATTTCGGGAGAGCATTGCCTGATTGCTGATACAGCGACAGAGTTCGCCCAATGTGTCTCGGATCTCTTGAACGCTCCCGAGCTGGCCGCGGAGTTGGGACGAAATGGCAGGAATCTCGTGGTGGAGCATTATGACTGGAGCCGGCTGGCGCATGATCTGGAACGGGCGTGGATTGAAACCGCTCGCGATGCTGCGGCTTCGACGTGATGCGAGACTTTGTCAGCGGAACTGCGATAAAAATGAACGCACAAAATTCATTCTGGCCATCCGTCGAAAAGAGTCCGCCACTGCCGGTTGCGGGTGTACACGTCTGCGCGTGGAATCTGGATGTCGTACCCATCCCGTCTGATTGGGGAATTCTTAGTGCAGAGGAAACCGACCGCGCCCGACGTTTCGTTTTCCCCCGAGATCGGGACCGCTATGTCCGCGCGCATTCCGTGATGCGAACGCTTCTCGGCGGCTATGCCGGTACTCCCCCCGCAGAGATTCGCTTTTCGTGCAATGCGTACGGGAAGCCGGAAATAGAATCTGGGCAGAACCCGCGACAACTCCGATTCAACCTGTCTCACAGCGCGGGCATGGCTGTGCTCGCTGTGTCCAACCGATATGAACTTGGCGTCGATCTTGAGATGGTGCGGCCGATCGATCATGATATCGCCGAGCATCATTTTTCTCGCCACGAGCTGCTTACGCTGCGAGGTCTGCCGCAGGAAACGTGGCTCGATGGTTTTTACCGTTGCTGGACCAGCAAGGAAGCGGTGTTGAAGGGAGAAGGTGTCGGTCTGAACCTGCCGCTGGATGCATTTGACGTGGAGACGCATCCGCAACGTGCGCCCGCGCTCCTGAGTTTACGGCTACCTGCGTCGATTGCGCCCGGGTGGTTGCTGTTCGAACTAAAGCCCGCGGAGAATGCTGTTGGAACGCTCGCCGTACGGGACGAGACTGGCGAACTCAGAGGCGAAAACATCCATTACTTTTCCTTTAGCGGATAAGTGTGTTCGGCGTCCATCGGTTTTCAAATTGCATTTTTGATCGGACGCATTAAGCCTCCACCAGGGGGAGGTTTTGGGTCTCGTGCTTGGGGTTCGCACCGCTCGGCATGACTGAATCCATCAACCGAGGTGGTGCGGCATTCAGCAACTTACGAACGCTGAGGGCCATCATTCGCGCTCCAGCAAGATCGAAGATTTGATGATGATCTCCGGGCAATAACTCCACCTGCGCGGGATGACCCAGCAATCGTGCCCAGCCCATGTCGGGAGCGAGCAGAGGACCGGTCGGCTCTTCCTCGCTGCGGAACAACAAAATCCTTCCCTGCAGAGGGCCGGTCAGGGCAGCATAGCGGGCCGTAGATTGCAATTCCTTAAGGCGTTCCGCCTCCTCGACCTTGCGAGGATCGGGCGGAACTCCAGGGCTTTGAAAACGCGCGACGATCTTTTCGCCCATTGCAGCACATCCACGCAGGCACCGCTCGATGGAAGTCCTCGATTGCGATGCACTGGCTTGCCTCAGACGTCGTCCAATCCAGCGGGAACGCTGCACTTCATAAACGGCGATCATCAGTTTGCGGCGGACATGCGGCTGGCCACTAAAATATGCGGGGGCCCAGGAATCGATAACCATCAACATCTCTACTTCCGCGCCCTCTTTCTCCAACTGCCGGGCCACGCCGTAGGCAATCCAGGCCGAAACGCACCAGCCAGCCAGCCGGTAAGGTCCGTTGGGCTGTACTTCACGCAGCAATCGAATATAAAAATCGACTAGTTCTTCAAAGGTGGCTGACTGCATGGCCGCCGCATCCTGTTCCAACATCTGGACCGCATACACGGGCTGATCGGTTCCCAATTCCGCCGCCAGAGTTCGAAAAATCATGCTTTGCGAGATAACAAAAATCGGGCGGCCGGTACCGGATGGCTGGATCGGAACGATGCGGGGATTATGTGCCGGCTTGATCGCTGCGAGATCGATCGCCAGTTGTGCCGCGGACTGTGCATGTTCGAGCCATACCGCAAGGGTTGCGATGGTCGGCTGACGGAAAACATCCGCCGCCGCCAATTGAACTTTGAATTTCTTCTTGATCGCAATCTGGAGCCTTGCCAGCAGCAGTGAATGTCCGCCGAGGTCAAAAAAGTCGGACTGGGCATTCAGGTCTTCAACCTTGAAAAGCTGTTTCCAGATTTTGAGGATGTCCTGCTCCGCCTGGGACAGCGCCGGCTTTTCCAGAGCGGTGTCGCCATCATCCGAGACGCCCGACGCGTTGCCTGGATCGATAGGAGCAAGTCCCACGCGCGCCGCACCGGAAGACGCCAGGGAGATATTCGCGTTTCCCTGCATTGAATCCAGGGCCGCGGCCACTGCCTGCACCGTGTGCAGCTGCATCAATTGCTTCGCGGTCACGGCAAGCCCTTTGCGATACGCACGCGATGCGATTTGGAAAATTCCCAGCGAGTCCGCACCCCGTTCAAAGAGACTGGTTCGAATACCGATCCGACCGCATCCCAGCACCTCGGCAAAAATCTCCGCCAGAACTGCCTCGGTCGGAGCCACAGGTTCCAGAAATTCCTCTTCTTTCTCTTGCTTCGCAGGGCGAGCATCGGGCAATGCACGACGATCTATTTTGCCGTTGGGGGTCAGCGGGAGAGATTCGAGCTGCTTGAGAACCGTCGGGATCATATACGCAGGAAGCTGGCTGCTTAGCGCTTGTCGTAGTTCCGTTGAAGCGCGGTTTTCAGCCCCGATGTAGTAGCCAATCAGAATTGCTTCTCCGTTTGCGTCTGGCCGAAGAATAGCGACGGCATCGCGAACGCCTGGAAGCGCCCGCATCGCAGTCTCAATATCACCCAACTCGATGCGGAACCCACGCAGCTTGACCTGCTGATCCAGCCGGCCTAGAAATTCAATGCGGCCGTCGGGCAGTTGGCGAACCTCATCGCCGGTGCGGTACATCCGCTCGGCAGGCACAAAAGGATCGTTCAGAAACTTTTCGGCGGTCAGTTCGGGCCGCTCATAATATCCTCTGGCAACACCGGCTCCAGCAATAAACAGCTCGCCGGACACGCCGGGCACCACGGGCTGGAACCGCGCATCCAGCACGTAGAAGCGGGTATTTGCCATTGGAGGACCGATGGTCATGCGCGATGCGCCACGCTTTACTTCGGTGACAGAGGACCAGACAGTGGTCTCGGTCGGGCCGTACATATTCCATAATCGGCTGCCTGAACCGGCTTGTTTTCCAAGTAGCTGGTCAGCAATCGCAGGGGTCCACGCTTCCCCGCCACACAGCATTTTGAATCCTGGCTCGCATTGGAATCCCTGCTCCAGCAGCATCCGCCATGTCACTGGAGTGGCCTGCAATACGGTGGTACGGGTTGCCTTCAGCAGCTCCACCAGGCGGGCACCGTCGGCGATGTCGTCGCGATCCGCGATGGCAACCGTTCCTCCGGAGACGAGCGGCAGCATCATTTCGAGGACTGCGATATCGAACGATAGAGTGGTGACAGCGAGCAAGCGGTCCGCCGGTTTCATCTCAAGGCGCTGCGACAGATCGGTCAGCAGATTTACCACTGAACCGTGGGTTACTTCCACGCCTTTGGGCCTTCCCGTGGAACCGGAAGTGAAAATCACATAAGCGCGCGCATCGGCTGGAATCCGCGGCAGCGTTGTCAGCGGTTCTGACGCCAACGTGTCTGCCTCTGTGTCCAGTGCAATCACCTTCGCGTTCGATTTCGGCAATGCCTCCAGATGATGACTCAACGTGATCATTACCGGAACGCGTGTCTCTTCGACGATCTGTTCAATACGAGCAGGCGGAAATATCGGGTCGAGGGGCACATACGCAGCACCCGCTTTCATGACGCCGAGCATTGCCACCAGCATTTCGAGCGAGCGATCCATGTAGATGCCCACCAGGGAGCCGGGACCGCCGCCGTTTCGCATCAACCATGCCGCAAGCCGATCGCTTTGTTCCGCGAGCTGGTTGCGGCTGAGCTCCATCCCGTAGAAATCCGCGGCTGGCTGGGATGGCATCGCGGCGAAGGCCTGGGCAATCAACGCTGGAACACTGTCGGCTGCAAGCGGCTCGTTTGCCGTGGCGTTGCAAGCTTCCAATTGCTCGCGCAGCGCGGGCTCCAGAATCGGCAGCATTGCGATGGTCTGCGCGGAATCTGCAACCATACCTTCGAGCAACGTGCGGTAACATCCGAGCCAGCGGGCGATGGTGGATTCATCATAAAGAGCCGTGCTGTAGTCGCACTCCAGGCGAAGGCCACTTCCGGTATCGACAATGTTGAGGAAAATATCGAAGTTGACCGCCTGCTTGCCGTTGGCGCGGACCCGAGCCTGAAGGCCGTCGAAAGAGGCGCTCGGGCCAACCTGCTCCAGATTGAATTGGATTTCGCTTAAAGGCAACCGTCCTGGTTCTCGCGACGCAGCCAGTTCACGGACAATGGTGCCGTAAGTGGCATTTTGATGTTCGTGCGCATCGAGAACTATCGCCTTCAAAGCGCGTAGATAGTCTGCTGCCCGCATTTCCGGGTCGAGAGTGGTGTGAATCGGCAACAGGTGAACACAATCGCCAACGAGAACCTTGTCCTCCATCTGCGACTGCACAGCCGTGGGGATCATGGTCACCGGATCGGCATTCCCGCTTAGCCTCCACAATAAAATCTGCCAGCCGGCGAGCAGCGTGGTGAACAAAGTGCAGCCGGCGCTGGCGCCTGTCTTGCGCAGTGCCGCGGAAAATTCTTTTGGAAACTCCGCGATGAAAGTTGAACCGGAAAAACTGCGAGTCGAGGGTCGACTGCGTTCAGAGGGCAGCGTCAGCAATTCCGGCTGTGGTGTCAGCCGCTGCTTCCAGTACGCAAGATCCAGAATTTCCTGCTGCCGCCATGCTTCGGATTGCACCTCGGTTGCATATTGCGAGAAAGGAATGGCTGCGGGCAGTTCCGCCGAGACATCGCGAAGGACTGCGGAATACAGCTTGCCCAATTCATTGACGATCACATTGACGGACCAGACGTCACAGATCAGATGATGCGCCGTGACCACAAGCAGATGCCGCTCCTGCGCGAGGGTTATTAGTTGGGCGCGCAGCAAGGCGCTATGGACAAGGTCAAAAGGCTGAGTGCCTTCGGCGGAGATCAGAGTCTCAAGTAATTCTTCTTGTGTTTCAGGGGCGTGATCCGTGAGATCGACCTGCTCGATGGGAATTGAGCGGCGCCGATCGATGCGCAGCCTGTCGCCAGCCGGAGTCAGAGACATGCGCAGTGCATCGTGGCGATCGAGCAGAGTCCGCCATGCCGATTCGAGCGCGTCGATGTTCAGATGGCCGTCAAGTGTAAGCCGAAACGATTCATTGAAAGCGCAGTTGGCCTCGTCGGAGACCTGGGCGGCGAGGATGATTTCCATCTGCGGCTCGGTCAGCGGAATTTCAGTAACTTTCTCATCCGGTGTCGGATTGGCTAACTGCGAGCTGTCGACGGTGGTGTTCCAGGGGTCGATCACCGGATCCTGCAGAACCGGGGAGTGCAAATCGCGCAGACCGGGTGCGCTGCCCTCTTCCAAATGGACGTTCGCGAATGCGTCGATAGCCACGTTCCAGCCTTC
>JBEPVW010000084.1:0-13173 GCA_041690775.1 Acidobacteriota bacterium | reverse complement strand
TCGGTCGGAGAACGCCATTCCTTATGTACCGGACTGACGGCCTTTGGATCTGTGATCTGGTTGCACGTGTAACGGTAGGCTGGCAGCCCAAATGGATCTTCGATCCATTCTCCAAAATGACCCGATCCGTAAGCCAGTGACGCGTTCGTCTGGGATTCAGATGCCGGCTCGAACGGACCCGTCTCAGCTGCGGCGGCCAGCTTCGACCAAGCGAAGTTTGACAGTCCCAGGCCCGCCAACTCTATAAATGCGCGCCGCTTCACGCGTTACATCCTCCCCATCCAGGCGCCGGTTCGCAAAAGATTACAAGGTTTTCTCTGCAACGTGATCCAGAGTAGAGTCAGGAACTCCCCGGGTGAGATACGAACTGAAATTGTCCACATCGCGAAGGGAAAAAACAGGGCTTCCCTGTTCTCGCTGCATTTTGATACGCAAAAAATCCGCATCTCGCACGTCATCCAACACAAATCCTGGACGATGATCCGGCTGGAGCGAAGTAATCTCAACATGGCTCATGTCGATTCCTCGAACATGCCGAAGATAGAAGCCCTGAGCAGGCGTGGTGCCGAACATGTTGGGCTCAGGGTACTCGCTTTCAACCTCTGGCGGGTGGAGTGCCGCCTGTTGCACTGTTCCGCCTCCATGATGCTGGACGAAAACATCGGCGATCTTTACATCCTCAATCGCGTGGCCAGGAACGCCGCTGAGGATGGAGCACTGCTGCGAGTTCACGTTGGAAGCGACAATGTTACTGATGAGAACCCGACGCAGCTGACCGATCGGGACATTCTTTGGACCACGCATCCTGGCGCCAAGCCGCAGGAAAATCGGCGCGGTGACAATGTCGCGCATAGTGATATTGGTGATTGCAATATCTTCGAGCAAAGCTCCGTCTACAGTCTCCAAAGCCAAACCATGACAGCCTTCAAAAACACAGTTTGAGATAGCAATATTCTTGAAGCCGCCATTCGATTCCGTTCCCAGCTTGATGCGTCCAATTCGCGGGATATTGGCCCCATCTGGAAATTTCTTGAACGTTCCATCGAGTAAAGTTCCCATCTGATAGGTTCCAGTTACATAACAATTCGAGATCGTTACGTTTTCTGTAGCCCGCGCATAGCCCAACGAAAACGAGCTCTTCGGAACAATCGCGTCGTCCCATGGCGAATTGACGGTGCAGTTCGAGACACGCACATTGCGGCAGCAGTCAATGTCCATGCCGTCCCGGTTCGTGTCGATTGTGAGATTTTCGATTGTCAAATTATCGACGCCCGTAGCCAGAATCCCAAACCATCCGCCTTGCAGGATCGAGAAATCCTTGAGGACCACGTTATGACAGTTTTTTAGCGCGATGGACTTGTTGCCCCCGCCCGGAGTCTCCGCCTCATTGGGTGTGCTGCGTCCCCAGCCCTTGTCGAGCCCCTTGCCCCAGATCAGGCCCAGCCCGCAGATGGCAAAATCGTGAATGTCCTCTCCCCAAATTAGACTGTTATGCCAGTGGTTATGGCCATAGTCCTGGTAGGCGACCCAGGGCGCGTTCGGTTCTGGTGCATCATAGCCGCCAGATGGTCCTTGCGCGGGCGTGGGAGCAGCTAGAATCGTGGCGCCCTGCTCCAGAAACAGTGTGACGTGGCTCCTCAGGTGGATGGAATAACAGGCATACGTGCCGGCCGAAAAACGAACCGTGCCCCCGCCGGAAGAACTGGCGGCATCGATAGCCTTGTTCACAGCCGCTGTGTCGATCGCGTTGCCGTCACCAACAGCTCCAAAAGCACGAACATCGTAGATGCCGCTGCCGTTGTGCGGTGCAATAGTTCTATCGGCCGCGTACAAGGCCGGTGCGGCAACCAGAGAAGCGGCAATTCCGCCGCCAGCGAACTTGAGCAAGTCCCGTCTACGTGTCTCCATATGGCTCCTCTGCAAAGATGACGATTGTTGAACGGTAGAAACGTGATGGCCTTTTCGATTCGCGCCGTCACGATGTCCCAGAGTAGCGCATCACGATGCTGTTGTCCGAAGAAATCCCTGTGCCGTGAAGGGCAGGCGCGTGCTATCTACTGAACAGTTCCGCGCGGGCGCAGGCGATTCAGCTCTACAGCGCAGGCGATGGCATTTTGGGCAGCGAATTTCAGATTGTCCGCGACAATCCATAACCAGAAACGAGTGACCGCTTGCGTGCTCGATTCCTGCTTCGACCCTTTCGTCCTAGGCTGGTGCGTGTCTTCGATGACGGGTCGGACCAAAACCTGTAGATCTTCTTCTTCCACAGCCTGCACGTTGCCAGGAAATTCACTGGCATGTGGCACGATGTGGACGTGAGATCCAACGAGAGCGCTGGCTAGCTCCCTGGCTGTAACTGGCTGCGCAAATTCAAGGGCTATCGAAAACGCATAGCCGTGGAACACTGGAACCTGTACGACCTGGAGTGCGAGGGAAGCCGCCGGGTGGGCAGCAATCTTTGCGTAATGCCGGCGGATTCCGTCCGCCGCAGATTCAAGAGCAACCCGGCCTTCAGCGCCGAACGAAACCGCCAGCGTAAATGCAGTCTGGCCACCGAAGACCTCTGTTGGCAAAGGTTGAAAGGAAAGTAGATTTGTCGTCTGCTGGTGCAGCTCTTCCAGCGCCGCATGGCCGTACTCTGAGGCAGGTTGCATCAGTGTCGCCCAAAGGCCGTGCAATGGCGCGATCCGCTGACTGCGCGCAACCAACAACGCGAGCAGCACCGCAACCGGGTGCGCTGAAACCACGGCGCGCGTCTGGAGATCGGGTGCGGCCGGCTGTGGCGCATTCTGCGCTGCAATCGCAGGATCATCTTGAACCCACGGAGCGCGGACCAGGATGCCCGGTTCACCCTCCAATTCTCCGGATAAGTCGACGATGCTGGACCCAGCCTTCAGAGCCTGCCGCCAATACTTGCGAGTGAGTTCGGCACCACCCGCAAAAAATGCAAAATCGCAGCCTTCAAATGAATCCGGCTCGATCCGTTGAATAAATGTCACCTCATCGGCGGTAACGGCCAGCTTGCCCAACGCGTCCTCATCGTCAATCAGGTGAAAATCCGCCGATGCAAACGCGGAGGCGGCCAGTTCATCATTGAGAGCTTTGCCGAGCAGGGTACCCGCACCGACGATCACAATTCGTAAAGACTTTTCTGGCATTTACGTTGTACCTATATGACTTGAGTCTTGCCGAATTGAATCTGTTGGAATCGCGGGAACAGGACTGCCAGGTTTCGTGTTTCGCCGGTGTCGCAAAGACCAGGAATAGGCTGCCCGCGCAAGCAGTCCGGAAAACATGTAGCCGAGCGCAAGAATGAAAAGGATTACGTGATGAAACAGCACAACCACACACACTACGGCACCGATCAGCACGAGCAGTTGAAAGGGATGACGGCCGGTGAGATTGATTTCTTTCCCGCTCCAGAAGCGCCAGGTGCTGACCATTAAAAAGCCCACCAGCCCAATCAGCAAGATCCACACGCCCGCGAGGATGCCGTTGAACACTGGAGTTCCACCAAATAAATGAATGGTGGCAGCGACCACACCGGCGGCGGCTGGGATCGGCATTCCGACAAAATACTTTCGATCTGGCCGCCCAGGGTTCTTTGGCTTCGCGTCGGCGCTTGTGTTGAAGCGGGCCAGGCGGCACGCACCGCAGATCAGGAAGAGGAAACAAACCACCGCCCCGATCTGCAGCAGCTTTTGCCGCAGCATAGGATCCATGTCGGGCGGCAGCATTCGAAAGCCCCAGCTATAGGCCAGAATCGCGGGGGCAACGCCGAAAGTAATAACGTCGGCCAGAGAATCCAGCTCGCGGCCAAAGTCGCTGGCCGTATTTGTCATACGCGCGATGCGTCCGTCCAGCCCATCGAAAGGCACCGCGAATCCGATGGCAAGGGCAGCGTAATCGAAATGATGCGGCTCAATCGGCGAACCCTGCAGGCTTTGTACAATCGCATAAAAACCGGCAGCGATGGTTCCAGCGGTAAACAATGACGGCAGGATGTACATGCCTCGCCGTGCTGGCCGGCGTTTCCTGCCGTGTGCCTCGGTCATCGCAGCGGCTCCGCCACGGAGCCGACGAATCCGACCTCAGAGGAAACTGCAGCCAGCAGTTCTTCGCCATCCTCCGGCGACATGATGGCGAGTACAGACGCGCCGCCACGCACTCGGTCCCCGAGCCTGACTTGAACTTCGCAGGAAACGGGAAATACCACATCCACACGCGAGCCGAATTTGATCAGCCCGACCCGCTCTCCGCGATGGACCCAATCACCGATCTTTTTCTGGAAAACAATACGCCGCGCGAGGAGACCGGCAATCTGGCAGAAGGAAACCGTGCACAACTCACCCGCGACCTCAACCAGGTTTTGTTCATTGTGGGTGGCGGAGTCCGGATTCATCGCGTTCAGGTACTTGCCTGTCTTGTAATTGATCGCCTGGATATTTCCCGCAATCGGGGCGCGGTTGACATGGACGTCGAAAACGTTGAGGAAAATACTGATCCGCCGCTGCTCGCCGACAGCCGTATGGATCGCCTCGATGGCTGTCACTTTGCCATCGGCAGGCGAAACAATCAGGCCCGGCGCCTCTGGAATTTCACGCTCTGGGTCGCGAAAGAACCACAGAAAAAAGGCCGCCAGCAACAGCGGTATCCAGAATAAATACAGGGAATGGGTAGTTGCCCACACCAGCGCAGCTGCCACCGCGAAACCTAAGCCGTAAAAGTATCCGTCGCGAACCATTCGTATGTCAGATTATACGGTTCGGCACGGCAATCCTAACGCCTTTGCGTGCAGGCCGCGATCTCGATCGCAACGTATCCAGCGGGACTTGTATTGGGCATTCAGGCCGTCAGTTGGCTCGATCGGGAAGGGCATGCGTATCGCTCCATTTCATCCTTCAATTTCAACTTCAATTTTTTCAATCGGGCTGCTTCGATTTGTTCATTTTCGCTAAGGTAGGGCTGGGCCAGAATGTTTTCCAGTTTGCGAGAATATTGACGATGTTCCTCGACTAGACGGCTTAAAGGATTGGAGCCGAAGCGGGGAGCCGAAACGGAAGATATCTCCATCGGGAACCACCTCCTATTGCTATAGACGGCAAAATTAGCACGCGGGTTAACCGGCTGGCAATGGGAGATTTCAACAGGCGGTCGAAATATCAAAAACCTTCCGCATCAGAATTGCATCTTCTGTCGGCTGCATATAGTAGGCAGGCCGGCGTCCAACTACAACAAAACCGGCACGTTCGTAAAAAGCAGCCGCCTCCCGATTGGAAGCGCGCACTTCCAGCCACAACCCGCAACCGGTTGTAACGCCGGGCGATCCATGCCCATCTGCCGGATATTCCCCGGAGCTATCCGCGAGCGTCGCTGCTGGAGCCCATGTGCGGCACCACAGCAGACCTGCCGCCAATAGGCGGCCTCCGACGCCGCGCTTCCTCCACTCCGCTTTGACAGCCATGTTTTCAAGCTCGCATTCTCCAATGCCTGCCTCCGTAATAGCAGAGAAAGCGGCGAAACCGATAACTCTTCCGCCAGTGTGCTGAGTGTTTTGAACAGCAACGAACAAAACCTTCGCCTGCGTATCTCCTTCACGCTCCGCACCGCAGCAATAGTCCCGGTAAGCCGTTGCAGGCCAATTGGCGGATGTAAGTGCCGACTCCGCCAATTCCCTGATCGCTTCGACATCGCCAATCCCAGCGCGCCGAATGATTTGTCCGCTGCGGATCACAGATGGGACTGATGTCGCCGCCGTCATAACCCGCCGACCGGTACGTCCGCCCTCGAAGCAACAGCGGGCTCGATGTGGCGAAGATAATTCGCGTCGAGCAGCGCCACATCGCTGAACCGTTGCGCCTGCCAGGCAGCAAGTACCAAGGGCAACGCGTCCCGGGCCGTCGCACACGCGATCTCACACGGCGCGACATTGGACATCGCATTCAAAGCAGCCAGAACCGCCGGTTCCGAAGCCACAATAACGCCAGGACAGGAATTCAGGCTGGCGGCGAAGCTGTCCAAAGTCTGCAAGGATTCCGCCACGCAGGTCCAACCCGCATCGCGATAAATGCCGTGATAAAACTCGCCTCGCCCGGCGTCCGCCACCGCATGAACGAGACCGCAAGCGGAATCCTCCACGTTGCAAGCCTTCGCCATGGACGCCATGATAACGAGGCGCGACAGGCTGATGACAGGTTTTGCCGTAACCTCCGCCATTGCTTTGATGGCACTCAGCCCAACACGAAGTCCGGTGAATGAGCCCGGGCCGGATACGACGGCAAACGCATCCAAGTCAGCAAGCGCGGATCGGTTCTGCTGCAATAGTTCGGCAACGCCGGAAACCAACTGCGTGGAAAATTTTCGAGGTTCCAGAAGAATTTCGCCCAGAACTTCCGCTTCATCGGCGCGGTGTGCCACGCTTTCATTCCGCGCCAGCAACACTCCGCCCGTCGATCCGGCAGTATCGACGACGAGAACCAGCATCAGGCGTTTACGTCCGCCGGGACGTCAGCGTCGGCATTCTGGCAGATTTCGACAAGCACCCCGCCGGTGCTCGAAGGATGAACAAAGAAATACAAGTGACCGCCGGCGCCAATCTTCAGTTCATCCGAAACCAGCCGCATCCCGGCGCCTTTCATCTCCGCAAAAACCTCGGCAATGTCATCAACGTGCAGCGCAACGTGATGCATTCCTTCTCCACGCCGGTCGATAAATCTTCCGATCACAGAATCAGGAGAAGTCGGCTCCAGTAATTCAATGCGGCTTTCTCCGGCGGGAATCATTACCGTGCGCACCTGCTCATGTTCGATAACTTCCTCCGGGCCGGCGTCCATTCCCAGGAGTTCATAAAAGCTGCGCGCCTGGCGCAGATCGCCAACTGCGATTCCCAGATGATCGATACGAAACATTTTTATTGCCAACTTTCTCTTGCACGCTCGCGCGAAAATCAACCTACCCTCTGGGCACATCGTCCACTGAAATCGAACGCGCCGCTACCTTGGATCTCACCGATCCTCGCGGTGCAAATCCAGCAGACCGCGCACCAGACGTTCTACCAGAATGTAAGGATCCTCGTCACCCTGCGCGACTGCGCGAGCGTAGGCTTCCATCTCGGACGTCCCCACGCGATGATGCACCAGCTCGTGCGTCAACCGTTGGCGAATCATTTCCAGCAGGCGTTCCTGCCATGCCTTCGCCCGCTTCTGTTCGAATTTTCCGTGTTCGCGCAGCCATGCCGCACAGCGATCGATCGTTTCCACCAGTTCGGCGGTTCCTTCTCCGGTGCTGGCCACAGTCCGCACCACAGGAGGAACCCATCCATCCCCGTGGTCGCCCAGCGATTGCATAGTTCGAATTTCCCGTTCAACACGGTCCGCGCCTTCACGATCGCTCTTATTCACAACAAAAATATCCGCGATCTCCAGAATGCCGGCCTTGATACTCTGCACGTCATCGCCCAGGCCTGGCACCAGCACCACCACCGTCACATCGGCTAGCCGCACGATGTCGACTTCGTCCTGCCCCACACCGACGGTTTCAACCATCAGCCGCGTTTTGCCGCTGGCCTCAACTACGGAGGCAATGTCTGCGGTGGTCGACGCCAGGCCGCCGAGAAACCCGCGCGTCGCCATGCTGCGGATGTAGAGTCCGGGGTCGGCATGATGGCTCTGCATCCGAATCCGATCGCCCAGAATAGCGCCGCCCGTAAAGGGGCTGGTCGGGTCAACGGCAACAATTCCGACCGTGTGCTCCTGCGCTCGATAGCATCGCGCCAGTTGATCGACAAGCGTGCTCTTGCCGGAACCCGGAGCGCCAGTCAAGCCGATTCGCAGCGCATGGCCGGTATGCGGAAAGCAGGCCGACAAAATCGCCGCAGCGCCCGGAGAATTGTTTTCCACCTGAGAGATAGCACGGGCCAGGGCACGAACATCTCCCGTCCGCAGGCGCTGCACCAGGCTTTCCACGCCGCCAAGATCAGCTGGACCCGTCGATGTAGAAGTAGCCATGCTGGTTGCGATGATATCGCGTTCGACCAACAGGCCGCATTCCGAAAGCTGGCCGAAAAAATTGCCTGCATCCTCTCACTGTGAACCGAATCCAAAAGGTGACGCTTCCTCCGTCGAACGGCGGTTCGCTGCATTATTCTTGAATTTCATACCATGACGACGCGCACCAAGTAAATTCAGTTGCTCGAAATTGCAGTACGTTTTGTAGAAATACATCTGGGAGCAGGCATGGCGCAGTCTTCCGTTGTCCCTGCTGCCGACAAGCGGGATTACGACAGCGAATTTCACTACGAGCACTGGACCCCAAAGTACAATCCCTGGGTCATCACCTTCACGGTGACGCTGGCGACGTTCATGGAGTCGCTCGACTCGAGTATTGCAAACGTCGCGCTTCCGCACATCGCCGGCACGCTGGGCGCCGACTATGACCAGGCCACCTGGATCCTGACCTCCTATCTCGTTTCCAACGCCATCGTGCTGCCCATCAGCGGATGGATTTCCAACCGCATCGGCCGCAAGCGCTTTTACATGAGCTGCGTCGCCCTGTTCACCGTCTGCTCATTCCTCTGCGGACTCGCCACCTCGCTGCCGATGTTGATATTCTTTCGCATCATGCAAGGGGCCGGCGGCGGCGGCCTGCAGCCGAGCGAGCGCGCCATTCTGGCCGACACCTTCGCGCCCGAGAAGCGCAGTATGGCGTTTGCCTTATACGGAATGGCGGTCGTCGTGGCCCCGGCCATCGGCCCCACCGTTGGCGGGTGGATCACCGACAACTACAGCTGGCGCTGGATTTTCTTTCTCAACATTCCGGTCGGCATCATCTCTCTTCTGCTCACTCATCGCATCGTCGAAGACCCGCCGTACCTGAAAAAGGTCCGCGAACGCGTCAGAAGCGTCGATGGCATCGGTCTCGGACTGCTGGCGCTCACCATCGGTTCCCTGCAGTTCATGCTCGACAAAGGGCAGCAGGACGACTGGTTCGGCTCGCGCTTCATCGTCACCTGCGCTTTGCTTGCCGGATTCGGACTGGTTGCGTTTCTCTATCGGGAATCGACGGCAAAACATCCCATCATCGATCTGTCGCTCTATCGCAGGCGCAATTTTGCCATGAGTCAGCTTGTCATGTTGTTTATCGGAGCGGCTCTGTATTCGACCACGGTCATGATTCCGCAGTTTCTGCAGGAAGTGATGGGCTACACCGCCACCGAGGCCGGTATGGCGCTTTCCGCGGGCGCAGTTGTGCTGATCGTACTGCTGCCCATTGTGGGCTATATCGGACAAAAGGTCGACCCACGGCTGATGATTACCGTCGGATTCGTTCTGCTGACGTTCGGCATCTGGCGCATCGGCGATCTGTACCTCGGCATCAGCTTTTGGGACGCCGTCAGTTGGCGCGTCATCATGGTGCTCGGCATGCCGTTTCTTTTCGTGCCCATCACTGTGATGTCCTACGTCGGCGTTCCGCAGGAGAGAAACAACGAGGTCTCCGGCCTGACTGCGCTGGCCCGCAACATTGGCGGAAGCCTCGGCGTTTCCTTCATCAGCACCATGCTTTTGCGGCGCGCTCAGACGCACCAGCAGGTCCTGTCGGCACACGTCTACGGCGCGTCCGCCAGGTATATGGCCATGAAGCAGGGGCTCACGGGCGCATTGCAGACCCGCGGCTACTCCCCCGCCGATGCGGCCACCCGCGCGGCCGCGCAGATTTACAACATGATGCGCCAGCAAGCGACCGTGCTCGCCTACGTGGACACGGTGCACGTTCTCGTCATCATGACCGCCTGTCTTATTCCAATTGGATACCTGATGAAGAAGCCTCGCTACCGACCAAAGAACGTGGAACCGCTCGATTGATTCAGGAGCGCTTCAGGACTTCGCGCGCAATCACCAACCGCTGAATCTCGCTGGTGCCTTCGCCGATCGTGCATAGCTTTACGTCGCGATAAAATTTCTCTGCCGGATAATCTTTGATGAACCCGTATCCGCCGTGCAGCTGCACACCCTCATCGCAGATTTTCACCGCAACCTCACTCGCGTGAAGCTTGGCCATCGCCGACTCCAGCGTCGTCTTCATGCCGGCATCCTTCATTTGCGCGGCGCGTAGTGTCAGCAGTTTCGCCGCGTCCAGCTGCGTGGCCATGTCGGCAATCTTCCACTGGATCCCCTGAAATTCGCTGATCGCCTTGCCGAACTGCTTACGTGCTTTGGTATATTTCAGCGCCGCATCGAAGGCGCCCTGCGCCATACCGAGCGACAGCGCCGCAATCGAAATCCGCCCGCCATCCAGCACACGCATGGAATCGATGAAGCCTTCCCCTTCTTTGCCCAGCAGATTTTCCGCTGGAATTTCGCAGTCTTCAAAGATCAATTCGGATGTGTCGCTGGCGCGGAGACCCAGCTTGTTTTCCTTCTTGCCGGGGCGGAAACCCGGGGTTCCCTTTTCCACGACAAAAGCCGAAAGCCCGTGTGTGCCTTTCGATTTATCGGTGACTGCGATGACAACAGCAACATCGGCATAATGGCCATTGGTGATGAAAGTTTTGTTGCCATTCAGCACCCAGCGATCGCCTTTTTTCGTCGCGCTGGTACGAGCGCCGCTGGCATCCGAGCCCGATCCTGCTTCCGTCAGCCCCCACGCACCCAGCCACTCTCCGCTAGCCAGTTTGGTCACATACTTCTGCCGCTGTGCTTCAGTGCCCGCAAGATAGATGTGGTTCGTCGCCAGCGAATTGTGCGAGGCGACAATGATGCCGATCGACCCGTCCACGCGCGACAACTCCTCGACCGCAATCACATATTCCACATACCCCAGGCCCGACCCGCCGTACTCCTGAGGAAAAATAACTCCCATCAGCCCCATCCGGCCCAGTTCTTTCACCAGGGCTGCAGGGAATTCGCTCGCCTCATCCCAACGCATTACGTTGGGCGCAATCTCGCGAGCGGCAAAGTCGCGGATCTCTTTACGCAACTGCTGCTGCTCATCTGTGAATACATGGAACCGCGCTTGCACGCCAGTCGATTCTAGTGTGTCGGTGCTCATCGGACCCTCGGAAGAAAGAAAACTAGCGAGGGTATCACGCTGTCGACGGAAATGTCGAGCAAGGAAACGTCTCCACGCATACACTCGCTGTTCCAGCCAAACCAATCCATGAGCGGGGTGGCCGGCCGTTCGGGGATTCGAAATGTGGCGATTGCGTTAACGAGGTTCGTGATGTTCAGGGGCGTGTGGATGATGCGTGTCCGACCCGTGCTGCTTAACTGCCTTATTGTAAAGTCCAAGAATCAGAAACGGCGCCGCCCATTGACCGATGAAAAGCGCGTGGTGCTCCTTTCGCTGGCACTTCAATATTAGAGAGCCGATCATGGAAGCGATGGCAGCCCCCATGAACAGACTTGTCGGCCACTTTGCCGAGTAACTCTCCAACATCGCGGTCAGCTGATCTTCCTGTATTTCTCCGGGGCGCACTCGAAAGTCCATGTTGTATCTCCTGTTTGAAATTTCCTGAAAACGTTCGACCGTTCACTCGACCGGCCTATGTTATGTAGATGCGCTGGAAATCGTAGAGGCCGCGGAATCCGCGAATTTGGAGGTACGGGCATCGAACGACTTGCGCCGGATGACAAATTTCGCCGCAGACTTTATTCCGGTCAAAGTGCCCGTCGGCCGCGTGCAGATCAAGACATGCGATACACTTACCCCAAAATTGGCATGATTCCACAGAGGGATATTTGTGATGAAGAATGTGGTCCGGTTTATTTCCATCGCGGTTTTCTCGGTCTTCGTTTGTATGGTGATGACAACCGGTGTTTCGGGCGCCCAGGCCCGACAACCTTCTCCACAAAAATCCGCCACTACCCCTCCGCCCATCCTGCTTGGTGTGGCCTGGTATCCGGAACGCTGGCCGGAATCGCGCTGGAAAACCGACACGGAGCTTATGCAGAAAGCCAACATCCACTTCGTGCGTGTCGGCGAATTTGCCTGGAGCACCATGGAGCCTACGGAAGGCGACTATCAGTTTGACTGGCTGGAACACGCGATCGACGAAGCCGGCCGGCACGGCATTTACACCGTACTCGGCACACCGACCGCCGCGCCGCCGGCGTGGTTGACGCAGAAATATCCGGAGACCCTTCGCACCGATGAAAACGGCCACAAAGCGGAACACGGCAATCGTCAGCAATTCAACTGGGACAATCCGAAATATCGCGAACTCGCGCACGACATCGCCAGCCGCATGGCGCAACGCTTCGGTCACAACCCTTACGTGATCGGATGGCAGATCGACAATGAGTATGACGAGGTTTCGTTCGACGCGCAGACGCGAGCGGACTTCCAGGCGTGGATCAAGAATCGTTACGGCACGCTCGACAACCTGAACACCCGCTGGACGACAACGTACTGGAGTCAGAGTTATACCAACTGGAACCAGATCCCCATCGAAACCAGCTACGGCAATCCCGGCCTGCTGTTGAGCTGGAAACGCTTTGTAAGCGATACCTGGCGCAGTTATCAGAAGAACCAGCTTGATGCTATCCGCCAATACGCAGCGCCGCGGCAGTTCATCACGACCAACATGATGGGATGGTTCGACGGCTACGATCATTACGTTGTCGCCAAAGACCTCGACATGGCCGTATGGGATGACTATGTAGGCGAGGGGCATCTGAACGCCTACAGCAACGGGTCTGCGGACGACCTGACGCGTGGCTTCAAACAGAAAAATTTCTGGATCATGGAAACCCAGCCCGGTCACGTCAACTGGGCCGGCGTCAATAATGATCTGGACAAAGGCGAAGTGCGCGCGATGGCCTGGGAGAACATTGGTCACGGTGCGGATGCTGTGAGCTACTGGCAGTGGCGGAGCGCCCTGAACGGCCAGGAACAATATCACGGAACTCTACTCGGGGCGGATGGCACGCCGGTCCCGCTCTATTCCGAAGTGGCCCAGATCGGCAAAGAGTTTATGAAAGCGGGCCCGGCTTTGGCTGGAACATCACCCCGGTCCCAGGTCGCCATTCTGCACACCTATCCAAGTTTCTGGGCCGTCAACTGGCAGCGGCATAACAAGAACTACAACCCCATGGAACAACTTCTCAGCTACTACAAACCGCTGCGCGACATCGCCCAGTCGGTTGACATCGTGCAGCCCACGGTTGACCTGAGCCA